>CAZTTQ010000015.1:0-23830 GCA_964616135.1 uncultured Gammaproteobacteria bacterium
GGCTACTCCGGCCAAAAGTTAGAAAGGGAGAGCGAAACCACCTTTTCGCCCTCGGCTTCCTGGCGACGTAGAGGGCGCGGCCACGGCGACGGCCGGCCACACCCTGGGTGTCGTACACGCCACGCACAATGTGGTAGCGCACACCCGGCAAGTCTTTCACGCGGCCACCGCGGAGCATGACGATGGAGTGCTCCTGCAGGTTGTGGCCTTCGCCCGGAATGTAGGCGGTGACTTCCGTGCCGTTGGAGAGGCGCACGCGCGCGATCTTACGGATAGCGGAGTTCGGCTTCTTCGGCGTCATGGTGGTCACTTTGACACACACGCCGCGCTTAAACGGCGAGGACTGCAACGTACGGACGCGGTGGAGCGTGTCCAAGCGATACTGCATCGCCGGGGACTTGCTCTTCACCTTCAGGGGATGGCGACCCTTGCGGATGAGCTGGTTGATCGTGGGCATAAAATAGTAAGAAATGTGCGGGTAAAGTAGCACCGGAGCCCCCAAACGTCAAGAATTCCCCGGAACAAACGCAAAACCGGCCCTTCCGGACCGGTTTTCCTTCTACAATCCACCAAACAGCGCCCCAAAGTACGCATCACAGCTGCCACCCAGAAAGGAGGAGCAGAGGCCGATGGCGGCGTTGGAAACGAACCCGAACGGGTGAAACGGTGTCAGAAAGGAGAGGACGACCAGGAACATCAGGATCTGCGGACCGCGGATAGAAATGAATTCCCGGGCGGCGGCGTGGCGCGGACCGTCCAGCAGGGCGAACGCGAGCTTGGCGCCGTCCAACGGATGGACCGGGATCAGGTTGAATACCGCGAGCGACAGATTGAGGAACACCGTCAGGAACAAAAACCCGGAAAGCAAGTTGAGCGGCGCGAGCACTCCCCCGCCGACCAGGACGCGGAAGAGCGCGGCGGCCACGGCGGCAAACAACAGATTGGATACGGGACCGGCGAACGCGATGGCGACGCTGTCCCACTTGGGATCTTTCAGGTTGTACGGATTGTACGGCACCGGTTTCGCCCAACCGAAGCCCAGGAACAGGAACGCGAGAAGTCCCATGGGATCCACGTGGTCCAACGGGTTCAAAGAGAGGCGGCCTTCCCGCTCCGCCGTGCGGTCCCCGCGCAAACGCGCCACGAACGCATGGGAGAATTCATGGAACGTGAGCGACACCAACACGGCCGCGATCCACGCGGCAAACAGGGCGGGATTGGAGAAGAGGAGCGAGAACATAACGCGAGGTAGTATAGCCGATTGACAGGACGGCCGAAATGTGGCATATTCGTTTGTCCGACGAGGGTCGGATCATGCGAAGGAGAGGCGAATGGCCCGTGGAGACGAAACGACGGACGACCAGACGACCGCACAGGAAGATACGGAGACCTGGAACAGGCTCAAGCGGCGTCTGCGCTCGCTCCTGGCGCCCAGCGAATACGATCGCGTGTTGCTCGCTCGTGATTTCGTGAAGCGCAGCGGGGCGCACGCGCAGGAACGGGCCGAGAAGACGGTCAACATCCTGGTCGAAGAGGTCCACTGTACGGACCCCGATCTGATCGTTGCCCTTCTGCTGCGCGACATCCCGACGCACTCGGCCAAGAACATCGAGGACGCCTTTGGCACGCGGGTGGCACGCATCATCGTACGAATTACCCAGCACGAGGACGAGCAGTTCGACTACGCCCACAGGCTGTACAACTACGGCACCTGGGAAGACCTTCTGGTGAAAGCCTGCGACTACGTCCACACCCTGAACGCACTCAAGGCCAGCGACCCGGCCTGGCAGCGCAAGCAGATCAGCGAAGCGCAGGACCACTACCGTCTCCTGTGGGTCAGGCTTGGCCATCTCATCCCCCCGCACCTTCAGGACGGATGGGCCACGCTCGAGGCGAAGATCGGACGACTGGCCCGTGAAGGACAGAGTCGTCTCGGCTAGAACGGCATGCCGCTCCCCCGCCCTCTCCCACTGGAGACGGCGGGGTATTTTTATTCCACACGCCGGATCTTCGCCCCGACGCCGAGCAGCTTTTCTTCCAACCGCTCGTAGCCGCGGTCCAGATGTTCCAACCCGGAAAGCACGGACGTGCCTTGCGCCATCAACGCCGCGACGACAAACGCCAAACCGGCGCGAATGTCGGGAATAGCAACATCAGCACCATGGAGAGGCGTCGGACCCTTGATCAGCGCCGAGTGGCGGTGGTTGCGGCCCGCAAAACGGCAGGGCGTTTCCCCAAGGCAGTTGGCCGACACGGCGATGTCCGCACCCATGCGGTTCAGCGCTTCGGTATATCCAAAGCGATCTTCATACACGGTCTCGTGGACAATGGAGGTACCCTTCGCGCGCGTAAGCGCCGCCACAAACGGCTGCTGCCAATCGGTAGCAAAGCCAGGGTGCGTGTCCGTCTCAATTTCAATCCCAGCGAGCTCCCCTGCCCCGCGCACGACGATTCCGTCCGGCCGCACGGCATAGTCGCCGCCGACGCGGCGGACGGCGTTCAGGAACGTGATCAGATGTTCGTGCTGCGCCCCGGCGATAAAAATCTCGCCGCCCGTGGCAAGTGCCAGGCTGCCGTAAGACGCTGCCTCAATGCGGTCCGGCATGACGGAAACGGAACAACCGCGCAAGCGTGCCACGCCGTGGATTTCAATCGTGCGGCGGGTCAGGATTTGGATAACGGCGCCCATGTTCTGCAGCATCATGACGAGCGCCTTCACCTCCGGCTCCCCGGCGGCGTTGCGAATGACCGTGCGGCCTTCCGCCAGCACGCCGGCGAACAAGGCGCTTTCCGTGGCGCCCACGGACGGGTACGGCAATTCGATCAACGTGCCTTTGAGGCGGCCCGAAACGGACGCGCGGTAGCCGTCCGGCGTTTCTTCGATCTTCGCTCCCATTTTTTCCAACAGGTCCAAGTGGAAGTCCACGGGGCGCGGGCCGATTTTATCCCCGCCGACCTTGGGGACGTATGCTTCTCCCGCGCGGTGCAAAAGCGGCGCGATGGCCAAGATGGACAGGCGGTTTTTGCGCGACAGGCCGATGACGGACGTGGACGAAATGCGCTCCGCGCGGATGTCCGCCGTGTGTTCGCTCGTGAACGCGAAGGACGCGCCCAGCGTTTCCACGATCTCCTTGGCGATGTCGGTTTCCTGTTGGCGCGGCAGGTTGGCGATCGAAACGGTTTCCCCGGTCAACAACGACGCGAGGATCATTTTGGGCGCGGCGTTCTTAGCGCCGGACACCGCGATGGGGCCGGAGAGCGGGCGGCCGCCTTCCACGTGGAGCTGGGGCATAGTCCACAGAGAATAGCGCATCGCGCAGGAAAACAAAAACCGGCCCGAAGGCCGGCGTTTGGTCCTACTTGTGCATCTTGCACACGCCGTCGGCACAGGGGCCGCAGACGTCCTTTTTTCCCATCTTGGCCGTCACGGAGCAAGCGCCGGCACCCGAGAACGAGAGACCGAGGGCCAGCAAGAACAACGTCAGGTCAAATTCGTATCCGCCGACAAATCCCATTTTTCCCTTCACGAGCAGGATGGCGAAGAACATGGTGGCGGCCAGCAGCCAGCTGGCGTACTTCACGCCGACACCAAGAATGACGGCCACGCCGCCGAGCAATTCAACCAAAGCGACGACCCAAGCGAGGGGCGCGGGAACACCAAGCGTGCCAAAGAACCCGACGACCATGTCCATACCGGCAAGCTTTTGCCACCCGTGGGCGACGAACGGCAGACCGAGAGCGAGACGCATCAGAAACAGGCCCGCGTCGCACGACATCAGTTTATTGCAGGTTTCTTTCATGTTCATAGAATAGGGATGACCGTAGCCAGTATACCCGCGGTCTACCGGTACCGGAAGACGCAGGAGGCAACAGACGGCGGGCGGTTTTCGTTATTCGTTGGCCGCGAGAAACGTGGCGACGGCCGCGGCGGTTTCCGCACGTAACACAGTGGGACCCAGACCCGCGGGCTGCAGGCCGGCAGCAAGGGCCAGGCGTTCCTCTTCTCCGGTCCAACCGCCTTCAGGGCCAATGAACACGGAGACGGGTTCTGTCGCAGGAACGCCATTCAGTTTCGGCGCGCCCGGCAGGCAGAAAAACGCCTTGGATTCGGCAACCGCCTTTGCAACCGCGTCTTTCAACGGCACAGGCGCCTGAATGACGGGGAGCGTGCCGCGACCGCTCTGCTCCGCCGCTTCCCGCGCGATGCGCTTCAGGCGGTCCGCCTTCAATTCCCGTTTGATGCTGCGTTCCGCGACGACGGGGACGATTTCGGCCACGCCGCATTCGACCGCTTTTTCCACGGCTACTTCAAACGCGTCCGGTTTCACCAGGGCCAAGTACAGCGTGACGGGGCGCGGCGGTTCCGTCGTGCTGTTACGTTCTTCTACCAAGGATAATTCCACGCGCATTGGTGTCACAGACTCCAGGGTCATGAGGGCTTCCCTCCCCTGACCGTTACACAAAACAATGCGCTCCCCGGGCGCCAACTTCAATACGCGGGCGATCTGATGGGTCAGATCCGGTTGAGTCAGGATGGTGGGAAATCCGTCCTGGCGTTCCAAGATGAAGCGGTGGATTTTCATACTAGGCAAGGCGTTTGGAGACGAAGCCGATGGCAAGGATGCCGAGGAAGTTCAGCGCGTACGAAACGGGGATAAGCACGCGCAACGGGATTTTTGTGACGCCCATGAGGGCGAGGCCCAATTCGTCCGGCAGCGGCGAGGCGATGATCAGGCCGCCGAAAAGCACCGACAGGAGCCGCGCGGGACGCGTCCGCAACAGGTGCGTGCAGGCGCGGCCGCAGGCTTTCTTGGCCAGGAACCGCAGGTCGGCGCTGACGGTATCCTTGAACAGGCGGAAGAGCAAGAGGTCGGCCAACAGGGCGCCGGCAGCCCCGACCGCCGCGACCTCCCATACGTTGTTCGCCTGCGCCAGCTGGCCCAAGACGACGATGGCCGGCGCCGTGGTGAACGCGGAGCTGAACAGCGCGCCGGAGACGAACGCGGCGACGAGAATGCTCGCCTCCGTGGACGCGAACAGGCGGGCGACGAAGTCCGTCTGGCTGACGGCGACGGCCAGCAGGACGCTGAGCGCCAACACGGACGCGTCACGGACGAGCGAGCGGACTTCGCGGGAGGCGCGGAACATATGCCGGAATGGTAACATGCCGGACCCTTGCCATGCAGGCCTCTCTCCGCTACACTCCCCGCACAACTTCTTCGGGCTATAGCTCAGTTGGCTAGAGCGCTTGCATGGGGTGCAAGAGGCCGCCGGTTCAAGTCCGGCTAGCCCGACCAGAAAACGACTGTCTTCGGACGGTCTTTTTCTTTGCCTAGAGATTTCTCGACTCGGCCCTTGGCCTCGCTCGAAAGAAAAACCGCCCGGCGTCCAGGGGGACGCGGGCGGCAAGACGTCAGGCGGCGACCTTCGTCGCGACGGATTCCAGGCCGGCCGACAGGACCGACCGCTTCCAGTGACGGATGCGGTCGGCGACCTCCGGCAGGTCCCAGTCCACGCCGTAGACGCTGAACGGGCACAGGACGCGCAGATGGTGCTTCAGGGCCTGATCGACGCGGTACATGTCGTGGTTCACCTGGGTGGAGGCGTACACGGTGCTCAGGTAGTCCGCCTGCGCCTGGACCTGGATCTCGAACGGCTGGTCGCCGATGAAGACGGTCTGCTTGGCGACGCGGTACCGTTTGGCCGTGTGCGGATTGCGACTCACGGACGCCGGGGCCTCGTACGGGCTTGGCGGTTCATGGACCGTCGCGCCTGCCGCGAACAGGTGCTCTTCGAGAGCCATCAGCACCTCGTTGACCTCCTGTTCGGTCGGCACGACGAGGGAGAGGCCGCACATGTCGTGGATTTCCAGGCGCGCGCCCGCGCGACCCGCATCCCGGAACTGGCGGAGCATCTTCATGATGGCCATGAAGCGGTCCTTGTTCCGCGGGTTGAAGATGACGGGGACGCGGCGGTTGCCCACCCGCATGAGGCGGCGCATGACGGGACGCGTGTGGAGGAAGCCCGGCGAAAGCCCGGCGGGCGGAGGGCCGACCCCCGTCTCCACGACCATATGTTCGGTCGGCTCGTGCACGGACCACAAGTCCGTGTCCTCGTGTCCGTCGAAGCACGCGTGGTCGAGCTCGTCGACGAAGGCGTTCAGGCTGTTCTCCGCCCGCGCGCGTCGCGGTTCCAGGAAGTGCATGGCCAGGGCGAAGTCGATGGTCATGAGCGCTTCCAGGCGCTGGCGGCGGCGGCGCGTGTCGTCGCCGGGCACGAGCGCCAGCTCGAACAGCCGGTCCAGGTTGCGCGCGGACGTGCCGACCTCGGTGATGAGGCCGACTTGGTCGGCGTACGGCCCGGCGCAGCTGTCGATCACGGTTTTGCGGCCGGCGACCGCGTATTCCAGGAACCAGGGCAGATCCTCCATACGGTGGACGACCTGGTTCGCCGTCGCTTCCTTCTGCAGACGCTGCAGATAGGCCCTCCGACGATGGACCGCGCGTTCGTCGCGGTCTCCCTTCGATTCACCCAGCCACAACATGAACACTTCCACGGGCCACCTCGTTGGAAAAAGGAACGTGCGGTAACCGGATGCGGTTCCGGACTTCCACCAAACCACAAAACCGCGTCCCAGTCAATCCTGGAACGCGGTTTCTTGCGGACTAGACGCCTTCCCCGAAGTGGAAGAGGTCGGTCAATTTGGTGTACTGGAACAGTTCCTCCGCCTTGAAGAAGCGCTTGATTTCCGCTTCCGCCGCCTCGGCCGAGTCCGACGCGTGGACCAGGTTGGACGGGACGTTCATGGAGAAATCGGCGCGGATGCTGCCGGCCTCCGCCTCGCGCGGATTGGTGGACCCGACGACCTTGCGGACGCCGTCGATGACGTCCAGGCCTTCCAAGACCATGGCGACCACCGGGGTCTGCATCATGAACTTCTTCAGGTTGCCGAAGAAGGACTTGGCCTTGAGGTGGGCGTAGTGTTCGTCCAACAACGCGTCGTTCAGGTGGATGAACTTGAGACCGATCGTCTTCATCCCCTTGCGTTCAAAGCGAGACAACAGCTGTCCGAGCAATTCACGCTGGACGGCGTCGGGCTTCAGCAAAACGAGGGTGCGTTGGACGGTGGCCATAACGAGGATTGGGTAAAATTTCTGCCACGAACCTATCACGCGCGGATCAAAACGGCAAGGGATGCGGAACGAGCGCGGGCTCCCCGCCGTCGGAGGTCAGGAGGCCGTCGCCGTTTTGGTCCGTCCGCAGGACGGAAATGCCCCGTTCCGCCAGGCGGGCCAGGATCAAGTCCGTCGGATGGCCGTACTCGTTCCCCTCCCCGACCTCAATGACGGCCTGCCGCGGACGGACCGCGGACAGCAACTCCGGCGTCGTGGACGTGCGGCTGCCGTGGTGGCCCAGTTTCAGAACGTCCGCCGGCCCGACGGTTTCGGCGACCACCCGTTCCCCCGCCGCTTCCAGGTCGCCGGTCAGCAAAACCGACGTTTCCCCGTACGTCAGGCGCAAGACGACGGACGCGTCGTTGTTGGATTCGTAAGAGGCGGGATCCGCGTTCGGCCACAACACGTCAAAATGCACGCCGCCGACGTCGAACGAATCTCCGGCGCGAACCCGCACCTGGCGGTCGACCTCTTCATCCAGCCGCCGGTCCCCGCCCGCGTTGCCGCGCCGACCGCTTTCATACAGGGTGCCGACCGCGTAGGTTTCCGCAACCGCCGCTAATCCGGTCACGTGGTCCGCGTCCGGATGGGTGAGTACCATCGCCTCGATGGTGCGGTCCCAGGGCCAAAGAATGCCACCGAGTTTCTGCACGACCTTACGGGACGGTCCGCCGTCGATAAGCACTTGTTCCCCGCCGGGCGTCTCCACCAGGATGGCATCGCCTTGGCCTACGTCCAAAAACCAGATTTTGAGCGGGGCCGCGGGCCCCAGGCTCAGCCGCTGCAGTCCCAAGCCGATCAGCGCGAAGGCGACGCTGACAAGGAAGACGCGGAGGCGCGCTTGGTGAGCCATACGGAGATGACGGGAATAAGAAAGCCGACGCACAGGACGAACGGACGCGGCGGGGACGGCCACGTACCGAGCCACCCGCCGAAGGCGCCGATGAACCGGAGGAGCGCCGCGGCCAGCCCCCAGGCCGGCAACCCGAGCATGGTACCAAGAAACGGGTGGACGAGGGCGGCGGCAAGCGTAAGCGCGGCCAGTCCCATGAGCGGCGTCACAAACGGCAGCACGACCAGGTTCGCGAGCGGAGCTGCCACGGACAGTTGGTTGAAATGCCAGGCAAGCACGGGCGCGGTCAAGACGCAGGCGGCCAACGAAGCGGTAAACGACGCGCGGATCCCAAACGCCTCCGGCAAAAACGGAAACCGGTCTTCCCAATGCGGCGCCAGCCACACCAACCCGGCAAAGGCTAGGAACGACAATTGGAAGCCTGGGTCATAAGCGAACGCAAGCGGACGCCACGCAGTGAGCGCCGCCGCGGAAAACGCCACCAAGGCGGCCGGATCCGCGCGACGACGGAGGGCGACGCCGGCCAGGTTCAAGAGCCCCATGAACGCCGCGCGCGCGATGGACGCCCCGCCGCCGGCCATCACGACGTAGGCCAACAACAGCAGGACGGCGGCGGGCATGCCGCGGCGGCGTCCCCACGTCTCCGCGGCCCAGCCGTAAAACAGGGCCGAGAACAGGGACACGTTGAAACCGGACGCCGCCAAGATATGCGCCAACCCGGTTTGTGCGAACGCGTCGCGCGTTTCTTCTCCCAGTCCGCTCGACCCACCAAACAGGATACCTGCCAAAAACGAAGAAACGGGCGCGGGCACTGCCGATTCCAATCGTCGAACAAGAAATTGTTTCAACGCCAAGACCGAACCAATCAGAGAAACGTCCGCCCGTTCCGCCAAACGAACCTTGGTCGGCCGCCAACAGACGGCCGCGATGCCCTGGCTTTGCAGATACCGGTCATAACGGAACCCCTCGATGGGCTCCGGCGCTTGCAGGCGGCAGGAAAACGCCAAGTGATCGCCGTACGCGTACACCGGAAACGCCTGGAAGCGGATTTTTACGCGCGTCCCGTCTTCCAGACGCACCGTTGCCTTCCATGTGTCCGCGCCGATTTCCGGTTCGCTCGCAATCGTTCCGCGCCACTCCCCCGCCGGCGCAGGCATGGGCAATGGCAGTGAGAACATCGCGCCGATGCCGACACACAAACAAAAAGCCGCCGACGCCACCGTAAAGCGGCGCGACAGCGGCACGCGGCGGCTCACGCCTCATTCCGTGGATGGACTGAACGCGGGATGCCGACGCCGTGGTACTGGAACCCGAACCAGGCCAAGTTCAGGTCCGCCAAGAAATTGCGGCCGTCAAAAATACGAGGCTCCAACATGGCGCTCTTGAGCGTTTCAAACGACACCTGTCGGAATTCGGGCCAGTCGGCCAACACGAGCAGCGCGTCCGCGCCGGTCGCCGCGTCAATCGGGGTGGTGGCGTACTGCACGCGGTCGCCCAGGTGCTTTTTGGCCGTCGCCATGGCCTGCGGGTCGTACACCTGCACCTCCGCGCCGCGCGCATACAGGCGCTGGGCGATGTCGATGGCGGCGCTTTCGCGCACATCGTCCGTGCCGCCCTTGAACGCCAATCCCCAAACGCCGATGAGACGGCCCTGCACGCCGCCGAGTGCGTCTTCTACCCGCCGCACGAACAGGTCACGCTGACGGTTGTTCACTTCAATCACTGCCGACAGCAATTTGAAATCATAGCCGTTCACGCCGGCCATTTGGTGGAGCGCCGTGACGTCCTTGGGGAAACAGGAGCCGCCGTAACCGACGCCCGCGTGCAAAAACGCCGGGCCGATGCGCCGGTCCAGGCCGATGGCCCGCGCGATCCCCAACACGTCCGCGCCCACGCGGTCCGCCACGTTGGCAATTTCGTTGATGAAGGAAATCTTGGTCGCCAAAAACGCGTTGGCGGCGTACTTGGTGAGCTCCGCGCTTTCCAAGCTCAAGAACACCCGCGGCGCGGAAATCCCCTCGTGCATCAGGTCCAAGATGGCGCGCGTCGGTTCGTCGTCCGCGCCGATCACCAGGCGGTCCGGGCCGAAAAAGTCCGTAACCGCGCTTCCCTCCCGTAAAAACTCCGGCACGGACGCGCCTTGCACCAACGTCGCGGCGTCCCCGTGGCCCGCAGCCTGCATGGCGGCGCGCATGCGCGCTAGCACCTTGCGGTTGGTGCCGACCGGCACCGTGCTTTTCACCACGATGATCGCCTCATGGTTGAGGAGCGCGCCTACTTGGTCCGCCACACCAAACACGTACGACAAATCCGCCTCCCCTGTGGACGTAGGCGGTGTCCCGACCGCAATCAGCACGATTTCCGCGTCCGCCATGACGGAAGACAGCTGGGTCGTGAACATGATCGTGCCGCTCTCTTGCGCTTCTTTGAGCAAATCGGCCAACCCAGGTTCAAAAAACGGCGGCTCGCCCATGTCCAAGCGGCCGATTTTGGCGGCGTCCGTATCCACGCAGGCAACGCGGTGCCCGAGCTTGGAAAACCCAAGGCCGGTGACCAGGCCGACGTATCCGGTTCCAACCACGACGACGTTCATAGGACCGAACCTTAACAAATGAATCAGGAAACGGCCAGTCATCCCTATCAACTTATATTCAATCACGGAGCCGTGGACCCGATGGGAATCGAACCCATGCAGTCCGGTGTCAAGCCAGACTGCACAGAACCACTGCCGGGCCCGTCTGCGAATCACACGGCCCCGTGATTGAATACAAAAATCCCCCTGCGAAAATCCAAGGATGGATTTCAGCGAGGGGATATTTGCTGACACCGGACGAATGCACGTCTGTGCAATCTGGCTGTATCTATCCAACCAGTTTTTTTCATCCCTGTCAATCGTGCAGCTGTGGATAATTAATCCTTCAGCACGAAATTTACTAGACGCTTTTCAATGTAAATGACTTTTAGGAAACGTTGGCCTTCCAAAAACTTAGCCACGTTCGGTTCAGCCGCAGCAAGCGCCTTGGCCTCCGTCCCTGTAATAGTCGGCGAAACTTCAATCGTGCCACGTAATTTTCCATTAACCTGCACTGCAAGTTTAACCATATCGTCTTCTGTGAGCTTTGGATCAAAGATAGGCCAACCGGCAGTAAATACACTACCCTGCCCACTAGTCCGTTCCCATAATTCTTCCCCAAGGTGCGGAGCGAACGGAGCAAGAAGACGAATAAATTGCTGGATCTGCGGGCGAGAAATCCCGTCGTAGCGAGTCCATGCTCCATTCCTGGGAGCCTCCTCAGTCGGTGGGACTCCATCATCACGCAATACCGTTAACAGTTTCATTAACTTAGAGATCGCAACATTAAACTTTAGCTGCTCAATATCCTGAGTTACTGCCTTAATTGCTTTGTGAATTTCACGAGCTACTAATTTATTAGCATCAGACCGATCGTAAAAAGCATCTGGACTGACCTCGTTATCTTTCTCAAAATTTTTCTGCCAACGTTCACAAAGATCAATGGCTTTCTCGAGGAACCGGCGGACGCCGACGATCCCTTTGGTGTCCCACGGTTTCATATCCTCCAGCGGACCCATGAACATCTCATACAAACGCAGGCTGTCCGCGCCGTATTCGGCCACCACGTCATCCGGGTTCACCACGTTCCCCTTGGACTTGGACATCTTCTCCCCGTCCGGTCCCAAGATCATGCCCTGGTTGCGCAACGCGGTGAACGGTTCCTCAAACGGGAGATAACCCGCGTCATGGAGGGCGAAGGCGAAGAAGCGCACGTACAACAAGTGCAGCACGGCGTGTTCCGCCCCGCCGACGCACAAGTCCACCGGCGCCCAATAATCCAGCTTCTTCTTGTCCGCGAACGCGGCGTCATTCGCCGGGTCGCAATAGCGCAGGTAGTACCAGGACGAATCGACGAACGTGTCCATGGTATCCGTCTCAAAGCGCCAGCCCTTGCCGTACAGCTTTTCGGCCAATTCCACGTACGACTTGGACGATCCGATGGGCGAAGTACCCTTCGGCAAATAATCCACGTCGGTCGGCAAAATAAGAGGCAGATGTTCCTCTTTTACCGGGTGGTGGTTCCCTTCTGGGTCATAGACGACCGGAATCGGCGCGCCCCAATAGCGCTGGCGGGACACCAACCAGTCGCGGAGGCGGAATTTCGTCACGGTCTTGAACGAAGGCAAGACAACGGACGCATCCACGGGGCGGACTTCCAGCTTGTACTTGGCCGCAAACGCCGCGTCGCGTTCATCCTCGGCCGGCACGCCCATGACGGCGCCGGTGCCGTAGGTGGTAATCACGTAGTCGCTGACCCACACTTGCACCCGTTCGCCCGTAACCGGATGGACGGCGAAGGAACCGGTGAACACGCCGGACTTGTCCTTTTCCAACTGGGTGCGTTCCAATTCGGACTTGCCCTTGGCGGCCAGGCGGTACGCGTCCATTTCCTTCTTTTGGGCGGGCGTCGTCAGGACGTCCACCAACGCGTGTTCCGGCGCCAGCACGACGTACGTCACGCCGGACAACGTATCCGGACGCGTCGTGAACACGGTGATCGTTTCTTTTCCGGAGACGAACGAAATTTCCGCGCCTTCAGACTTGCCGATCCAGTTGCGCTGCATGGCCTTAATCTTGTCCGGCCAATCCAGGTGTTCAAGGCCGTTCAAGAGGCGGTCGGCGAATTTGGTGATGCCGAAAAACCACTGCGACATTTCCTTTTGCACGACGGCCGTACCGCAGCGTTCACACTTCCCGTTCACCACTTGTTCGTTCGCCAACACGGTCTGGTCCTTTTCGCACCAGTTCACCGCGGCCTTCTTTTTGTAGGCCAAGCCTTTCTTGTAGAGTTCCAAGAACAGCCACTGGGTCCAGCGGTAGTACGAAGGCTCGCAGGTGGAAATCTCACGGTCCCAGTCAAAGGAAAGGCCGAGCGCCTGCATCTGGCGGTGGAAGCTCTTGATGGCGTTGTTGGTGGTTTCCGCGGGGTGGACGCCGGTTTTGACCGCGTAGTTTTCGGCCGGCAGACCGAACGCATCGTAGCCGATCGGGAACAGCACGTTCTTGCCGTTCATACGCTGGTAGCGCGTCAAAATGTCCACGGCCGTGAAGGATTCCACGTGGCCGACGTGCAACCCGGCCGCCGACGGGTACGGGAACATGACGAGGTTGTACACCGCGTCTTTGGTCCGCTTCGCATCTTCCTTGGCGGAGCCGGACTTGGCCTTTTCCCACACCTCCTGCCATTTCTTTTCCAATTGTTGGTGATCGTAGGACATACGGGACGTTGGCACGAATCCTAACAGGCATGGCGGGAGACCGCAATGCGCGCACTGCCTTATTTCATGGCCTCCTGCAGGCGTTCCAAGGCGACGATGAAGGCCGCGCGGCGCAGATCCGTGTGAAGATCCCGCGCCCGGTCCCAGATCATCCGCGCCTGGGCTTCCATCTTCCGCTGGAGCCGGGCAAACACGTCCTGCTCCGTCCAGTGCTCCCCTTTCAGGTTTTGTTCCCACTCGAACGTGGAGACGCTGACGCCGCCCGCGTTCGCCAAGATGTCCGGCACGACGGGGATGCCGCGGGCAAACAGGATGTCGTCCGCCTCCGGCGCCGTCGGCCCGTTGGCCAATTCGAGGACGGCCTTTGCCTGCACGGCAGAGGCGTTCCCCGCGGTGATCTGGTTCTCCAGCGCTGCCGGGATAAGCAGGTCACACGGCAGTGCGAGCAGTTCCGCGGCCGTGATGGTCCGGGAACCGGGGAACCCGAGCACGCTTCCCGTCGCCCGCTTGTGCGCTTCAAGCGCCGCGGGATCAATCCCGTCTTCTTTTACGATGGATCCTTTTGAGTCGGAGGTCGCGATCACGCGGTGGCCGGCCTTGTGCCAAATCTCCGCGGCGTGGGCGCCGGCGTTCCCAAATCCCTGGACGACGACGTCGCAGCGTTCCGGCAATCCGAGATCCTTCCGCAACGCATCAAATACGAAGAACCCGCCTTGGGCCGTCGCGGTTCCGCGTCCTTCCGATCCACCCTTGGCAAGCGGCTTGCCCGTGATGACGGCCCCGCTCGCGTCCCCCGTTATCTTGGCGTATTCGTCCGCCATCCACGCCATGATTTCGGGCGTCGTATTCACGTCCGGCGCCGGCACGTCCTTATGCGGCCCGACGTAGGCCGCGAATGCGCGCATCCATCCGCGGGACAGGCGTTCCAATTCCCCCTTGGACAGGGTCTTCGGATCAACGGTGACGCCTCCCTTCCCCCCACCCATGGGCAGGTCCGCGACCGCGCACTTCAGCGTCATCCAGAATGCCAGCGCCCGCACTTCGTCCATATCCACGTTGGCGTGATAACGGATCCCGCCCTTAAACGGTCCGCGGGCATTGTTGTGTTGGACGCGGAACGAGTGGAACGTCTGCACGGACCCATCGTCCATGGGAACCGTGACGTCTGCGGTATGCTCCGCCGCCGGTTGTCTGACGCGTTCCAGAAACTCCGGGAGAAACGGACGAACGGCGGAAGCGCGGGTCAACTGCAGCAAGGCGTTTTGAAAAGCGGAAGCCATAGGAACCCACTGTAGTCCCAACACGCCGATCCGGAAAGTGAACGGTTGACATACGGCGTTTTTCCTGGCATCTTCGGGGACGCGCAAACGCCGGACCTGCCGTCCGGACCGCGCAGAGGGTCCGCCATGTCCCGTCTGTTTTTTGAAGCCTGCCGCCTGGGCGCCCTGCTCATTGGCGCCCTCCCGTTCCTGCTGGCGGACCCCGCGTCCGTTTGGCTGCGCGGATGCGCGTTCGCATGGATGTTCCTCGTGACGGTCGACGTCGCGGCACTCAGCGCCCTCTGGTACAGGCCGGAGGACGAACACGAATACTCACTGTTCGTCGCGACCGTCGTGCCGCTGTTCTGTGCCGCCCTCACCTGGTGCCTGACCGCGACGGTTATCGCGCACGAGACGTTTGGGGGCGGACCATGGGATCTGCGGCACGCACTGTTGTTCTGCCTGCCAGCCGGGTACGTCTTTCCGTTCTTCCTGGGCGCCGTCCCGCAGGCTCTTTCTGACCGACGGGCCCGCATCCGTTTCGCCCGCCGCTAACCCCGCCGTTCCCACGCTCCGGAACGGCGGGTATTTTCTTGCCCAACGGGTTGACAATCAGCCGATTTTCGGCTAGTCTCCCTCCTTGCCGTGCATGCCGCAGGCAAGAGCCTTGAAGGAGGCGTTATGAAGTTGTTCACGCTCGACGAGCAGGGGAGGTTTGCTCCCCAAGTCCGTCTCGCTCGATTCGTGGGGACAGAGAAACTGCCGTTCGTCCCAACGGAGGGCATCCTGGTCTGGGACGGGTACCAGCGCGGACTGCTGCGCCTGGACCGCCGTTCTCCTCCTCTGGCGGCGGAGCGGCAGGACGGCACTCGATTCATCCACCTCGCGGATGTCGGCGGCTGGTGCCCGGAGCAGCACATCCCGCCCGGCGGACAGCTGAAGCTGGCCGACGCGCTGTTCCGCTTCGACGGCCGGCCGTACGCAGGAGGACACTTGGTTGCCGTCGCCGCCCCCGGGCACGACCGCGGCCCCGTCGTCCGCGTGCGGCGCACGCCCGAACGGAAGCCGGAATGCTGGGATCCGGTCCCGCCCAAGAAGCTCAGTCTCCTGCCGACCCAGGAAACCCGCTTCGTGCCCGCCGACGACCCCGTCCACCTGCTGTACGACGGGTACGGCGAGACCTTCCGGTTCACCTGGGACGACGATCACGACTGGGTCATCCTGACGGACGGACGTGGCGGGCCGTACACCCTCTCGTTCGCCCAGTACCGGCAGGAGCAAATCACCCTGAACGAGGAGATGGACCGCGAGATGACGGCGGGCGGCAACCTGGTCGGCGACCTCGGGACCCGGCCCGTGCCGGACGATGGCGGGCTCGACAAGATGGCTCCCGAGAAGTTTCCAAGACGATAACACAAAACCCCACCTCTCCGAGTCTGGAGCAGGCGGGGTCTTTTTTATTCTTGGTGGGCCAAAAAACGTTCGGCTTCCAACGCGGCGGCGCAGCCGGAGCCCGCGGCCGTGATGGCTTGGCGGTACTTCCAGTCGGCCAGGTCCCCCGCGGCGAACACGCCGGGGATCTTGGTTTCCGGCGACCCAGGCTTGGTCAGCACGTACCCGCGTTCGTTCAGGTCCAAAATCCCCTTGAACAAATCCGAGTTCGGCTTGTGGCCGATGGCCATGAACAGGCCATCCGCCTTGAGCTCCGAAACGGCACCGGTCTTGGTATCAGTAATCTTCACGCCGGTCATTTTGACGCCGTCGCCCAGGACCTCTTTTACTTCCGTGTTCCAGACGAAGGAAATCTTAGGGTTCTTTTCCGCCCGCTCCTGCATGATCTTGGAGGCGCGGAGTTTGTCCGAACGCACCAGGACCTTCACGGAGTTGGCGAACTTGGTCAGGAAGTTGGCTTCTTCCATGGCGGAGTCTCCCCCGCCGACGACCAGGATGTCTTTCCCTTTGAAGAAGAACCCGTCGCAGGTGGCGCAGGCGGAAACGCCCTTTGCCTTATACTGCCCTTCCCCAGGTACGTTGAGCCAAATGGCGGAGGCACCCGTGGAAAGGATGACAGTTTCCGCCGCGTATTCGGCCTTGTCGGTTTTGACCGTGAACGGGCGGGCGGAAAAATCCACCGCCGTCACCGTCTCCGCCTTGATGCGCGTCCCGAAGCGTTCCGCTTGTTTGCGGAACAACTGCATCAGGTCCGGACCCATCACCCCCTGCGGGAAACCCGGGAAGTTTTCCACTTCCGTGGTCCACATGAGCTGGCCGCCCGGATCCAATCCTTCAAACACCAACGGCGCCAATTCGGCGCGCGCGGCGTAGAGCGCGGCGGTATACCCGGCGGGACCCGTGCCGATGATGATGAGTTTTTCAGCTACCATACGCTTAGAGAAGCGGCGCCACGCGGGCCTTGAAGTCCTCTTTGGGCATGGAGCCCGAGAACTGGGCCACGACCTTGCCGCCCTTGAAGACGATGAACGTCGGGATGGAGAGGATGTTGTACTTCATGGCGAGGGCGCCGTGGTCGTCCACGTTCACCTTGCCCACCAAGGCTTTCCCTTCCCATTCCTTGGCCAGTTCCTCAATAAACGGGCCCATGACGCGGCACGGGCCGCACCAGGGAGCCCAGAAGTCCACCAGGACCGGCAGGGCGGAAGAAGAAATCGTCTGGTCAAAATTCGCTTCGGTCAGGACAAGCTCCGACATAGGAATGGTCGTTAGTTCTAACGGCGCGTCACCCCTTCAATGACGAGGTCGCGCATCTTGCGTTCTTCCGAATACACTTCCAGCAGGTCGCCCGGTTCGGGTTTTACCTTGCTCTTCACGAGCATACCGCATTCCTGGCCGCCGAACACTTCCTT
This sequence comes from uncultured Gammaproteobacteria bacterium, assembly GCA_964616135.1. Classification (GTDB taxonomy): domain Bacteria; phylum Patescibacteriota; class Patescibacteriia; order UBA9934; family GWF2-40-263; genus JAJYIV01. Next base: position 17,444 of record CAZTTQ010000015.1, read on the forward strand.
CACTTCGGAGCGGCCGATCTGCAGGCTGACGATTTCGCCTTCGCCCACGTATTCCGCGCCGCGCTTGATGCGGATCCTGGCCTTGGGGATGAGCTTGTCGCCCTTCACCTTGCCGCCAACCACGAAGCCGGTGTCCAGTTTGCGGAAGTTCGCCAGAACCTCGAAGCCGCCCAGTTCCGTGATGATCGTCTCGGACGGGAGCATCTTGCGCAGCTCTGCCAACACGTCGTCAAACAGGCGGTAGATGATGGTGTATTCCCGCACATCGACGTTCTTGTCGCGGGCGAGGGATTCGGCCGTGGCTTTGGGGCGGGCGTTGAAGCCCATGACGATGGCCTTGGCGCTTTCCGCGGCCAGGATGTCGCCCTCGTTGATGTGGCCGAGGCCCTTGCTGATCACCTTCACGCCGACCAAGTCGTGCTTGATGGTGTCCAACATGCCGAGGATGGCCTCAAGCGACCCGAGCACGTCGGCGCGAATGATGAGGTTCAGGACCTGCTGTTTGTGGTCTTCGCCCTCGGCGGGCGCAAGGTGCTTGATGGACGCGACTTCTTCCGTCGCGCGGCCCACGATTTCCGTGGACTTGAGCTGGCGGAGGGATTTGGGATCTTCCGGAACTTCCATGATGTCGCCGACGGCCGGGGCCAGCTTCCAACCCAAAATCTTGACCGGCATGGAGGGCGCGGCTTCTTTGACCGGCTTCCCTTCCCAGTCGAACATGGCGCGGACGCGGCCGGAATTGATGTCGCGCACGCCCAACGTGTCGCTGATATGCAGCGTGCCGCTTTGCACCAGCACTGTGGCAACAGGGCCGGAACCCGCGTCTACGTGGGATTCAATGACGGTACCAATGGCAGTGCGGTCCGGGTTGGAGCGGATGCGGTCCGCTTCGACGTCCGCGGTCAAAATGACCATGTCCAACAACTTGTCGATGTTGGTGCCGGCGCGCGCCGAAATAGGCACGATCACCGTGTTGCCGCCCCAGTCTTCGGGGACCAGGCCCAATTCGGCCAACTCGCCCTTCACGCGGTCCAAATTGGCGTCGGCCTTGTCAATCTTGTTCAAGGCGACGATGAAGGGCAGCTTAGCGGACTTGATGATGTTGACGGCTTCCTTGGTCTGCGGCTGCACGCCGTCGTCCGCGGCGACGACCAAGATGGCCATGTCGGCGACCTTGGCGCCGCGGGAGCGCATGACGGTGAACGCCTCGTGGCCCGGCGTGTCGATGAACGTCAACGCGCGGCCGTTGCGCACGACCTGGTAGGCGCCGATGTGCTGGGTGATGCCGCCCGCTTCGCTTTCCATGACGTGCGTGGCGCGGATGGCGTCCAGCGTACGCGTCTTGCCGTGGTCGACGTGGCCCATGACCACGACCACCGGGGCGCGGGGCTTGAGGGACTCCTTGGTGGAGCTTTCCACGGCCTGGCGGATGCGGTCTTCCGCCTGCACCTGTTCGGGCGCGGGACCGTCCTGCTTTTGTTCCGCCACCGCCTTGAAGCCGAGGTCTTCGGATACCACGGCCGCGGTGTCGAAGTCGATGCGTTCGTTCATGGCGGCCAAAATCCCGCTCTTCATGAGCTCTTGCATGAGACGCGGCACCGGCACGTTCAACTTGGAAGCCAGGTCACGGACCGTGAGGACCGGCGGCAGGGCGACCTCCTTCATTTCCTGCGGGGCGTTCTTGCGCGCTTCGCGCAGCTCGGCCTCTTTCTTCTGCTCTTCCATTTTCTCATTGAGGCGTCCGCGGCGGCGCATTTCGCCCCAGGCGTCGATGATCTGCTGGGCGACGCGCGGGTCGATCTTGATGGCGCGGCGGCCAATCGCAAAACCGAGTTCCGGAAGCTTGGTGCGGAGCTCTTCCGGGTCGACGCGCAGGCGGCGGGCGAGTTCAGTGAGGTTCATGGCCGAAAAACAAGGGGAACAATGCCGCTATCCTAGGCCAAATACCCTGGGGCGTCAATGGACGAAACAGGGCTGGGGAAAAAGAAAAACCGACCCGGCCGCCAGAGAGGCGAACGGGTCGGAAGAAAGAGGGCGGCTAGGGGGCGGTGGCCAGGAAGTCCTTGGCCTGCCGCTCACGCTCGCGGGCGGACGCGACGGCGTCTTCCGCCTGCAGGGCCGCGACGACGCTGCGCGGAACGTCCGCCGGGGCGTCGTCGAGCTCCAAGCGGTTCTGCTTCCACTGGCGGGCGTGGTAGTGCTCCGCAAGCCAGGAAAGCGCCTCCTCCACCGTCCCGCGCACCAGGAAGACCGCGTTGAAGAACGGATCCCAGGGACGCAGGTGCAGAGCGACGAGCAGGCTCATCCCCTCACCCGCCGGGTAGGCGTACCAGTAGGCGGGCCGGCCCTGGAGGGGGCCGATCCGGTCCACCACGCGAACGGCGGGTGCTGCCAGGTCGACACCGAGGGTATCGAGCAGCCGGATGATCTCGTCCGCGTCCCACGCGTCGCGCAGGGAGTTGATCCCGGATTCGCGGAGCAGGAACAGGGTGCGGAAACCTTCCGCCTCCAGGGTCCCGTCGGCAGGACGGCCCTCGCGCCAGGCGGCGCAGTTGGCCGTCGCGCGGACGACCTCCTCCCCCATGACCGTCCGGAGGCAGAGGGCAGAGGCCGGGTCCTGCGTGAACGCTTTGACCAGGTGGTCGTAGCGGTCGCGGTCGGAGCCGCTCGTGTCGTCGGGCGAGAGGCGATACGCCGAACGGCCGAAGCCGATCTCCGGCGCGCCGACTAGGTTGCGACAGGCGTCCATCCACTGGCCCGTCGCATGCGACAGGACGGTCGGCGCGTGGTCGGACTTCGCAAGTCCGTCCTCGATCTCCTCGCGGACCGGCGCGGGCAGGTCGGCCGTCTCCAAGAGGAGACGGTGCAGAACCTGCTTGTACATCGGCCATTTCCGGGGCTCGAAGTTCTCCTGATCCGCAATCAGCGCCTCGCGCCAGAGCTGCTTGGACGCTTCGTCGTCGCGCATGAGGAGCGCGTTGCACAAACGCTGATCGGGCATCTCGAACCGGAACGGCTTCATCTCCCCCAACAATCCGTCGGGGGTCAGCGCAAGTACGACTTCCAACCGGGCGCGCAATTCGGCAGGCACGCGTGCGGCACGTTCCTGCCAGAACGCCACCAGGAACGGGGCGCGGGCTTCTGCGTACGCCTGATTGAAGGCGGCGTGCGCCGCCCGCTCGAACCGCTGCGTCGCGGCGTGGAGGCGCGCCGTCTCCGTCACGATCTCGCCGCGGTCCGGCCAGCGGCCGAGGCGCCGGATGAGGCTGGTGATCAGGAAAGTCACCAGGTCGGCCAAGTACGCGCTCGACACCCGATCCCGCAAAGATCGGAAATACGTTCCGATCTTGGAGAACAGGGCCTTGGGATCTTCAACGTTCGGTTCGTCCTGCATCGACGCATCCTTCTCCGGCACGAGGCCGGTTTTGCGGGGAAAATCGTTAGGTTTCCTACATCCCGGAAGACATTCCGAGACTGTGGAATCTAGCATTTTTTGGGCCTTTTGTCAACCCGGGCCTGGTCGGGGTATGCTGCCGCCCATATGGAAAAGCCCGCGGGATTCTACTTAATCGACAAGGTGGCCGGACCCACGTCCCATGATGCCGTGGACGCCGTCCGCCGACTGACAGGCGAACGGACGGTCGGCCACGCCGGCACCCTGGACCCGTTCGCGACGGGATTGCTTTTGATTGGCGTCGGCCGCCCCGCCACCAAGGAATTCCAAAAGCTGGTGGGCTTAGATAAAGAATATGAAGCTGTCTTTGTCTTTGGCGCGACCAGCGACACGGATGACAAGATGGGAAAGATCGTAGAACGTGGAACGGAGAACGTGGAACGGGCGGAAATCGAAGCCGTCCTTCCCCGCTTCACCGGCACGATTCAGCAAACCCCGCCCGCGTACGCCGCCATCAAGGTCGGCGGAAAAAAGATGTACGAGGCGGCGCGTGAAGGCGCGCCCATCAAAGCGGAACCGCGTGAAGTCCGCGTAAACGCGTTCGAGTTGGTTTCCCTTTCGGACAACCGCGCGACGTGCCGCATTGCCTGCGGATCCGGCACGTACATCCGCGCCCTGGCGCGTGATTTGGGGGAAGCGCTCGGCTGCGGCGCCTACGTGGAAGAGCTGCGTCGCACCAAGGTCGGTCCATTTTCCGTCACGGACGCAAAGACGCTCGCGGCCTTGAACACGAAAGATGACCTGCGCCCGGTTGCCGAGATCCTCGGCCGCTTGTCCGCGTAGGCGTTCCCGGGTTACGCTTCAGGCGTAACTCTTTTGATTACGGCGTCGCGCGGCAGGCATTCCGTCCGTTTCCGGCCGGCCCGCGCGCATTTGATATGTTTGACACGTTGCTCGGGCTCCTGTTGGGCCTGTGCGGCGGAGGGGTCGCAGGGTATTTCCTGCGGCGCTTTGTCGCACAACGGCTCGCCAAGGACGCCGAAGGTCGCGCCGAGGAGATCGTCTTGGAGGCAAAGGAAAAGAAAGAAGAGCTGCTGCGTGAGGCGCGGGAAGCCGCGTTGAAAACGGCGGAAGACGCCCGCGCGGAACAAGACCGCCGCACGCGTGAGATCCAAGAAAAAGAACACCGCGTGGAGCAGCGTGAAACCCTGTTCGATAAAAAGCTGTTGGAAATTGAAGAAAAGCGTTCCGCCCTGGAACAAAAAGAACGGGAGGTCGCGGCCATCCGGGAAGACGCGGAACGGCTGCGCTCGCTCCAGGACGGCAAACTGCAGGAAATCGCCGGTCTCACCCGTGAGGCGGCGGAAGACCGCCTATTGGCGGAGGTAGAAGAAGACGCAAAGGACGCCCTGGCATCCCGCCTGCGCAAAATGGACGAATGGACGCAAGAGGAAATCGGCCGCAAGTCGCGCAACATTCTGTCCCTCGCTATCACGCGTTTCGCGTCCTCCCACGTGGTCGACACGACCACGTCGAGCGTCGAATTGCCGGCCGACGACATGAAGGGCCGCATCATCGGCAAGGAAGGCCGCAACATCAAGGCGATCGAGGCGCAGACCGGCGTGGAACTCATCGTGGACGACACGCCCGGCCAGATCACCATCAGCGGATTCTCCCCCATCCGCCGCCAAGTGGCTAAACGCGCGTTGGAAGCGCTCATTAAAGACGGCCGCATCCAGCCGGCGCGCATTGAAGAAGCGGTCGCGGAAGCCAAGAACGAATTAGCAAACGACATCCGCAAGGCCGGTGAGGACGCGTTGTACGAATTGGGCATTTCCGTTTCGTCCATCGACCCAAAACTGGTCTCCATCCTTGGTCGAATGAAATACCGCACCAGCTACGGGCAGAACGCGCTCCAGCACTCCATGGAAGTCGCGCAGTTGGCCGCCATGATGGCGGAGGAACTGGGCGCCGACGTCGCCGTGTGCCGCAAGGGCGGGCTCTTCCACGACATTGGGAAAGCGGTCGACCACGACATGCAGGGCGCGCATCCGGAGATCGGCTACAACATGCTGAAGAAGTTCGGCTTCCCCGAGGAAATCTGTTACCAGTCCATCGCGCACCATGAAGACCGTCCGCGCACCGTGGAAGGTGCCATCGTGAAAGCGGCGGACGCCATCTCCGGCGCGCGGCCCGGCGCGCGCAAGCAGTCCTTGGAGCAGTTCATCCGCCGCATGGAGGAACTGGAACAGACCGCGTCGGCGTTTGAGGGCGTGGAGAAGGCCTACGCCATCCAGGCCGGACGCGAAGTCCGCGTGTTCGTGCAGCCGCATACGCTCTCGGACACCGACGCGCGCCACCTCGCGACCGCCATCGCGAAGCGGATCGAAGCGGAACTGCGCTATCCCGGGGAAATCCGCGTGACCGTCATTCGGGAAACCCGTTCTGTCGAATACGCGCGCTAAGGGGTCTCCCCTCTTGCCAGTTTACGGCTTTTCCGCTACGCTAAGCGCATAATCGTTCCAAACTCCCGATTATGAACAAAGCAGAACTGGCAGCCCGCATCGCGGAACGCGTCGGGGTGTCCAAAAAAGTCGGGGAGGATTTCGTCGCCGCCTTCGAAGAAACCGTCACCCAGGCCCTTTCTACGGGCCAGGAAGTGACGATCGCGGGCTTCGGCACCTTCTCCGCGCGCATGCGCGCCAGCCGGATGGGCGTGAATCCGCAGAAGCCGTCCGAACCGATGAAGATCCCGTCGGTCACGGTGGCCAAGTTCAAGGCTGGCAGCGCGCTGAAGCAGGCCCTCAAGGGCAAGCGTGAAGAACCGGCCGCGCCGCAAGCCTAACAAAAATCCCCTCCAACGAGGGGATTTTGGTTTACTTGACCGCCAGCGTATTCAACAGCGGCTTCAAATTCGGCTCTTCGCCGATGAAGACGGAGAAGACGACCAGCGTCCCGTCCGCGCGTTCCAGCAGATAATGGATCTTGTCCTC
>CAZTTQ010000016.1:0-22702 GCA_964616135.1 uncultured Gammaproteobacteria bacterium
ATGAGATGACGCGCGGTTAGCGCTCGCTTTCACTACGGCTTCGTCCCAGAGGACTTAACCAAGCGACACCCAGCACACTCGTTGGCTCATTCTTCAATAGGAATGCCGTCACCCCTTGCGAGGCTCCGACTCCTTGTAAGCATACGGTTTCAGATACTATTTCATTCCCCTCCCGGGGTTCTTTTCAGCGTTCCCTCGCGGTACTTGTTCACTATCGATCAAAAAATGTATTTAGCCTTGCCACATAGTCGCGGCAGATTCCCACAGGATTTCACGTGTCCCGTGGTACTCAAGAGCGGAAACAACAGTCGAACGAGTTCGTTTCGGGTACAGGGTTTTCACCTTCTTTGACGCGCCGTTCCAGGCGCTTCCCCTACGAATCATCTGTCCTGTCCATGCACTGGAAGCGCATGACATCTCCGTCTTACAACACCGTTCGCGCAACGGCTTCCACCTTTCGCCGTCCAATCCCGAGAAACTTGCGTCTCTTGTTCATGAAGGCTTCACGCGCACGGTTTAGGCTGATCCCCGTTCGTTCGCCACTACTGAGGGAATACACTCATAGAGAATGAAGCATCTGCGGAACGAGTCCGCACCTGCTCCATTTCTATGAGCAAATCTTTTTCTCTTCCTCTGGGTACTGAGATGTTTCACTTCCCCAGGTGCCCGACGCACACCTATGTATTCAGTGTACGACAATACGACATTACTCGTATTAGGTTTCCCCATTCAGAAATCTCCGGATCAACGGTTGCTGCCACCTTCCCGGAGCTTATCGCAGGCTGCCGCGTCTTTCTTAGGCATTTTTTGTCGAGCCATCCACCAGTATGCCCTTTTACTCTACAACCACTGCAAGAGCACATCTTACAGGGCTGAGCTTCACTTCGAGTTGATTCTCATTAACCTATTTCAACTTATTCTCGATTGTGAAAGGTCAGCCCTAGTCCTTCGGACCAGGTCTCGCTCCTTATCTTTCGATGAGGCGCAAGACCTGAGTCGAAGGGTGGAAACGAAAGGGACCGCGCACCAGCGTGGTCCCGAATGGCTCTAAAGCCATCAAGCCCACCGCATGCTGATGAAGAATTCCCGAACGTTTTGTACCCCTTTATTCTTCACTAGCTTCTTCTCCATCCCATCAAGAGACACCAGAAGGTTCTTGGGACAAAGAAGCAGTGAGCTGCATTTGTTGTGGCGGTATCTTAATGGCTCCCGAAAAACCTGTCAAGCGTTCCCGGATCGATTTCATACCCAGTTCATCCACAGGCACTTTTTTTGCTTATTTCAGCGAATATGTGTTAGTTTGGCTGCCATATGTATCGATTTCGCGTGGTCCGAGTGAGTGGTGGGAAAATGGGTCCGTTGGACGAAATGGCCGATTCTTTTCTGACTCGTCTAGCACCCTACGCAAAAATGGAACGGGTGGATGTAAAAGAAACCGCGTTTCGGAGCGAATCCGACCGTCCGCGCGTGTTGGCGGAGGAGGCCGAAAAGATCCGCAAGCGGCTCATCGGTACGACGATTATCCTCGGCGAACACGGAAAAACCTTTGATTCCAAGGCATTTGCGAAGAAATTGGACGCGTGGGCACACCAGGGCGCGGAACCGGTTACCTTCGTCATCGGCGGGCCGTTAGGCTATGATCGCGCGCTGGAAAAAGAAGCGGCGGCCGTCCTTTCCTTGTCCCCGCTGACGTTTCCGCATGATCTGGCCCACCTTCTCCTGCTAGAGCAACTCTATCGGGCCTGCACGATTAACACGGGAAAAACGTACCATTATTAAAAGACCGGCCCTGCGGGGCCGGTCTTGACATTTTGGCTCAACTAACGTAGGTTGCGAAGTCCCCACGCGATGTCCGCGCGGTGACTGCACAGGAAGGTGTCCGATGAAGGAACGTCCGAACGAGCAGGGGCCGCCCGCGCCCGAGGACGAAAGCCTTACCCCCGCCATTCCTGGGTCCATCCGGGAACGGGCAGAGCGCATCGTCCAACGATACAGGAACGCAGGTGCCCCAGGCACTCCGGAAGCAATGCTTCCCTTCTTCCCGAAGCCTGGGGAGCGCAACTAGCGCAACTTCCAGTCCGGTGCCAGTCGGCGGAACATCGCCGACTGCGCCGCGACTACCTTAAGCCGGTCTTCCGGCTTTTTTTCATACGCGGGAACGAGCATCTCCAATGCGGCCTCAGCCTCATTCACGAGTTTCTTCTTCGCCGGTTCCGTGGAACGTTCGTTGTTCTTTAGCGTATTCAGCAACTGACCGATTAACTGGGCGAGAAAGATGGTCTCAACCCAGTCCGAGGACTTTTTCGCCAAACGATCCTGCATGATGAATGCGAGGTATCCCTGTTCCAAGCCAAGCACGCCGCGCGGGATGTCGCGCAGGGATTCTTCCTTCCCATCCGGACCGCGGTAATACGTCACAGATGCCTTTTCTCGAGGCACAAGTTCGAATCGATTGGGAGCGACCCGCACTTCCCGGAATAATTTCTTTTCCAATGCTTCCGCGTTCACCGTCATGTCCAGGCCGATGCGCGGAGCTCCGGGTTTGTCCCAAGTGAGGACCGCATCCGTACCGTTCGTGTAGTCGTCAAACGCCGTTGTACGGACGTATTTCGCCCCGCCAAACCACCCGTTACGGGCAACTTCTGCCTCTACCATGCGTTCCAATGCGTTCCCGGATTCCGTTCCGCGGGCGTCAAAGTTATTTCTCAACTGAATGACGCGCGCCTCATCCTGCGCACGTGTCTGTTCCGTTCCGATGCCTTTGAACGATTCAATCGGCGGCGGTTCTAGTGAAATCCCGAGCTTCGTCAGGTCCTCGGTGTAAAAACTTTTTACCGCGTCGGCAACTCGTTCCAAACCATCCCCTTGCAGATCAAGAAGGAGCGGCACTTCAACCGGCTTGGGGACAACGTCCTTCTTTTTACGGACGATCACTCCTGTCGGCGGACGCATCTCTAGGTTTGGTGGAGCCATAATGGCCCCAGTATACCGCTAGAGGAAATCGTTTCCCAGCGCCGGGGCGTCTTGCGACGCAAATTCGTCCTTCAGACTTTTGCCCGGGGCGAATTCATGCGGGCGGGCGGCGATGTCCTCAACCGTGCGGAGCAAAACGGGATACTGGGCCTCCATGTAGTGGCCGTCGCCGTCGGTTTCCATGAACTTCGCCTTCAGCACATCCGCCCATTTGCGGCCGTGGTCCACGGGAACGAGTTTGTCGTCCTTGGAATGGATGACAAAGAACTCACGGGCCTTCCACATGAGCACTTCCGCGTCAAAATCCGCGATGAACAAGTGGCGCAAGGCGGGGTTTCCCACATGCCAGGGCGATGCAACGAGAATCGCCGCGCGCGGCGGGGCGTCCATTTCCGCAGCCTCCAAGTACTGCAGCATCATAAGACCGCCGAGCGAGTGCCCGAGCAGAATGTCGTCCCCAGAGAGCGGACCGACTTGGGTGCGCAGTTCTTCTAAAATTTCGGGCAACCCGATGTCTTCCCCGAGCTTCAGGTTGAGGCGCGGCGTCAGCACCTCAAACCCGCGCGCGCGGAGTTCCGCGGCGAGCCAGGGGTGGAAGTTCATGTCGGGCGAGGCGTTGAAGCCGTGGACGAGGATGGCGCGCATACGCGGATACGATACGCGACCCCTCCCCCGTTGAAAAGGGCGCCGTTTTCACGTAGAGTCCTGCGCGAGGGCAAGTGGCGGAATTGGCATACGCATCAGCCTTAGGAGCTGACTCCCGCAAGGGATTGTGGGTTCAAGTCCCACCTTGCCCACCAACCTGATTATGAAAACCGTTCTGATCACAGGGATAAGCCGCGGCATCGGCCGTGCGCTCGCGGAGCGGTTCCTGAAAAACGGAGACACCGTGATCGGCACGTCCACGTCCGGGACGGTTGATTTTACAAACGACCAGCTGACTGTGTTGCCGTTGGATGTGTCGAAACCGGATTCGATCCGTGCCTGCGCGGAACGCCTTGCCGGTTTGGGGAAATCCATCGACATCCTGGTCAACAACGCCGGCGTCTGGGGCGGCGACGAGGAAACGACCACCATCGACCAGACGACCTTCCGCCGCATCATGGAGGTGAACGTGTTCGGCCTGGTCGACTTTACCGAACGCGTCTTGCCGCTCATGGCGGACGGCGGGCACGTCGTGAACGTGTCCTCCCGCCACGGATCCATGCAGACCGTCCAAGACCCGTTCTTCGGCGATTACAAAATCTCCAAGGCCGCGGTGAACATGTACACGCGCGTGCTGGCCGCGCGCCTGAAGGGTCGTATCACCGTTTCCTGCGTCCACCCGGGCTGGGTAAAAACGGACATGGGCGGCGCGGACGCGGACTTGGAACCGGCGGAAGCGGCCGAACACCTCTTTGCCTTGGCAAACGCCGAGGGGGAGACCGGCCGATTCTGGTTCAAGGGGGAAGCATTTCCTTGGTAGAAACAAAATCGACTCCGTAGGGAGCCGATTTTTGTTCTTACGGGGACACGGTCAGGACTTTGCCGTCTTTTACTTCTACCAAGAACAGGATGTCATCTTCCGCGCCCTTGTTGCGGACAATGAGGAAGACGTCCCCTGCGGCCGGCACGTACTTCATGAGGTCCGCCGCAAGGAAGTCCGCGGCCATGAGCGCGTCCGGGCGGTATTCGACGATGGCGAGTTCGTCGCCGTCCAGTTCAATCGTGGCGAGTGAACCGCCCTTTACCGCATACAAGCGGTTCGTATCGCCGTCTTCATCATCATACGTCTTGGTCGGTTTACCGAGACCCTTGGTCGGATCATCCGAATAGAACGTGGCGGCGTCCAACGGCAATTTGGCCGCGTCATAGAAATCCTCCGCCTTGGCGTCCGCACGCGTGGCGACGATCACCGTCACTTCCCCCGTGTCCTTCTTTTCCGTAGAGATGGAAGCGAACGGACCGGAGGACGGACGCTCCGTGGTGGTTTCGGACGTCGGCGTGCAACCGGCGCCGACGAGGACAAGGGACATGAGCGCTGCGGCCAGCAACGTTTTTGTGTTGGTCATAAAGTTTGTCCGAGTATACCAGGAAAACTGCGGCGACCGAACGGTTATCCACACCCTCCCCATTGACAGGACGGGAAAAATCGAGTGGGTTAGAGACAGAGCGTGTGCACGTTCGACTAAGCCGCTAACTTCATCGGAGGAATGAAGAGATACGCATCGCCCATCGCGCTTGCCGCCGTCATTTTGGCCCTAGCCGCCCCCTTCCCGTCGTTCGCCGCAGCACCGGATCTTCTCCTCAGCGAGATTGCCTGGGGCGGCACGTCCAAAAGCCAAGCAGACGAGTGGATTGAGTTGGAAAACGTCGGCGCGGACCCCGTTGATATCACCGGATGGACGCTTGAGGGCGCCTTGTCCGGCGGGGCGGTCCTCACGCTTCCCACCACGACGCTCGCGCCGGGCCGGACGTTCTTGGTTGCCAACTATCCAGCCGGACACGGGAGCTCATTGCTTTCCGCGACGCCGGATTTGGTGACGAGCGCCGTGTCGCTTTCCAATGACGCATTGCACCTCGTCTTGAAACGCCCGAACGGCACGGTTGCCGACGAAGCGGGGACGGGAGGAAAACCGCCCGCGGGGAAAAGCGGCGCGGCCAGCATGGTCCGCGTCGATCAGACAAACTGGAAGACGCCCGAAACCAGTTCCGGTTACGCCGTAGGCGCCCCGGACTTCGGCACGCCGGGATCCGCCGACCTTCTCCCCGCCCTTCCCACGCAAGAAGAAGTCTTTCCTGAAACGGAGGAGGTTCCGGTCCCCGAACCTCCCGCCGCTACGGACATATCCCAGGAGGAGATGCCTGTGGCAGCGCCCGTACCGGTCACGACAACCACTCCCGTCGCCATCCACGTGCCGCCCGGTTCCGTCGTCATAAACGAATTCCTGGCGGACCCCGCGGACGGCGGAGACGAATGGATCGAGTTGTTCAATCCGTTCATCAATACACTTCCGCTGGCCGGATGGAGCATCCGGGACGGCAGCGGCGCACGGACCGAGCTTCCAGAAGGCTACCTGGGATTCGGCCAGTTCCTGGTCCTTCGAAAACCGGTCGGGAAACTGAACAACGGATCCGACACCATCGAGTTAGTCGGTCCGGACGGCGCCGTGGTCGACACGGTGTCCTACGGAACCGGCGACGTGCCAAAATCCAAGAAGGGATTTTCGCTCGGGCGCACCGCAGACGGAACATGGGCACAGACCGACCATCCGACGACTGGGGAGATGAATTCTTTCCCGCTGCCGGTCGTTCCTCTCACAGATACGACACCTGTCACTGCTGCCATTGCATCCGAAGTTCCCGTACCAGAACCAATGCCCACGATCGGTACGTTCCTCTTGTCCGAACTGTATCCGAACACCGGCGGAAATGATTTGGTAGAAGAATTCATCGAAGTGAAGAATGAGGGAACCGAACCCGCCGACTTCCGCGGGTGGAAAATCAATGACCAGAGCAAGGCGACGTACGCGCAAACAGCCGAAACGGTCGTCGCGCCGGGAAATTTTCTCACGCTTCCCCGCTCGCTGACCAAGATCGCGCTAAATAACGGCGGGGATACCGTCCATCTGATCGCGCCGGACGCAACCGAACGTGACGCGGCCGCCTATGACAAGGCGCTGCGGGGAAAAACATACGCACGGCAGACGGACGGCGCCTGGGCTTGGACCGCGCCGACGCCGGACGAAGAGAATGCGGTGCCGGAACCGGCCGTGCCCGCTGAAGAAACGACTGTCAAAATAAAAAAGGCCTCGGCGCCGAGCGCGATTTACGTCTCCGTCGGCGAAAGCCGGGATCAAGCGGACGGAACGCGCGTCGCGGTCTCCGGCACGGTCAGTCTCGTGCTCGGAAAACGCGCCTACCTTCGCGACCGAACGGATGGCATTCGTCTGGACGCCTCCAAACCGTTCACGCTCGTCCCCGGCGACCGCGTGTCACTCACGGGAACGGTCGGGAGTGTGTCCGGCGAACGGCGCATTAAGCTGCTTGCAAAGGACACGGTCCGGGTCACCGGCCACGAGGAGCCTCTCTCGGCCGTGGAAATGGAAGCCGCGCAGCTCGGCGAAGCGGACGTAGGGCGGCCGCTGACGATTCGCGCGTTCCTTGTTTCCAAAAACGGCCAAAACATCCGCGCGGAAACGGACGAAGGCATCGTCACCGCCAAACTCGCTCCCGGGACAAAACTCACCGGCGTGAGAACCGGCGCCAAGCTCCGTATCTCCGGTTTCTTCTTCCAAAAAGACGGCGAACCGAACCTTCTCGAGGCACGTGCCGAGGCCGTTCCTTCGCCCGTAGCCGTCTCCGAACAGGCTCCGGTGCCAAAACCAGCCGGAGGCCTGCTGTCATTCCTTACGCGGCTGTTCCGCCGCACCTGATATGTCCACCGTCACCGTCTCTATGCGGTACTTCCAAGACGAGATCGAGCGAAAGGCATACGCCTACGGGGTTTCTTCCGTCGTCGCCTTCTTGCTCGGCGAACACGCGGCCAACGTCCTGCGTGACATCGCGCGCGAACAAGCCGCCGCCAAAACGCGTCCTACCGTCGCCGCCTAACCATTCTTTCTTTCTCTATGTCCGAACAAACGACCGCCAACCGCTGGTATTCCCTGCTCGCCACCGAAGCGAATTCCCTCGGCGAAGAACTGGGCCTGGACGACATGGGCACGCAGAAGCTGCGCGACTTCCTGTTTGCCAAGGCGAAGGAACAGTACAAAGCCGGCAACCGCTCCGGCATCCGCTGGGCCCGTATGAATCCGACCGCGCCTTCCACGGCCCCGCAGCCCGTTGCTGAAGCCGCTACCGCCTAAGTTCTATACGAAACACCTCCCGTTCCTACGAGCGGGAGGTGTTGTGATATCATCGAATCAGTATGAAGAAACGAACGACGACCCGAGAACTTATTGAACGCATCGATCAGCGTATTGATGACCTGGCCCGCGCGACCCAGGTTGGTTTTCAAGATATCGAATCCAGACTTACCTACCGCATCGGCGAAATCGACACGCGACTCACTGGCCGTATCGACACCCTTACGACCTCCGTCGACGGATTCGTCCGCCTGCACCAAACCCTGGATACGGAACTCGTCGCCGTTCGCGGCAAATACGACCGTCTGGAAGAACGGGTGGAAAAGCTGGAAGCCCGTTAAACAAAAATCCCCCTCGTGAGAGGGGGATTTGTTTCCGCACTGGCAGCAGATAGGGTCTTTGCTTTTTTGAACTTCACGCCCTACCTGAAGATACCCCCGAAGATAGCGGATGTTTTTTTAGCAGTCACCGGCGAGCCCCGAAGCGTCTGGGGGAAAAAGGCGGCCGACGCAACTTTTGAAACCGTCCAGAGGTAGAGCAAGCCGCTCAGGAAGACGGGGAGGAAATTAAATATGTTCCAATGCACCATATACCAGACGGACGCCCCAACCCACAAAAGAGCCACCGGGAATGAAAAGCAGGCCAAAACCAATTTAAAAACATTAAATTGGATAGATTTATTACTTGTCGATCCTGTCGGGTGCCATTCAGAAACCCCCTGTCGCAGAGAGTCGACCAATGCGAACAAATGAGCCCATCCATACGCCATCTTTACCGCAAGAGCCTCACCTCCATAGCGAGCAGTATGCCAGGATGGGAAGATCAGGTGCGTATAAAGTAATGCGGGAATAAGCATCAGATAATTTGAAAGAAGCGCCTGTTCCGGAACGATGAAGAGGAGGGCGATCGGGACCAACGGAGCCACGACGCTAAAAATCGCCGTATGGATGTAGTAGAAAAAACCTGAGAAAAAACAGAGTCTCGCCAGGAAGGTTAAGTTCGCGCTCCAAAATTTATTTGATCCGAGAAGGCTCATTGACCCACTGCACCAGCGGTATTGCTGGCGGAAGAACGAACTCAACTCATTTGGGCATACACCTTTTGCAAGCACGATGGGAACATACATCAATTCCCATCCAAGGTTCTTCAAATCAAAACCCGTATGGACATCTTCAGAATGCTCGATCAGCGTAGTACCGCCATTGTCCGCAAGGGCCGCGCGTCGATAGATGGCGTTGCTCCCCACGCAGATAGCCCCTCCGCATAACTGCCTATTCTGCTGGACGGAGCGGTAAAAATATTCTTGTACGGCGCCGGCACCCCGTTCGAGCCAATTCTGGCTCTTACACACGTCGAAATACTGGGGAGACTGCACAATGCCCAGCTTAGAATGCCGATCAAAGTACGGAAGCAGCTCATCAAGAAAATCCGGCCTCGGTCGAAAATCCGCGTCAAAAATAGCAATGAATTCGCTCTTGGAATTTTTGAAACCGTGACGGAGGTTGCCCGATTTTTTAAAGTGCCCCTGGTCTTCCCGGACGAGGTAATTGAATCCGTACTTTTCCGCCATTTCCTTTAATCTTGGATCATTACTATCATCCAAGTTGTAAACGGCCACGCTTCCCCGATAAGTTTCCCTCAATCGTTTCACCCCATCCCAAGTGTTTTTAATGACATCGAGCTCTTCTCCGCATGTGGGGAGGAAAATGTCAACGGAATGCCGAGCATTCGGCTTCCACGTTCTAACTAAATCCGCATGAGGTGCGTGATCGAATCTCCGACCAAATCCTTGGGTGACGAGGGAGATCGCGTAATACAAAGTCGTAAAAGCGAGAAAGGGGTAAAAGAAGGCGAGGACCGGATCGGTACCAAAAAACCGATACGAGCTTACAAACACCCCAATGAAACTGATGACCGAAAAAACAGTGAGAAATCCCTGGCGATGATTTGTGTATATCAGTTTTTCCGAGTCATCTGGATGATTGGGGATATGCATATTGCAGCCAAAAATTATTTTGGAATTGTAGGCAACACTAACACATTGGAGACTTCCCGCAATCTGAAGGTCGGAAGAGGTGTAAACGGTGGCACAGATCATGCCCAAGAAACGTGAAGGCACAACAAAAAACTCCAACCGGAGTTGGAGTTTTTTGGAGCGGGAAACGGGGATCGAACCCGCGACCTTCTCGTTGGCAACGAGACGCTCTACCACTGAGCTATTCCCGCAAACGGATTTGCGTGGGCGCAGTATAGCACCGGGCCCGCGGGCTGGCAAGGGGGCCGTGGGACAAAAAAGACGGTCCAAGGGACCGCCTACGCGCGCGGGTCAGTCGTGACCCGTCCAGCAGCACATCCCGTCCGGAATGCGCATGGGCTCGAAGAGTGCGGAAACGGGGACGGGGACGCCCGAGGGCCGAGCAGTCCGTACGCGGGTCCCGCATGCCGACATGTACGCCCACTCCTGTTCCGTCGGTCGCCATTCGTCCGGCTCCACGAGCACCAGGTTCGGAAGCGGCGCGAGAGCCTGCAGGATCCCATGGAAGGCCATCCAATCCATCCCGAACACCCGACGGCCAAGGAACACGACCGGAAACGGTTCGCCCTCTGCCGCGGCAGCGCGGTAACGAGCGACTACTTCTTCATGGGGACCATCCAAGACGAGGACCGGGCGTCCGGATCTCCTCCCGTTTTTCACGATATGACCACTCAAGATCGGGTCCGACAGGCAAACCAACGCTTCGGACGGCATATGTCCTTCCTCCTCTTTGCGGAACATAGAAGGAAATTATGGCTTCTGTCAAGGTATTGGGTTGAAAAAAAGGGGGAGCCGAGATAGGATCTGCCGCACGGGCGAGTGGCGGAATTGGTATACGCAGGGGACTTAAAATCCCCGGGCCGCAAGGCCGAGCGGGTTCGAATCCCGCCTTGCCCACCACGTCGCATTGACAGCCGTATCCGCGGCTGTTTTGCGTTGGTGTATACTGCCGGCGGTTCCTTTCCCACGGAGGTCTCCCATGGCCGGAAGCATTACCTTGATCGACGGCCCCATGTTCGCGGGCAAAAGCGAGCGGCTGATCCACCACCTCCGTCGAGCGGAAATCGCCCTTGAACGCCGGGGGATTCCCGCCGACCAGCGTTGCGTCGCGTTCCGTCCGACACGTGATACGCGCCAGTCATGCGTCCAGTCGCGCGCAGGCGGCGCCTTCGACGCGCTGTGTGTCGAAGGCGCATCCGAAATCCCCGCGCTCGCGGCGGAATTCGACACGGTCGGCATCGACGAGGCACAGTTCTTCTACAGAGATCCCGACAAGGACGGGGTCACGGATCCCATCGAACGGCAGCGGCGCGCGAACGAATTGCGCAATGCCGTCTTCCAGATGGCACAGCGTGGACAGCACGTGCTGGTCGCGGCCTTGTCCGCCGACTTCAGTGCGCGTCCGTTCCCCTCAGTCGTGCCCTTGTACGCCATCGCCACCAACCTGCACCGCGTCTACGCGGTCTGCATGAAGTGCGGCGTAGACGGTGCGAGCTTCTCGCAGCGGCTAGTCCCCTCCAAGGAGACGTTCGTCGTGGGAGACCGCGAATACGAGGCGCGCTGCCTCGGCTGCTACGAGCCCCCTTCTTCCTGACCCCCTTCCGGGGTCTGTTTTTTTCGCCTATGCTGCCCCCATATGATCGAGCGCGACGACCTCACCACCGATTTCGAACGCCTGGCGGAAGAAGACGCCGGACCGGAAGAACGCGCGTTTGAGGTTGGATTGCGCCCGCAAACCATGGCGGACTTTGTCGGGCAGGCCAGTTTGAAAGACAACCTGCACGTGCTGATTGAAGCGGCCAAGGGCCGCGGCGAACCACTGGAACACGTGCTGCTCTACGGCAATCCCGGCTTGGGCAAGACCACCTTGGCCCATATTTTGGCAAATGAAATGGGCGCGAAGCTAAAAATCACCAGCGGCCCCGCGTTGGAACGCACGGGAGACTTGGCAGCCGTGCTTTCGAACCTCGGAAAAGGCGACGTGCTGTTCATCGACGAAATCCACCGGATGAACAAGACCATTGAAGAAGTCATGTACCCCGCCATGGAGGACTACGCGTTGGACTTGGTGGTGGGCAAAGGCCCGACGGCACGCACGCTGCGCCTGAATTTGGAGAAATTCACCATCATTGGCGCCACCACGCGCCTTTCGTTGCTCTCTTCCCCGCTGCGTGACCGCTTTGGGGCAATTTACCACCTGAATTTTTACGAGGAAAGCGACATCGAGCGGATTTTGTCCCGCAGCGCGGGCCTGTTGAACGTGCCGGCGGACCAAGAGGCCATCCGCTTGCTCTCCACACGCGCGCGCCGCACGCCGCGCATCGCCAACCGCCTTCTGAAGCGCGTCCGCGACTACGCGCAGGTCAAGGCAAACGGCCACATTACGTCGGACGTGGCCGAACAAGCGTTATCCATGATGGACGTGGACACCCAGGGCTTGGACCAAATCGACCGTCTCATTCTTCGGACATTGATTGAGAAGTTCAACGGCGGGCCCGTAGGATTGACCACGCTCGCCGCGGCGACCCAAGAGGAAGTGGCGACCCTGGAAGACGTCTACGAGCCCTTCCTTCTCCAATTGGGCATGCTGCAGCGCACGCCGCGCGGCCGCGTGGCCACGTCGAACGCCTACCGACACCTAGGTCTGACGCCGCCGCCATCCGTTTCGTGATATAATCGAAGGCGATATGCCTTCTTTTGCCGAGTTGTCCTTCCCCATCGGCGTCGTCTTGTTGCCATTCGGGCTGTTCATGCTTTTTTATTGCGTGTACAGCCTGTTTAATTTGTACCACCTGCTCCGCTTCGGCGTAGCGGGCCTGGTGCTGTACGGCGTCGTGACCCTGTACGCCGCCGGCACGGTCGCCATCCTGGTCGCCGTCATCTGGGGATTGTCGCCGTACGATTTTTCCTATCCGGTTTCCTTGGCCGGCGTCACCGCGGCGTTGACGTCTCCCCCGACCAACGGGCTCTAGGCCTATGTTCGACCTCTCGTGCCTCCCCAACCAACGGCCGGACGAAAAGCTGGTGATCTTTCTCCGGCGCCATTGGCTGACGCTAACCAACTTGTTCGGCGCCTTTTTGCTGCTAACCGCCGTCCCGGTCGGACTGGCAGTCACGTTCTGGGAACAGCTGAACGGTTGGCTGCAGGACCCGATCCTGGGCCCTGTCATCACTGTCCTAGCCGGCATGTACGCCGTCTCCGTCTGGCTCTTCGCTTTCATGGAGTTCACGGACTGGTACCTGGACACGTGGATCGTCACCACGGAACGCATTATCAACGTGGAGCAGAACGGCCTGTTCAACCGCACCGCGTCGGAGCTGCATCTCATCAACGTGCAGGACGTCACCTCCGAGGTACAGGGCCTCGTCAAAACGTTCCTCAACTTCGGCAACGTATATATCCAAACGTCCGCCGAACGCGACCGGTTCAACTTCAAGGACGTCCCTCATCCGGAACGGCTGAAAGAAGAAATTCTCCGCCTGGTCGCCGACGACCAGCGGCGCCACGGCAACGGAAACGGAAACACGCCCCTCTAGGGCGTGTTTAGTTTGCGGCGGTCCAACGGTGGTTCTTCCACGCCCACTGCGCCAATTTGCGCGCGTCTTGGAAACTGGCCGCCCGCGTGTCACTGCCAAAGGTGACGAGAAGCAATTCCGGTTTGGCCGTCCCGCCTTTCAGCCCGACGGCCAGATTCCATCCCGCCTCATCCAGGTACCCCGTTTTTCCGCCGGTCACGTAGAGGTCGTCATATTCCGGTTTCCACAACATCCAATTGCTGTTTTTCAAACGCTTGGTTTCATTCGCCGTATGCACGTCGCGCACGGCGGTCGTCACATAGCGCTTGATCTCCTGGCGTGCGAACGCCTTGTCCGCGATGATCGCCAGCTCGCGCGGCGTCGAAACGTTGTCCGGCTCGATGCCCGCCGGATCCACGAACGACGTGCGCGGCAACCCCAAGTTTTTGGCGACGCCGTTCATCTCTTGGACGAATTTCGCCCGGGACAGCCCCGTCACGCGCGCGAGCGCGTTGGCGGCGTTGTTGGCGGACGCGACCAATGTGGAGAAGAACAGGTCGTCCCCCGAAATGCCGGCGCCGTCGTCCACGTACAGCTTGGCCCCGCCGACGTCGTCCGCGGCGCGGATGGTGTACGCGGCAGTTGTTTGCACGCCTTCGTCCAAGGCAACGCCAACCGTCACGAGTTTCGTGAGCGACGCGACCGGATGCGGCTTCCCTGCATCCTTGTCCGCCAAGATGAGGCCGCTTGCCCGGTCGATGACCACGTACGCGTCAGCCGACACCTTTGGTACGGCAGCCGCCTTGGCGAACTTGGCGGGACGGCGCTTGGCCGAAGGAGCGTACGCGGACAGGTCGTTGCGCTCACGCCACCCGTACTGACGCGCCCAGTCTTCCAGGCCCACCAAAGGCGTCTTGGCGTCCGGCTTGGCCGCGTACGTGTCCGCTTCGAACAACGCCTGGAGGTCGCCGCGCTTTTCAAATACCGCTTTCAACGCCGCGTTGGGAGCCGCAAGAGCCCCGGCCGGGAGAGCCAGGGCGCAGACGGCGACAAAGGAGGCGAGCGTGCGTTTCATGTGCTAATTCCACCGTTTTAAGATGGCCGTGCCGCTGTAAA
Source organism: uncultured Gammaproteobacteria bacterium (assembly GCA_964616135.1). Taxonomy (GTDB): domain Bacteria; phylum Patescibacteriota; class Patescibacteriia; order UBA9934; family GWF2-40-263; genus JAJYIV01. The sequence continues at coordinate 14,488 of CAZTTQ010000016.1, forward strand.
AATAGGCGATGATGTCGCGCCATTGGACGCCCTTGTTCGCCTGGCAAAGCGCCTCGGACGCGGACATGCCGACGCCGTGTCCCCAGAGCGTGTAGCGGCGCTGCGCGTCACACGGGGCCGAAACGCTTTTGAGCCACGCGACGGATCCGCCCCAGACTTCGCTCCAGTCGCGGGTGCGGCCGTCGGAGCGGGAAAAATACGGCGTCAGCGCAAGGCGTCCCTCATAAGTAAGAATGCGGCCGCGCGTCGCCTCAACCGACTGCACGATGTTCGGCGACACTTCTTCTTGCCCGTAGCCGCGATAGACCTGGTCGTCCGCATACCCCGTGACGTGGAAGCCCTCGGCCCCGTGTTTCGTTCCGCGTTCCCAATGATACGTCGCGAAGGTCCGCGCGGCGACGAGCAGCGCCTTTTGGAATTCCACGTGTGACACGTTGGACGTCTCCCCGATTCCCTTGAGATACCATTCCATCGGCAGCTCATTAATGAGCCACGTGCGGTCCTTGGCGGCGTTGTAGCGAAGTTCCAACACGTTCCGGTACGCGTTGTACGCCCGGTCCGACCCGCGCGTGACGCGGCGGTCCCAATTGGTCACGTCGCACACGCCGTTCGCCTCACTCGGCACGAAGCGCAGCGGGCCGGAGATCTGTTGGAGCCCGTCGCCGGCGTTGTACCAGTAGCTTCCCTTCTTATAGAACGCCGTGACCGCGGCACCCGCATCCTTAGATGCCAACACGGTGCCGGTTTCACTCCGCAGCTCCCACGGCGAACGGCAGGAGACCACTACCTGGTCGTTGGTTTCGCCATCCACGATGAGAATGCCGACGCGCAGCATCGGTTCCACGCCGATCGATTCGGCGTCCGTAACGCCCGGCGCGATGGGCGTCTGCACGTACACCGGGCCTGGTTCATACGCGTCCGACGTGACGATGACTGGGATGTCCACGTAGAAATCCGGCACCGCTTCCCCGTCCACTACTAGCGCATACCGCATGATGAAGGATCCCTTTCCCGTCGGCGCGTTAAAGGAGAACGCGTAGAAGTCCATGCCGCCCGGTTCCACGTTCGCCTCCGCCTTGGCGAGGGCAATATCTGCCGACGTTGCCGCATCCTTGTGCAATTCACGGCGCGTCCAGGTTTTGCTGCCGGTATTTTTGATGCCGACCGTGAAATCTACTTTGCCGCCGCCGTACGTGGTGACGGTTTTCGCGCTGCGCAACAGCACGGACGCCGCCAACGGGCCGCTTGCCGTTGAAACGGGGGCGGGGATCTCGGCGGGTGCCGGTGCCGGGGCGTCCCCGACGTTGATAGTCAGCGTAAACGCGGAACCGGCGATCCACGACTTGTTTTCCGCGGCCAACTGGAAGGTTTCTTTATACGCGCCCGCCTTTGCCGGCGCCTTCAAGGTGAATTGGACCGTACCTGTTTTGCCGGACGCGACTTTTGCCTCTTTCAACTTGGCCGGCTGGATAGAAGACGCCCAGGTTGCGTCCTTGAAGACCGACGCGCGGTATTTGGGCCCGTAGGTGTACAGGGAAACGTATCGCGCGCCCGTATTCGCCCAGGCCAACGTGCCCGTATTCTTATATTCCACGGTCACGAGTTTTTTCTCCCCCGGTTTCATGGCAAGCGTCCCGCCGCCGGTCATGCTGACTTGGAGCGAATCGTATTCCGCGGCGGCGCGGGCAACCCCCGCAAACGGCGCAGCGAAAAACGCCGCCACGAGCAGCGACCAAAAAGCGGCGCGCAGGAAGGGCGGGCGCATAACGGATCCATTTTAACATACGTTGATTTTTTGGCTCTGATTTGCCAAGATACGGCCATGTCTCCCCAATTCGCCCGCAATTTCATCGTCCAAACGGTCGGCAAGGCGCTGTCCGTCATCCTCGGGTTGTTCGTCCTGTCGCTCCTGACGCGCTCCTTGGGGGCGGAAAAATACGGCGCGTTCACCACGGCGTTCACGTTCCTGCAATTTTTCGGCGTCATCGTGGACTTCGGCCTGACGCTCACGCTGGTCGTGATGTTGTCGGAACCGGGCGCGGACCAGAAAAAAATCACGGGGAACGTCTTTACCCTGCGCCTCGTGTCCGCCGGCATCCTGTTCTTGGCCGCTCCCTTCTTGGTCCTCCTGTTCCCGTGGAGCGACACGGTCAACGGCAGCGTCGCGGCGGGCGCGGCGGGCTACGTGTTCATGGCGGCGGCAGCCATGCTGGTCGGCGTGTTCCAAACGCACCAAAACGTCTGGCGCGCGTCGCTCGCGGAACTCATCGACCGCGTCGCCCTGCTCGCGTTCTGCCTGTACGCCGCGCACAAAGGTTGGGGCGCCGAATCCATGATGTGGGCGCACACCGCGGCCCACGCCATTTGGCTCGCCGTCGCCTTGTGGTTCGCCGGGAAATTCGTGCCTGTCCGCTTGCGCGCGGACCTGTCCTTGTGGAAGGAAATCCTGCGCCGCAGCTGGCCCATGGGCGTGTCCATCTTCTTCAACCTGCTCTACTTGAAGGGCGACATTTTGATCCTGTCCTTGTTCCGCTCCGAAACGGAGGTCGGCAATTACGGCGCCGCCTACCGCGTCTTGGACGTCCTGACGGTCATCCCGACGATTTTCATGGGCCTCCTCCTGCCGAATCTCGTCCGTGACTGGAGACAGGGAAACACGGCTGAATTCCGCCAGCATTTGTCGCGCGCGTTCGACGCGTTCGCCTTGATGTACCTGCCGGTCGTCGCCGGGGCCTGGGCCTTGTCCGTCCCGCTCCTTCGCCTCGTGGCCGGAGACGAGTTCATCGCGGCGGGCAACATCCTGAAGCTGCTGATCCTGGCCGTACCGGCCGTATTCCTGGGCACGCTCTACGGCCACGCCGTCGTCGCCGTCGACAAGCAGCGCCCCATGATGTTCGGCTACCTGGCCTGCGCCGTCCTCTCCTTGGCCGGCTACTTCTATTTCATTCCAACCTACAGCATGGTCGGCGCGGCAAGCGTGACGATCTTCGCCGAAAGCTTCATCGCGCTCACCACGTTCGCCCTGGTGCGCTCCGCGTCCCACGGCCGGCCGAACGCCGGCGTATTCATACGGGCCGCGGCCGCCTCGCTCCTCATGTACGCGTTCTTGCGCCTGCTGCCGGAGTGGCCCGTCCTGGCGCTGATTCCGACCGGCGCCGTCGTCTACGCCGCACTCCTGTTCGCCTTCGGCGTGCTGACGCCGCAACGGATCCGCGATCTCATGCCACGCAAACTGGCGGCCCACAAACCGTCCTGATATGTACGCCTTCCTGCTTGCGCTTGCCGTCCTCGGATTCGCCTCCGCCGCCTGGAAGGACCGTCGCCTCGGTTTGTCATTGGTTGCCGCCGCGCTGCCGACGTATCTTCTGCGTTTCTCCGTTGGACCAATTCCCTTCACGCTGCTTGAAACGTTGATCCTGACGCTGGTCGGCGTTTGGATCGCGCGGGGCGATTGGAAGCGCGTAGCGTCCATCCCACGTCCGTGGCTGTACGGAATGGGCGGCCTGTTGGCCGCCGCCATCCTTGCGACTGCCATCGCACCGGACCTGCGCGGGGCGCTTGGCGCGTTGCGCGCGTATTTTATTGAACCGGCGCTCTTGTTCCTGGTCGCCGCAACCACGCTGAAAACGGAAGCGGACCGCCGCGCGCTCATCGCCTGGTTCGTCGGCGGCGCCGCGTTCGCCTCCCTCGTCGGTGTCTTCCAATTCGCCACGGGTATGGGCATTCCCATTCCCTGGGACCTGGAACGCCGCGTCACCGGCCCGTTCCCGTATCCGAACGCGCTCGGCCTGTACGCTGGGCCCGCCGCCATCCTGGCCGTGCTGTTTGCCGCGCGGGAAACGGGCAAGGCGCGCTTAGCGTGGGCCGCGGGCGCCCTGCTCTGCTTTACGGGCATCGTCCTGGCACAAAGTGAAGCCGCCGTCGGATCCGTACTCGCGATGCTGTTCCTGGCCTCCTTGTTCTCCAAACCCTGGCGTCGCATTTCCCTTGTCGCCACGGCCGCGGGATTTCTCCTCGTCGTCTCCGTTTCGCCCCTGCGGAACTTTGCCATGGAAAAACTGTCGCTCCATGACCGCTCTGGCGACGTGCGCCGGATGCAATGGTCCGAAACGTGGGAGATGCTGAAGACGCGGCCCGTCTTCGGCGCCGGGCTAAACGGCTATCCCGCGGCACTCGTCCCCTTCCACCGCCGTCCGGACATTGAGATCTTCCAGTATCCGCACACGATGGTCTTAAACGTCTGGACCGAACTGGGCCTGGCCGGATTCGCCGCGTGCGCCGGCTTATTCGCCCTGGTATGGGCTGCCCTGCGCCGCGCGCAAAAAGACCGCTGGAGCGACACGGCCGCCGTCGCCGTCCTGCTGGCGTTCGGTGGTATGCTGATCCACGGATTGGTCGACGTCCCGTACTTCAAGAACGACTTGTCCGCCCTCACCTGGTTGTTACTCGCCCTTCTTTGTACCGCGTATGGAACACGCGCACGCTCCCGCGCCTAAGCAGAAACTCCCGTGGGCCATTTGGCTCGTCGGTGTCGCGGCGGCCGTCGTCATTTTGTCCAAAGGCATCGCGTTCGTGTTTCCCCCGCCCGCGGTGCCAATCATTCCGCAGGCAGCAGGCGTCCAAACGCTCACCACAGAGACGGCGCCGGCACTGCTCGGCCGCGCTTTGCCCGTGCCGACCTTCACTGCGGGCGCGGCGCTCCACACGGCGGCGCGCTTTACCCAACCGTCTGAATACTTTCCTACGGGAACCGTAGAAATGGTATTCGCCAAGGACGGCCGCCGCGCGTTCGAACTATTGGAGCTCCCGCTCGTGTCAGCGGCCGACGTCGCGAAATACACCCCGGGCGTTGGGGGCGCGGAAATAAAAGTAGCCGCGGAGACCGGCCATATCTTTGGCTCCGGACTGCGTTATCCCGCCTGCCTCCCCGCGTCTGACACCAGCCCTCTCGCCGTCTGCCAATTCACCAAGCGCTTCGCGTTTACCCGCGGCTCCGTGACGTACGTGGTCGCCGTGGACGGGGACGCGCTTAGCGATGGCGAGCTGATCGAGGTGGCGCGCAGCATTCCGTAATAAAAAAGGACCGCACGATTTCTCGCAGGGACCCCAGAGAGGCAACGGTGCGGATTCTTTCAGCTGGCCGACAGAATCCGCTCGAGCTTCCGCCTCCACACAACGCTATCCTGCCACTCGTACCCGTTGGAGGGGAGCACCGGGACGACTTCCGTCATCGCTCCCGGATCCACCCTCTCCGACGGCACGTTCAGCAGCTCCCCGTGCCGCTTCTTAAGCACCGGGATCACGCAATCGCGCATGACCTCGCCGAAGCCCGAGATCGAGTAGTAGTTGATACCCGGGAACAGCTCGTTGACGAGCGGCATAAACGCTTCGACGGTCCTCTCCTTCTTCCCCAATGACGCGTGTGCTTTGCCGTTAATGAGCGACCACAACGCAACAGTTCTCACGTTCATTGTTCATCTCCCAGGACACGGGTGATTGAGGCGATCCCAATCATTCGGTTATGAGAGCATCTTTTTCCGCCCATGTCAATCGGTGGGACGCGTGTTCGCCTGTCTTCATAGGAACGGAATTCCCCTTCTCTTTGCCGCCGACTGATTGACCGGACGCCGCGGGCGTGCTAATTTCCGTCCGCAATCCGCCACGGAGAGGTGGCAGAGTGGTCGAATGCGTCAGACTCGAAATCTGATGTACTCTCACGAGTACCGTGGGTTCGAATCCCACCCTCTCCGCCAGAAAATCCCCTAAAATTTGCCCTGGCTTTGTTGCCGGGCTGCGCCGGACGCTCAACGTAGTGTTTAACTACGTCTCGGTCCGTGCTCGCCCGTCGCCTCGCCAGAACAAATTTCTAGGGGGTTTTCTTATTGGACGGAGGAACGGGACCAAACTCCACCCTCTCCGCCAGAAAAAAGCCCCAGGAACTTCCTGGGGCTTTTCTGATTCTTACGCGACGATCCGCACGACTTCTTCAAACGGGCGGCGAACCTTACGGCGCTTGGCAGCCGGGTCGTCGCCGCGGTAGCCGACGGTCAACATGAAGACCGAGCCGAGATGCTGTTCCTTCAGTCCGAGGATCTCGTCGACCTTGTGCGTGTCGAATCCTTCCATGGGACAGGTGTCCACGTTCAGGAGCGACGCGGCCGTCATCATGATCCCCAGCGGGATGTAGGCCTGGCGGCGCGACCACTCAACCGCGTCCGGACGCGCGACGGCGTTTTCCGCCATGGCGCGCCAGCCGGCCAAGGACTCCGGCGTGACGCCTTCTTGGGCGGCGGCGCGGGCGATGAGTTCATCCGGCAGCGCGGAGGCGTCCGTCCGGGTCGCGATCACGATCAGGTGGGACGCGTCCGTCACTTTGGGCTGGCCGTAGCTTGCCTCGCGCAGCTTGGCACGGACTTCCGGATTCTCCACCAAGAAGAACGCCCACGGCTCCAACCCAATGGAACTAGGGGAAAGGCGACCGCTTTCCAAGATCGTCCGCAGGTCTTGCGGATCAACTTTCTTGGACGGATCGAACACCTTTACGGCGTAGCGCCACTGGAGCGCTTTCAAAATGGATGCGTGCATATAGAGAGGATCCATCCTCCTCCCCCATGTTTGACGAGAGCGGTTCGGATATTCCTGGCCGCATCATACCACCCGCCTGTTCGTTTGCGAGCATTTGTCCAGGTGACGCCCCCTCCTTGGGTTTTTCGTTGACCGAAACGTTCCACACCTTGTCCACAGGTACGCGTTGACCCAAAGGGTTTGAGACAGCATCCTGCCCCTGCCCATGAGGGCCACTAACCAGGAGTACCCACACTATGTCCGCCCCCGTTTCCAGCATGCTCGCCCACACACACCTTACCCCCGACGTCGTCCGCGTCCTGCACGGCGTGCAGACTGCCACCGGCTTCGGCCTGGCCGACGCCATCCTGTCGGGGTTCATGAACCTGGACAGCGGGGTCGGCGCCTACGCCGGGGACCCGGAGAGCTACACCAAGCTCGCCCCGTTCTTCGACCGGGTCATCGCCGACTACCACAAGCTGGAACTCGGCAAGATCCAGCACGTCACCGACTTCGACGTGTCCAAGATCCCGACCGAGGCCGTGGACCCCACGGGCGAGTTCGTGATCTCCACGCGCATCCGCGTGGGCCGCAACCTCAAGGACGTCCCGTTCGCGCCGCGCATCACCAAGGAGCAGCGTCTCAAGGCGATGAACGACGTCGCGGCGGTGCTCGCGACCCTCGAGGGTGACCTCAAGGGCACGTTCTACCCCCTCGAGGGTATGGACGAGACGACCCGCAAGCAGCTGGTGGAAGACCACTTCCTGTTCAAGCAGGGCGACCGCTTCCTGGACGCCGCCGGCGCGAACCGCGATTGGCCGTCCGGCCGCGGCATCTTCCACAATGACGCCAAGACCTTCCTGGTCTGGGTCAACGAGGAAGACCTGCTCCGCATCATCTCCATGGAGAAGGGCGGCGACGTGCGTGCGGTCTTTGACCGCCTGTCGCGCGCCGTGAAGGCCATCGAGGCCAAGCTCCCCTTCGCCACGCACCCGCAGTACGGCGCGCTCACCAGCTGCCCGACCAACCTCGGGACGGCCATGCGCGCGTCCGTGCACGTGAAGGTTCCGAAGCTCGCCGCCTCCGGCAAGCTGAAGGACCTGGCCGCTGTGTTCGGCCTCTCCGTCCGCGGTGTGGACGGCGAGCACTCCGAGTCCAAGGGCGGCGTGTACGACCTCTCGAACAAGCGCCGCCTGGGCCTCTCCGAGGCACAGGCCACCCTGGACATGTACCAGGGCGTGCGCGCGCTCATCGCCGTGGAGAAGACGCTGTAGTTGGACGTACCGCCGACCGCGCCCATCCCGGGTGCCTCGGCGGTGTTTTTTTTGTTTACGGCAGCGGGTACGCGACCCAGCCAGCACCCGATTCCCGTTTCAACCACACGGCAAACACGCGTGCGTCCAGGTCCACGACGACGCGCCCAATCGTATTTTCATTATGCAAACTCTCCTCCAATCCCTGCGTGCGGTCATCAAACGCCGCGGCCAAATCCGCCGCGTCCATGGGGTCCGTAACGTGGAATTTGGCGCTGCGCAGGCGGCCGGCGGAACCGTGGTACGAACCGGGTTTCTGCAGGTCCTGAAGCCCCGGATCCAACATGGTGTTGGCGTGGAAAAACGGCAGGGACGGATGCCAAACGGCCACGCGGGAC
>CAZTTQ010000016.1:22712-23084 GCA_964616135.1 uncultured Gammaproteobacteria bacterium
AGCACGCGGTCGCGTTCGACGTGGCCGATGCCGCGGCCACGCGGGACGCGCTCGCCTCAACGCAGGTGACGTCATGGTCCACCAAAATATGCGCGTAGCCGCTTCCTCGCTCAGCGAACGCGACGCGTTCCGCCGCTTTCTTGGCCGTATCCGCCTCCGCCGCGTACCGGGCCAATAGGTTGTGCGGCACGCCCACGCAGCCGTCGGACGCATGCAGCGAATTTACCGCCTGGAGCAATCCGTGGCGGTTCACGGCGATGGCGTTCCCTCCCGCCGTATTACGGTAATACAGTTCCAGCGACTCGTTCGGCCCGACCTTACGGCGCAACACATACAACCGGTTTATGGCACCGGGCAAGTCCCAGTCTTCAT
>CAZTTQ010000017.1:0-19232 GCA_964616135.1 uncultured Gammaproteobacteria bacterium
GAGAGGACCGGGAAGCAGGGACCTCCCGTGTGCCGGTTGTCCTGTCAAGGGCATTGCCGGGTAGCGGCGTCCAGATCGGATAAGCGCTGAAAGCATCTAAGCGCGAAGCCGACCCCAAGATTAGTCTTCGTTATCAGACTCCTGCGAGACCAGCAGGTTGATAGGCTGTAGATGGAAGCGCGGTAACGCGTGTAGTCAAGCAGTACTAATCGGTCGAGCTCTACAACCACTGCGAGGGTAGATTCAGGAAATCTATATCAACTTTACGAAGCGAAGGAACCTGAAGGGTTCCATAGTCTCGGTGCCACTTCCCGGCGGGTCACACCCGTTCCCTTCCCGAACACGGAAGTTAAGCCGCACGGGGCCGATGGTAGTCCGATTGGGCGAGAGTAGGTAGGCGCCGGGACCATGGAACTCTTCAAACGTCAGCCGAATTTCTCTGAAAACGAATGATTCGGTTGATGTCGCAAAAACGACGGCCTTGTGCCGTCGTTTTTGTTATACTGGGGCCCTATGGAACCTGTATCGAAAGCGGCATGCTACGTCTGCGACGCCATCCGCTACGGCCTGGCGTTTTCCATTGGTGTCCTGGCGGGGATTGTCTGGGCGCTCCGGTTCGGCTAAGATTCCCGGGCTATGAACGCCATTCGTCCTAAAGTCCGTGTGGTCATTTTGGCGGCCGGAAAGGGAACCCGTATGAAGGCTGAAGGCCCGAAAGCCCTGACCTTGGTTGGGGGTCGGCCCATTTTGGCGTACCTGTTGGATGCTGTGGAAGAAAGTGGCTTGGACGCGCGCCCAACGGTCGTGGTCGGCTATGGGGCAGATGAAATCCGTGCGGTGATGGGCGGTCGCTGTCAGTATGCGGTGCAGACCGAGCAGCTAGGGACCGGACACGCGGCTGCGAGCGCCAAGGAGACCGTCGCGGACGCGGATCATGTGGTCGTCTTGTACGGTGACCATCCGTTCATCTCAGCGGAGACCATGAGACGCTTGGCCGGTCGGCACATGGAGCGGGGGAATACGTTGACCCTCATGACGACCAAGGTCCCTTCGTTCAAGGGGGCGTATGCGGGTTTTGAACGTTGGGGGCGCATCTTGCGCGGAGAGAGTCGTCATATTACCGGCATCCGCGAATACAAGGACGCGACGGAGGAAGAGCGCCGCATCATGGAATTGAATCCAGCCCTGTTTTGCTTTGACGCGAAATGGCTGTGGGAAAACGCCGCGGCGTTGCGTGCGGAAAACGTCCAGAAGGAATACTACCTGACGGATTTGGTTGCAGCCGCCATTGCGCAGGGAAAACCGTTGTCGTCCATCGACATCGCGCCGGAGGAGGTGGTGGGAATTAACACGCCGGAAGAACGCGACATCGCGGAAGCGATGCTTGCCGGGAACTAGTATGCCGGCTTGGCTTGCGTTCTTCGCCCGTTTCTTGCGCGACCGGCGCCACGTCGGCGCGGTACTGCCATCCGGTCGCGCGCTGGCGCGTGCAGTCGCGCACGCGGTTGGACCGCTGGCGAACGGCGCGGTGATCGTGGAGCTTGGGCCCGGCACTGGTGCGCTGACGGAGGAATTGGTGCGCGCATTTCCACGAGCACGGCTGCTGTTAGTTGAACGCGATCCGGCGTTTGTTGGTACGTTGCGCGCGCAGTTTCCGCTGGCGCGCGTCGTGGCGGGGGACGCGGCGGATTTGGAGGGGATCCTGGAACAAGAAGGCGTGCGGCCCGCAACGGCGGTGAGCGGTCTGCCGATGCTTTCGTTGCCGGAATCCATGCGGAAGGCCGTATTTTCGGCCCTGGGACGCGTTCTTCCGACGGGAGCGCGCTACGTGCAATTCACGTACGGTCCCGCGGCGTGGAGGCGAATGGCCGTTCCCGGATTCCGGTTGGCGTCGCAGCGACGCGTATGGGGGAACGTACCTCCCGCGGCCGTGCTCACGTTTGAACGCACATAAGAAAAACCACCGGCGCGTCCCGGTGGTTTTTCTGTCGCCGCGTTAGCGGCGGGACTTCTTGGCAACCTTGCGCTTCTTGGCAACCTTCTTGGTGGTCTTCTTGGTCGTCTTGCGCTTCAACACTTTCTTTTTCTTCATACGATTGATCACGCGTTACGAATCTCCAAAGCGGAGATCCTCCAAACGCATCCGTAAGGACGCGTGTCACCGTCGCGCAGACGCGGCGCTCGGGCGATTGGTTTCCAGTATAGCACCTTTTGATCGTGTCAATAACTATTTCTGTGGATTATTCACGTACCGAAACAGTGTTTCCGCGGTCCGCCCATCCGTAAATCCATTTCATGTTGGAGAGATTTACGTTGACGCATCCGTGGCTCATGGTGGTGCCGAAGTTGTTGTGCCATGGTGCGTAGTGGATGTAGATGTGTGGGAAGAAACGGAGGTTGTATTGCACCACGCCCAGGTCGTACGCGTCTTTTCCGACGCCGCCCTTATAGTGCACGAAGGGGACCTTTTCCGTGATTTTATGGTCTCCGATGGGCGTTTTGTAGGGCATGCGTCCGGTGGAAACAAGGAACGTATTGGCCAGGATTCCTTGTTCGTACGCGTAGAGGCGTTGGTCAGAGATGTCGACGAGGATGCTTTTTTCCTCGTCCGGTTTTTCTGCGCCGAACCAGAGGCGCGCGGGGGCGACGACGATGTCCGTGGCCCCGTCGTGGTCTACGTCCCCGGCGGCCGCGGTGACAGAGTGCAGCGGAACGTCCGCCGTGAGAACGGTGGCACCGTCCGTGCCGACGAGCGTCTTGGTGCCGGTCGTCGTGATGAGCGTCATGGTGTCCGCGACAAAGATACCCGTGACACCGGAGCCGGGAAGCGCGAGGGGAATGGCGGCGGACACGGCCGTGCCGACGCCGGTGAATGAGACGCTGCGGCGTTCCGCGGATGCGCCGCGCATAGTCACGGTGGAAAGCGCGCCACCCATAACAGAACCGGCGAGTCCGCGAGCGTCCGTCTTGTCGCCGACGAACGTCTCTTTCCAGAGATCCAACGTTCCCTTTCCGTCCGCGTTCCATTTCCATGCTTTGACATGCGGACCGCCCCCGACGGCGGGAAGCGTCACGAGCTCGGCCTTTCCGTCGCTGTCGAGGTCTCCACAGGCTAGGTTGAGCCCCGTTTTCAGGCCTTCGTCATAGGCCATGAATCCAGTGCCGATCGGTTTGCCGACGTTGGTGAAGACGCGCACTTGCGGGCCGCCGCCGCGTTGGGGCGCGGTGATGATTTCGCGAACGCCGTCCCCGTCCAAGTCGCAGGCCGTGACGTTCACGCCGAAACCGAAGCCTTTGTCGTACGCCAGGAAGCTGCCGATCTCCGTGCCGTTTTTGCGCAGCGCCTTTACGCGCGGTTCGTTGCCGAGCCCCATGCCGACGAGAATCTCCGGAATGCCGTCCGTCCCCAAGTCCGCCACGGCCAAGGAGACGCCGCCGCCTTGGTTGGCGCTTGCAACCTTGAACGATGACTGTTCCTTCCCGTCCAAGGACAGGATGCGGATCACGACGGTTTGGTCTTTTGCGGCACGGACGGACGTTGGGAAAAGGGTGGAGAGAAGCAGTGCGGCGGTCAGCACGGATGCGGCGCGCATAAGGGAGAGATTGGAATACGCGTATCCTAGCACAAAACACGTTGACGAACGGCGAAAAACACGGTAGGTTGCACCGGTTGGCAGCAGTTGGCGGGCCCTTAGCTCATTTGGTAGAGCACCGCGTTTGCAACGCGGGGGTGGCCGGTTCGAGCCCGGCAGGGTCCACCAATTGGGGCAAACGAAAATTCCACCCGTGGGGTGGAATTTTGCGTCTAGGCCTTCACAAGGTTCGGCGGTTTCTTGCCGGCGGCGAAGGCGAGAATATTTTCCGCGGCCGTACGGGACATCGCTTGGCGCGTTTCTTCGGTCGCCGAAGCGGTGTGCGGCGTGAGGACGACGTTCGGGAGCTTGTTCATCGCGACGACGTCCGTGTGCGTGCATGCGACCGACGGTTCGCATTCGTACACGTCCAGACCGGCGCCGGCGATTTGTTTTTTCATGAGCGCGGCAATGAGCGCGTGTTCGTCCACGATCGGCCCACGCGACGTATTGATAAGGAAGGCGGACTTTTTCATGAGCTTCAGTTCCGCGGCACCGATGAGATGGTATGTGGAGGGAAGAAGCGGGACATGGAGGGAGACGAAGTCGGAGACGGCGAGGAGTTTGTGCAGGCTCACGAACTTCGCGCCGGTCTTGAGTTCCAATTCCGGATTGCGCTTCACGTCCGTGTACACGACGTTGATGTTGAAACCGTCGTGGAGGCGGCGGACGATGCCCGTGCCGATGGCTCCCGCGCCGACGATGCCGACGGTCTTGCCGACGATGTCTGTCCCGAGCAATAGCATCGGACCCCAGGCTTCGTACTTCCCATCGCGCATGAACTGGTCTGTTTCTACGATGCGGTGGGCCAGGGCGAACATGAGCGCGATGGCATGTTCCGCGACGGATTCGCTGACATTCGGGTGCGGGGCGTTCGTAACGGCGATGCCGCGTTTTTTGGCTTCCTTGAGGTCAATATTATCGAAGCCGACGGCGTAGTTGGCAATCAGTTTGAGTTGCGGGCCCGCGGCATCAAATACTTCCGCGTCCATGTGTTCTGTCAGGATGGAGAGGATGACGTCGGCGCCCTTTACGCGCTTCAGAAGTTCCTTGCGCGGGATCGCCTGGTCCTTTTCATACACGCTGACCTTGAGCGATTTGTTCTTTTTTAGCAGGGCGAGTCCTTCACTCGGAATGTCACGCGTGACGAAGACGCGCAGGGATTGTTTGGGCATAGGTCCGAGGTTAGGAAAGCTTCCGTACGGGAACTTTTTTGAGCGCGGCGGCGGAAGGCCAGGCCTTGAGGATGCCTTTTTTCGCCCCGACCTGTTTGATGACGCTTTCGGCGTTGAGCGTTCCGATGGCAAGCGCTTCCGGAAGGGTGAGCCCGTGCATGAGGGCGGCCGTGACGCCGGAGCCAAACGCGTCGCCTGCTCCCGTACGTGACACGCTGGATGCGCCCGTGGTGCCGGAGGTCCACGCCTCCGTGCCACGGAACGCGTATGCTCCCTGGTCTCCGTCGGTAATGACGACGGTGAGATGCGGAAGGTCCGCGAACGCGCGGAATGCGACTGCCGGATCCTGCTCACCCGTGAGTACGGCTGCTTCTTCGCGGTTGAGGAAGAGCAGGGACACGTGATTCAGCATCGGTTTCACGGCCGCGAGGCTTTGGGAAAGTTCCTTGTGGCCGGGGTTCCAGGCGACGGCGCTGCCGCCTTTGGTTGCCGTTTCGCCGATGCGTTCCGCCATGGCGAGATTGCCGCCGAGCGAGGTGACGTAGAACCACTTAGCGTGGAGGGAAGACCACGGCAGGTCCGCCGGCTTGAATTCCGCGGAGACGCCGCGGAAGACCAAGACGCTCCGTTCCCCATTTTTGGCGGTCAGAAGGGCGGAGAAGCCCGTTTCGCCGCCCAGGACATGCTTGATGAGGGTGGTGTCCACGCCCTCCCGGCCCAAGTCCGCAACGACTTCACGACCGGAAGCGTCGTCCCCGACTTTGCAGGCGCAGGCGGCGTCAAAACCGAGGCGGGCAAAGGTGACGGCCGCGTTGGTGGCTCCGCCGCCCGTGCTTTCGACCTTTTTGTCCACGTCGATTTTACCGCCGAGCGGCACGCATTCGCCCATGCCGCCGGCAAACTGCGTCCCGGCGACCAATTGGAATTTGTCCGACAGCAAAAACACGTCGTGGGTCGCGGCGCCGACGGTAATGATGTCGTACATACTAGAGCGTTTTTACCTTGAAGGACTTTGCCTTTTGCAGGCGCGCTTTGATCTGGCTTTGGGAGAGAAGGCCTTTGGTCGGACCGACGTACGCGACGACCGAAGCGGAATTGACCGCGCCCCAGCGCATGCTGTCTGACGAAGCCAGGCCCATGAGCCGCGCGCCGAGGAAGCCGGTGGCGAACGCGTCGCCCGCCCCCGTTGTCTCCACCGCGGCGCCTGGAAAAATCGGACAGAAGATGATGGCCTTGCCGTCAAAATGATACGCGCCGTTCTTGCCGTCCGTGATGACGACCTCTTGGCAGCCCAGTGCGCGTAGGGCAGGAGCCAGGTGGTGGATTTCAAGCGAATTGGAGCCGGTGATTGAACGCGCCTCTTCACGATTGACGAACAAAATGTCCGTCTCTTGGAGAAGTTCAAACAACGTCGGATCCTTTTCTTGTATTTGGATGGTGCCCGGATTTACGCTGACTTTGATGCCGTTATTCCGCGCGCGGGCGGCAATGGATCGGTAAATGGCTTCGTACCCGTGCCCCATTTCTCCCACGTGGACCCAAATGGTGCGCGGGAGGCGCGGAGGGAGATGGTAAACGTGGCTGATGTGGGACGTGAGGATGGTGCGGTCGCCCTTGAAGTTCAGCACGACGGAGTAACTGGACGGTTCGTTTTTGGCGACGTGGAGATAGCGCGCGGAGACGCCTTCCCCCGTGAGATGTTTGACGGCCAACTCCCGCGTATTGTCCGCGCCCATGTTGCTGACAACGGCCGTCTTGCGTCCCTGGCGCGCCAATCCGACGGCGACGTTGGGCGCGGAGCCGGCCACCTGTGAGTCCACGACGCTCACGGGGATTTTGGCGCCGTATTCCAAGCACAGCAGGCAGTCCGGCATTTTGAGCTGGCATTGCACCGACGCCTGGTCCAAGAGGACGAAGGTGTCCAATTTGGTGTCGCCGACGGCGATCAGGTGGTACATATTGGCTCCAAGTATAGCAAAAATCGCCCGGGTGGGCGATTTTATTTTGCGCGGGATTTGAGCGACGCGTCCGGTTTCTTGCCACCCCACTTTTTAGGCGTGCGGGCCAAAGCCTCGTCCATTACGTCTTTTTGCATTTCTTCCAAGTGCGTTTTTGCGTCCGTGACGAAAGAGGGGGTGGCGGAGACCGGTTCGCCTTTTTTGCGGGCGACGGCGCGCAGGACGGCCTGCGCGATGGAGGGGGCCGTGA
Source organism: uncultured Gammaproteobacteria bacterium (assembly GCA_964616135.1). Classification (GTDB taxonomy): domain Bacteria; phylum Patescibacteriota; class Patescibacteriia; order UBA9934; family GWF2-40-263; genus JAJYIV01. The sequence continues at coordinate 7,016 of CAZTTQ010000017.1, forward strand.
GGCCGAACGCTTCCAAAAGTTGGTTGGGCTCGCCACTTTCGCCAAAGCGGTCGCGCATGCCGATGCGTTCCACTGGCACGGGCGCGGTTTCCGCGAGGAGTTCGCACACGGCGCCTCCCAAGCCGCCGACGATTTGGGCTTCTTCCACCGTCACGACCGCACCGGTTTCTTTGGCGGCCGAAACGATCGTTTTTGCGTCCAACGGTTTTACCGTGTGCGCGTTGACGACGCGTACCTGCAGTCCATGGGTCTTTGCGAGCACTTCCGCGGCGACCAACGCCTCATAGAGCAGGGGGCCGCTTCCGATGATGGCCGCGTCTGTCCCGTGGCGGAACACTTCCGCGCGGCCGATCTGGAACGGGGTTTTCGCCGTGGTGAAGACCGGGGATTTTTCACGCGCGAAGCGCACGTAGGCCGGGCCGAAGGATGCGGCGGTCGCCAATGTGGCTTTGCGCGTTTCTTCACGGTCGCAAGGGACGACGACGCGCATGTGTGGCATGGCGCGCATAAGCGCGATGTCCTCCAGCATCTGGTGCGTGGCACCGTCAGGACCGACGGAGACGCCCGCGTGCGCCCCGGCGATCTTTACGTTGCTGCCTTGGAGCGCGACGGTCGTGCGGATCTGCTCCCAGTTGCGTCCCGGGGAAAACGCCGCGTAACTGGCAATGAAGGGAACCTTCCCGGAGAGCGCCATGCCGGCGGCGATGGAAGCCAGGCTCTGTTCCGAGACGCCCATCTGGACGAACCGGTCCGGAAAGGCCTTTTTGAAGGCGAGCGCGCGCGTAGATTCGGACAAGTCGGCGCAGAGAACGACGACGTTCGGGTCTTTCGCCCCCGCCTCTACCAATGCGTCGCCGAACCCATCGCGCGTGGGTGCCTGCGCGAGTTTTTTCACGTCGAACACGTCCCGCGCGAGGCAGGCGTCTTTGTTCAATCCGCGCAGGAGACGTTTCAACATATTAGCGGCGGTTCCGGCGTTTAAGGATGACGACGACGCCCCAGACGAGCAAGGCAAGGGGGATGAGGGTTCCGCCGCCGATGACGGCGAACCAGATGAGCCACGTGGCGAGGCCTTGGAATACCGCGACCAGGGTCTGCGCGGCGGTTTTCAGGTCATTCAACGGGCGGAAATCGCGTCCAGGCACCGTCACGCGCGCGTCTTCCGACAGGGAGACGGACAACGTCGCGTAGGACGTTTGGTTGCCCAGGTATTTCAGGCGGCCCTGCAACGATTCGATCTGGGAACGTACGCCGCCCAAGTAGGACTGCACGGACAGGATGTCCTGTACGTTCTGGGCCTTTTTGAGGATGTTCAGGTATTCGGTTTCCTGCGCCTTGGCGTTGCGGAGCTGGGCTTCCAGGTCCGTGTACTGCTCCGTCACGTCCTGGCCGCCGACGTTTTCGCTTTTGACCTGCGTGGCAAGCTTTTTGGACTCGGCCAGGGCATCGTCAAAGCGGGCGGAGGGGATGCGGATGACGACGGAACCGAATTTGGTGCCGTCCGTCCGTTCCTCAAGCGAGGAATTCTGCACGTAGCCGCCCATGCCCGTTGCGAGCGCGGCGAGGGAAGACGCGGCGGCATCCGCGTGTTCGACGGAGAGTGAAAGATAGCCCGTCTTAATAATCTTTTGGTCCACTTCCGCGGCAGTGGCGCCGGCCGTCTGTTGCATCATGGGCGGCGCGAATGCCATCTTGCCGGCAAAGCCGGCGGAGGAATCCTCGGCATAAAACGCGTCCACACGTTCCGCCAGGGGAGATGGGGCGACGGCATTGGAAACGGACAGGCCGGACATCATGCCGCGCGACCCAGCGGAGGGAAGGACGGTGATGCCGACGGCCACGGCAATGGAGAGGAGTCCGATGCCTCCGGCGGCAAGGATAAGCGGGGAAATGCGACGGGTCATATTATTCATGTTCGCTGGTTATGCGTCCTCCCATGGTGCGTAGCGCGGCAATGGCGGCGCGGCTTTCCTCACCCGCCTTGGGCGGCTTCCCGTGCCATTCGAAGTCGTATTCCATGTACGGAACGCCGTAGCCGGGGATGGTTTCGGCCAAAATCACGGTGGGTCTGTCCGAAACGCCGTGGGCCCGCCCGACCGCGGCGATGAAGTCGCGGACGTCGTTGCCCGCGCAGGTCTCCACGTTCATGCCGAAGGCGCGGAACTTATCGGCGAGCGGTTCAAGCGGCATGATGTCTTCCGTGCCGCCGTCGATCTGGATGTTGTTGCGGTCGATGATGAACGTGCAGTTATACAGGCGGTTGCGAGAGGCAAAGAGCAGTGCTTCCCAGGTTTGCCCGGCCTGTAATTCGCCATCCGACATGAGACAGTAGACGCGCCAGGGCTTCTTATCCATGAGCGCGGCGTACGCCATGCCTGCCGCCTGGGAGGATCCGGAGCCCAGGGGGCCGGAGGTCGTCTCAAGGCCCGGCAATTTGATCCGTTCCGGGTGACCCTGAAGGGGAGAACCCAATTTCCGCAGGGTCATGAGCCACTTTTTGGGGAAGTAGCCCGCTTCCGCCATGGCGGCATAGCGCACGGGGCAGATGTGTCCGTTGGAAAGGACCAGGCGGTCCCGGTCCGGCCAGTCCGGATTTTTTGGATCATGCGCCATCACGTGGAAGTACAGCGCCGTAAAGATGTCCGCCATGCCAAGCGGACCGGCGGAATGGCCGGAACCCGCTTCCACCAGCATGTCGATGACGTCCTCGCGGATACGGAACGCCGTTTCTTCCAGCCGCATGGCTTCCCGGTCGTGCAGGTGGAGAGGTTGCCGTACGGTGGGGCCTTTGGTGGGGAGGGGCATAGGCGATGTTGTTCCTAGTTTAACACGAAAAACAAAGACCGCCCGCAGGCGGCCTTTGGAAAACTTTTATTGGACGTTGACGACGCCGGTATTCGCCGGCTTCAGGCTGTCGAAGAACGTGTAGGTACCCGGCTTCTTGAAGGCCTTGGTGAAGGATTCACCCGCTTTCAAGGTGCCCGTGCCCCAGGAGAGGTCATCCGCCGTAGCCGTGTGGTCCGCGCTGTCCTTATTGGTGAACTTCACGGATTGGCCGACGGAAATGTCGATGCTGCCGCCAAAGCCTGCGGACGTGATGTCCACGTACTTGGGGAATTGCAGGTTCTTGTCGGAGCCGATGCTGGTCGCCGCCGCCATAACGCTCGACTTGTTGAAGTCAGAGCCTGCGGCGATGTCCGCGCCCCCCTGCTTGTAGTTGCCAAAGAAGGCGTCCGGCACGTCGTCGATCATCTTGTTCCAGTTGCTGCCGTACAAGGCGACGGCCGCGGCTTCCGACGTGACCCAGCGGAGCGTGCCGCCGGCGTCAACCGCGTAGGTCTTGGGATCCGAGTTGATCTTGAGCATCTTGACCCCCGGCTTGTAAGTCACGTTGCCGCCGAGCTGGATTTTACCAAGGTCGGCGTCCGACAGGGTCTTAACCGTGTCGAAGTTGCTGTACCACGTGAAGTACGTCTTGTCGTTGGGGAAGACGTAGCGGAACCCGTCCTTGCCGTAGTAGTACACGGCCGTCAGGGACGTGCCGCGGACCAAGTCACCCGGCTGCACTTGGGAGAGCGAGGTAGCGGCCAGAGCGGGAACGACGCCCATGAACCCGGAGGCCATGGCGGCGATGCTGAAGGAAGCGATCAGTTTCTTCATAGCAAGTGAGGATGGGTAAAGTTCGTGAACGAGTATATCACGTGGGTTTTCCGTCGGCGAGGCGGGAAAGCGCGGCGAGCGCCGCCGCTTGGTCCGCGGCCCCGAAAATGGCGTGGGCGGCGACGATACGGTCGCAGCCGGCGGCCAACAGGGAGGGGATCAGTTCCGGCGTGGCGCCGCCGTCCATTTCTAGCGCCAATTCCGGCCAACGCTTTTTGGCGTCACGGATCTTTTGCAAGATGGACGTACCAAGGAACCGCTGATTCGAGGCGCCCGGATGGACGCCCATGAGGGTCAGCTGGGAGATCATACGCGCCACCGCGGCAATTTCTTCCAGTGGGCTTTCCGGGTTGAGCGCCAAGCCGGCCTCCAGGTTCCAGTTCTTTAACTCTCGAATGACGGCGCCGGCCGGATGCGACATTTCCGCATGGACGATGGCCCGCGTGAGTCCGGGGACGTGCGTTTGCCATGCTTCTGCGATGGGGAGCGGGTTTTCCACCATCAGGTGGAGTTCGAACTTGGCGGAGGTGCGCAGGGCGCCGACGGCTCGCGCGTCATGCCAGTTGGTCTGCGGGAACAGGGTGCCGTCCAATACGTCCACGTGCACCAGATCCGCTCCGCCTTCCACCAATCGCAGCCGTTGCTCAAACTCGTCCTTGGATTCGACCAGTAAAGAGGGGACAATCTGGCACATAGCTAGGAACGTTCGTGTTCTTCGATCTCCGTCAGTTTTTTGAGGCGTCGGATGTGGCGTTCTTCTCCGGAGAACGGGGTCTCTAACCATGTCTTTACGATCGCGCGCGCTTCCTTATCTTTCAAAAATCGGGCGGGGAGGCAGAGGACGTTGCTGTGGTCGTCGTTGCGACTGGTTTTGGCCACTTCCTCATTGAACCCGGTGGCCGCGCGGGAGCCGCGCACTTTGTTGGCCACCATGCAGATTCCCTGGGCGTTGCCACATAGGACGATGCCCATGCCGTTCGGGTCCGTCACCACGCGTTTGGCCACCGCGTGGCCAAAGTCCGGGTAGTCATCATCCGCGACGAGGTGTTCATTCCCCATGTCGATAACGGAATACCCGTCAGCTTTTAGGAATTCCTCAATGTTTTCCTTCAACTTCCAGCCCGCGTGGTCGGCGCCAATGTAGATGGTCGGTTTCATACTGGCGCGAGTATAGCACGGGATACGCTTGACCTTTTCTTAAAAAAGTGCACAAATACCCCTCTCGGCATATCCCCAACGTGGCCGAGACGAGGAACGACCATGGATATCATGGAAAGGCTTTTGAAGCAGAGGCTGGAGACAGAGGGAGTGAGTCCGGAGGCATTCAACAGGTGGAGCGCTGGAATCGGCTCAGACCGGTGCCGCGCGTATCTGGAGGCACTGGTCGGCGCCTTCAAGGTCGATGCGGCCGCGCGTCTGTTTCCGGAGCCCTGGAAGCAGATCGATGTGGGGAGGTACGCCTCGTACGTCGGGATCTTGAGGGATCTCACCCACGCGCGGGTGGAATCTTCGGATGGCGTTCGGGTGCTGGTGGAAGCGGCTGGTGCTCTCGCGAGTGATCGGGGACAGATCCCTATCCATCGCGCACAGATGCGCGACCTCGGACCAGAGGATCAGGTTGCCGCTCGCCATGTTCTTGAACGGGCGTCAGAGACCGGGTTCCGTCCGGTTACTCTCGAGACGGCCCTCCTGCTTGTCCTGCGGTACACGGAACAGCGCGTCGGGGAGACGCTCGTGATCCCCCTGTCGGTGCCCGCGCCCGATCCCCAGCGGATCCTGATCGTCAGGTGCTCCATGGGAGACAAGAGGAGCATCGAACTCGGATGGGGGCCCCAGGAGGTGAGGGAACCCGACGACTACTGGATCTTCACCCGTTGAAGCTGAGGCGCTTGGGACCTGCGTTCCCCAGCGCCTTTTTCTTTTTCCGGGCCTTTGTTAGGATGCATTTGCTCTGATCCTGGCCTATTTTTGGCCGAATTCCACCCTATGTCCGACGAGAAAAAGTCCGGTCACGCCCAGCAAGAGGAACAAGTGCTCGGCTTTTGGGACAAAAACGACGTGTTCCGCAAGTCCGTGGACCAGCGTCCGGCCAGCAAGCCGTACGTGTTTTACGACGGTCCGCCGTTTGCCACGGGCCTCCCGCATTACGGCCACCTCGTCGGGTCCGTCATGAAAGACATCGCCCCGCGCTTTTGGACCATGCGCGGCTACCGCGTGGACCGCACCTGGGGCTGGGATTGTCACGGCCTGCCGATTGAAAACATCATTGAAAAGCAATTCAACCTCGGCAGCCGCAAGGCGATTGAGGAATTCGGCGTGGAAAAATTCAATGATTCGTGCCACAGCACGGTGCTGACGTACGCGGAGGAGTGGAAGAAAACCATCCGCCGCCTGGGTCGTTGGGTGGACATGGAAAATTCCTACAAGACCATGGACCTGCCGTTCATGGAGTCCATTTGGTGGGTCTTCAAGCAGCTGTGGGACAAGGGCCTCATCTATGAAGGCCACAAGCCGATGCACATCTGCCCGCGCTGTGAGACGGCGCTGTCCAACTTTGAAGTGGGGCAGAACTACCAGGATGCCACGGACATTTCCGTGTACGCCGGCTTCACGTTGAAGAGCGGCGCCTACGCCGGGGCAAAATTGGTCGCCTGGACCACCACGCCATGGACACTGCCGGGCAACGCGCTGCTCGCCGTCAGCAAAGACGTTGAGTACGTCGTCTTGTCGTACACCCCCTCTTCGCAAGAGGGGACTAAGGGGGAGTCTCGAGTCATTCTTGGTAAAACCGCCTGGGAACGCCTTGCGTCCCAGCCGGACTTGGCATTCGCTAAGGAACAACCCAAGGTCGTGGAGACGGTGAAGGGAAGCGCATTGCTCGGCGCTTCGTACGAACCGCTGTTCCCGTTCTTTGCGGACCACACCAACGCGTTCCGCGTCGTGCACGGAGACTTCGTGACCACGGACGACGGCACGGGTGTGGTACATATCGCCCCGGGCTTCGGTGAAGACGACAAAAAGCTAGGCGAGGCGGAAAAAGTTGCGCCCATCATGCACGTCAAAATGAACGGCCACTTCGTTCCTGAAGTGGTCGCCGGACTTGGCATCGAAGACCGTCCGGTGCGTGCGGCGGGGGACAAGGATCGTGTCGTGGACGTCGACATTATCAAGGCGCTCGCTAAGACGGGGGCACTCGTCGGTAAAAAGAAATTCACGCACAGCTACCCGCACTGCTGGCGCTGCGACACCCCGTTGCTGAACTACGCCACCACGTCTTGGTTTGTCCGCGTCACGGACATCAAGGATAAGATGGTGAAGAACAACAAGCAGATCAACTGGGTGCCGGACACCATGAAAGAAGGCCGCTTCGGCAAGTGGTTGGAAGGCGCCCGCGACTGGGCCATTTCCCGCTCGCGTTTTTGGGGCACGCCGCTGCCTATTTGGCGCGCGGAAGACGGAGAGATCGTCTGCGTCGGTTCGGTCGCCGAACTGGAAGCATTAGTCGGCGCTTCCGTGCCGGATTTGCACAAGCACCACGTCGACAAACTGACGTTTACCAAGGGCGGCAAAGAATTCCGCCGCATTCCGGACGTGTTGGACTGCTGGTTTGAGTCCGGCTCCATGCCGTACGCGCAGATCCACTATCCGTTCCAAAACAGCCAAGCATTCAAACACGGCTTCCCGGCCGAATACATCGCGGAGGGTCAGGACCAGACCCGTGGGTGGTTCTACACGCTGCACGTCCTCTCCACGGCGCTCTTCGACAAGCCCGCGTTCAAAAACGTGGTTGTGAACGGCCTGGTGTTGGCGGAAGACGGGAAGAAGATGAGTAAGCGCCTGAACAACTACCCGGACGTGGGGGAGATCATGGAGAAATACGGCGCGGACGCGCTGCGCTACTACCTGATGACGTCGCCGGTCGTGCACGCGCAGGACCTGCGCTTCGCGGAAAGCGGCGTGGATGAAGTGGGGAAGAAATTCATCACCATTCTCCGCAACGTTTTCTCGTTCTACCAGCTCTATCGCGGGACCGACGACGGCCGGAGCCCGTCCGGCAAGCACCCGTTGGATGCCTGGGTGCTGGCGCGCCTGCAGGAGACGTTGAAGGAAGAAACGGAAGCGATGGAGGCGTACGACTTCTCCCGCGCTGCCCGCGCGTTGCAGCCGTTCGTGACGGATCTTTCCACCTGGTACGTGCGCCGCAGCCGCGAGCGCATGAAGGGGACGGACGAAGACGCCAAGGAGGCGGTTGCCACGCTCCGCGACGTCTTGGAAACCTTCGCCAAGATACTGGCGCCGTTCATGCCATTCCTGGCCGAAATGCTCTACCAGGAATTGGACGGCAACTGGCAGGGAAAAGAGGGTCGCTTGTCCGTGCACTTGGAATCCTGGCCTGCGTTGGACAAGAAACGTCTCAAAAACGGCGGGTTGGAAGACATGGCGAACGTGCGCGCCGTCGTCTCCCGCGCCTTGGAACGCCGCGCAGAGGCAGGGAAGAACGTTCGTCAGGTGTTGGCGTCCATGACGGCGCTTTCGCCGGGCGGCGACAAGATTCCCGCGGCGTTGCTCGACATCATTAAGGACGAAGTGAACGTGAAGGAGGTCTTCTTCGCAAAGGGGGAGACGGGCGTCACGCTGGACCTGGCCATGACGCCGGCCTTGGTGCGGGAAGGTACGGCTCGCGAGCTGGTTCGCAAGATCAACGGCCTGCGCAAGGAAGCGGGCCTGACCATCGACGACCGGATCGACCTCTATATCGCGTCGGAAGACGCGGAAGGGAAGCAGGCCTTGGCCGAACACGGCGCTGTTATTGCGGCGGACACGTTGGCCGCCGGTCTGCGCACCTTCGGTCCCGTGCCGGAAGGAGTCGTGTCCTTCCGGACGAACGAGATCGATTTCCAGGTTGGATTCGCCAAAGTTTAGCCGCGCAAAAACAGGGCTCCGGCCCTGTTTTTCGTTGTCCGTTTGTCTGCTACAATCCCTGCATTACCGATTATCCTTTTCCCGTATGGCCACCGACGTCATGAAACTGTTTACCTCCCTCGGGCTTTCCCCGACGGAATCAAAAGTCTATTTGGCGTCCCTTGGCTTGGGCCCGAACAGCGTCCAGGAAATCGCCAAGAAGGCCAAACTGTCCCGCACCTCCGCCTACGCGGCCATTGAAGTCCTGACCCAGCGTGGACTCATGTCCACGTTCGAACGCGGCAAGAAAAAGTTCTTTGCCGCAGAAGAACCGGAAAACGCCCTGGCCCAGTTCCGTGGGTACGTGAAGCAGTTGGAACAGCAAATTGACGTTCTTCAGCGTGCGTTGCCGGAGGTAAAGATGATGGCGGGCGGTGAACGTCCGGCGGTGCGGTTTTATGAAGGGGACGAGGCGCTTACAGCCCTATTTGCGGATGCCGCGCGTGCTGGGTCCAGCTTTATGTATGAGGTAAGCAACGTCGAAGATGTTTATACACATTTGGATCCACAGGCATGGCAAAAGGCACGCAGCTTGTTTGATCCGACGACTGTTGATTTGCGCATCCTTCAGCACGGCGTTCCAAAGAATCCAAAACCGAACGTGAAGCGTCGACAAGTACCAGCTGGTCTGGCCAATTTTCACGGGGATATCTGGATTTACGGAAACCGTGTTGCCTTTGTGACATTTGTGGGGCGCATTCTCTGCGTCATTATAGAGAGCAGTGTATTTGCTGATACGGCCAAGGTCTTGTTTGAGACAGCGTGGATCGGTGCTGGGGAAAAATAAAAAAAGAGCGCCGCCCACGACTGGATCGTGTGCGGCAGCTCCCCCATTAGCCCGTCATGGGCCACCTCCTAGGGTGTGAGGGACTGTGCCGACTTTTCGCCCGAGCGTTCGAGCGAGATGGTCGGCTTCGGGGGCTCGACCGTGTTCCGTGCGCACTTCCGCAGAGATCTCACGTCGTGCCTCCGATATCCCGACTTCCTAGGAAGAAGGGGAGAGTTGGCGGACCGGGATGGTGCCGCCTTTCGTACGCCTTGATTTTCACCAAGGCGGCAGCTCGGTCGTCATGCTGCGGCCTTGAGCCTTGGGTGCCCGCGTAAACGCGGGAAAAACGGGCTCTCTAGTCGTGCATGGCAGCCTCCGTATGCGCCCTGTTTCAAGGGCGCGGGTCATGTCCCAACGCGTACCACCCTCTGGCGGATCGGCGCGGGAACAAGAGAGTTCTAACACAGAAAGAGACATCTGTCAACCCTTCCTGGACACATTCCGGAGGGTGTTTTTGTATTGTACGGACATTTAATACCTTATTTATAGCTTAAATTAGATAAAATATTAGTACTTGTACAGTATCTCTTGACAAGTATTTATTGTCATGTTAGGGTGCTTTCTCCACTGCGGTAGTGCAGGGGAGGACGACGGGACCTACCGTCTTCGCTGGAACGCGCGCTGTCGATCCCTCCCTGTACTGGTTGCATGTTCCGCCTCGGCGGAATGGGAGAAATGGCGGCCTTCTGGCCTGCATTCTGGAGGAAAACCCGTCCGAGTCCGCTCGGACGTTCGACTGAACTCCCACGGGTTGCGTGGGGGTTCTGAGAATGAACGGAATCCTTAGTCCGAACCTACCGTAGGAAAGTAGGCGAGGAGTATGGATGAGCCCGCGCCGAAATTGGGTGCGGAGATGAGGGTGAGCGCCAGACTCGTCCCCATCTCCTCGAAAGGAGGCTCCGGTCTGGCCACCCCGCGAAGGAAGTCCGGAGATGGGGCCGGAAACAGGGAGTTGGACCAAGGACCCGGGCAGGGTTCCCAACTCTCCCGCACATTGGCAGTGCGGCCCGCGAGGGGAAGATAACCCTGGTGACAGGGATAAACGGGCGTTCGGAAAGCGCCCGGATGGAGGAAACTCCATTCATGAGCCACGTGCGGGGACTGGGTGACTGGTCCACGTATGCCGCGGATGACCCCGGCAAGGGGAGTTCGCGGAATCAACGGGGAGGTCTTTGCCGGGCCGAACCGTCTCAGGGGTGCCCGCAGGCGCGGGACATGGTATCCACCTCTGCATCCACCACTTTCCCCCTAACCGGGAGAAATGCTTTGGTGAATGGGATACCCGGCGCTCCCCAGACGCGCCTCGCCCGGAAACGGGCTCAAGATTCAGGCGGCGTGCGCCAACACGTTGACCTGGACGCGGAAACGACGGCTGACCTCGGTAACGAGGATGTACAGCTGACGTCGGTACCGCAGAATGGGGAGTGCTCTTGAGGGGTGGCGTGCCCAACGTCATCTCGATCGAAGTCCATCGACCCGGCAGGGAAACGGACAGGTGACAGGGCGGTCAACGGGGGCACCCGTTGGGACTGAATCGGTGAAGCCCGCAAGGCCGAACCGAGAGGACCGCTCACGGGAGGGCCGCACGGATGTCCTGGCCCCTTCCACCTTTTTCTCGCGGCTGGCGAGGTTAAAAAAAACAGACCGGGTCCCCACGGGCCTCCCTCGGCACCGATGGCAAAGCCGCGTCGTCCGCCCTTGCGCGGAACGGTGAGAAACCCGAGCGGTTTGTGGGCGCGGTTGGCAGACCGCGTGACGACGGCGTCTTTCGGGGCGCCACGTAATGGGACCTTGCGGTCCGTTCTGGGTGAGACTCCCAGACTCGCACAAAACTGCGCTCTGCCCGATCCGGCTACGACAGCGGATCGGGGTTTGACTGAGCCACCACGGGTTGCGTGGGGGTTCTGAGAACAAAATCGCGGGCATTCGCCACGCGTCCGCTCACCAGGCGGCCTATGCGTCCTTGAGACGCGCGGGGGAAAACATGGCCACGCAGATCAATTTCTCTGGACACCCGGTCGCGGGGTTCGACCTGGCCCCCTGGGTAGGCAAGAACCTGCCCGTGGAGGCCGACCCGGCGCCGCTCCAGGCGGTCGTCCGGGAGGCGCTCGCGGGGCTCTCCTGCGACGCGGCGCTCAAGGCGGGCGCCCCGGCGGAGATCATCCTGCCGGGCATGGCCCCCGCGGCCGCGGTGCTCCTCGCGGAGTGGCACGGGCGCTACGGGTCCTTCCCGACCATCCGGTGGTCGGTGCGGGGTCCGGGCGGGTTCGCATGGCCGGAGACGGCCAAGGCGGATCTCCAGTCGGTCCGACTGGACGCGCGCACGGGGCGCTAGCGCCGGGGAATCGGTCGTCGTCTGACGACCCGGGAACAGGCCGCCTGGGAACAGAAAGGGCCCGATCGACCGGAACGTTCGGCTTCTCCCGTTGTCTGGGAGAACGGGTTCACGTGTCGCCTTCGTGGATCCACTCCGGTGCCGCAAGGCACGGAACGACTTCGTGGATGCCAGAAACCCACAAGCGTTCTCCCCGAACGTGGGGCGGAAAAACTGAAAGCCCGTTAAGGAAGGACGCTCCAAGCCGGGCTGGAGCTGGGTGTAGGCGCGCGCAGGCGCCAGAGATACCCAAGGCCCTCCGTTCGTCGGTGGGCTAGCGCGTAGGCGGTGACGGTGAGAGCACGTATCTCATGCGTTGCATTCCAATGGCGGCGTTTCATCGTCCGCCAGGGGGAACCTACGTGCATGGAGGTGGCGCCGAGGTCATAAGG
>CAZTTQ010000018.1:0-15933 GCA_964616135.1 uncultured Gammaproteobacteria bacterium
CGCGGCACACCGTTCTTCGCCCTGCGTCTCCTGCCCGAGGTGGTAGACCACGACTTCGTCGTGGACATGCCGGATGGGTCGCAAGCAACGGTCCTGGCATACCGGGACCGCAACCTGTTCGACTGGACGCTCGCGGACGTGATCCGCGAGTATCCGGAAGGGATCGAGCCGCAAGCCATGGCGTGGATGTGGAACCGCCTCCTCACGCTTCTCACCTGGCTGCACAGTACGGGCGTAGCCCACGGGGCCATCGTGCCGGAACACGTCCTCCTGCACGTGCCGATCCACGGCGCCCTGTTGTTGGACTGGAGCTACGCGGCGACCTTCGGTAAGCCGTTGAACGCACTGCCGGGATGCGACGTCACCCGTCCGGGAAACGTCGCGTCCGCCGCCGCTGACGTCACCATGTCGGCCCGCTGCATGATCAAGGCGCTGGGTGGGGATCCGGCTTCCGGGGACCTGCCCGGCTCCGTGCCCCGGCCCATCGCGGAGTTCCTCCGCATCCAGGCCTGGCTCAATCCGACGCGCCTTCCGCCCCACAGCGCGGCGGACGTCGAGACGCGGTTCGAACACGTGACGAAAACGGTCTATGGGCCGCGAAAGTACCGTCCGTTTCACATGCCCCGCCCGTCACAGGGATGAGCGGGGATCCTGGCCGCGAGGCCATCACGCAACAACGCAGAGAGGAAGGTGAAGCATGGGTGGAGGAACGTACGATAACGCCGCGCACGTCGCCATGGCCGCGACGCGGGCTTCGTTGCCCCGGGAAAAGGTCTTCCGGGAACGGGGCCTGCACCCGACGATGGACCCCCGGGGCGTGAGGTTCCGGGAAAGCCGCGACAGCGCAGCCCATCCGGATTCGGTCGGCATCATCTTCGACGTCGACCAGACGGGCTCGATGGGTCACATCCCCGATTTCCTGGCCAAAGAGGACCTGCCCCGGTTCATGCGGTACGTCCTGGAAATGGGCGCCCTGCGCGACCCGCAGATCCTCTTCATGGGAACCGGCGATGCCGAGAGCAACGAGCACGAGGAGGGGCCGCTGCAGGTCGGTCAGTTCGAGTCCGAAGGCGGACTCATGGACCAGTGGCTGACCCGCATCTACCTCGAGGGTAAGGGCGGCGGCAACGACGGCGAGAGCTACGACCTGGCACTGTACTTCGCTGCCCGGCACACCAGAATGGACTGCTGGGAGAAGCGCGGCCGCAAGGGCTACTTCTTCCTCTCCGCCGACGAACCGCATTTCCCGCGCGTCCGCGCGAACGTGGTCAAGCGCGTCATCGGGGACGAGCTCGAGCGCGACATTCCGTTCAAGGAGCTGGTGGAGGAGGTCTCGAGGACCTTCCACCCGTTCCTGCTCATCCCGGACCTCGAGCGGGCCAACCGCGTCGCCTCCCAGTGGACGCCGGCGCTCGGCGATCACGTCATCAGCCAGGAGTCCCCCGAGGACACGGCGGCGGTCGCCGCGACCCTCATCGGGCTCACCGAAGGGACGCTGAAGGACCTCGAGGCCTCCGGCAAGGCGCTCAAGGACCTGGGCCAAGAGCGCGGGCAAATTGCCCGCGTCCTCCGCGCCGTGGAGCCGTACGCCGCAGTGATCGGCCGTGGCGGCGAGCGGCGAGCCGTCCAGAACTCGGAGAGCGAGCCGCCGCGCTCCCGCCGCCGCTAGGCGGCACACACCTGCGGGGACGGCGGCATTTCCGCGCCGTCCCCGTTTTTTCTTTCCCCGGAGGTACCCATGCACGCAGAACGGACGTCCGTCATCATTGCCGACTTGGGCTACGGTGACGCCGGCAAGGGCGCGGTCACGGACAACCGCGTGCGTGCCCTTGGAGCCCACACGGTCATCCGCTACAACGGCGGTGCCCAGGCGGCCCACAACGTGGTCACGCCCGACGGTCGCCAGCACGTGTTCTCCCAGTTTGGCGCGGGCACTTTCGTGCCCGGCGTCCGCACACACCTCTCCCGCTTCATGCTGGTCCAGCCGCATGCCCTCCTTGAGGAGGCGCGCGTACTCGCCGATGTCGGCGTAACGGACGCGCTGGACCGCCTGACGATCGACCGCGACGCCCTGCTCATTTCCCCGTTCCAACGTGCGGCCAACCGCCTGAAGGAGCTCATGCGCGCGGACGGACGCCACGGCAGCTGCGGCATGGGCATTGGTGAAACGGCCGCGGACGCGCTGCAGCTTGGCACGTCCGCGCTCCGCGTCGGGGATCTCCTGGATCCACCGGTTCTGCGGCGCAAAGCGCACCTCATCGCGGTGCGTAAGTACCACCAGGTCCGCGGCCTCATGGACGAGCTGCGCGGGCTTCCTGCCGCCGCCCCCGAGATCGCGGTCTTCGAAGACCGCGGCTTCGTCACCGCATGGACGGACGACCTCCGTGCGTGCACGGACCGGATCCGGATCGTGGACGGCGACCGTCTGGGAACGTTCCTCCGGGAACCAGGCACGGTCGTATTCGAAGGGGCACAAGGCGTGCTCCTGGACGAGTGGCGGGGCTTCCACCCCTTCACGACCTGGAGCACCTGTACTCCTGAAAACGCGCTCACCCTGCTGCAGGAGCACGCCTACGACGGGCGTGTCAAACGTATGGGCGTCCTGCGCGCGTACGCAACCCGCCACGGTCCCGGCCCCTTCGTCACGGAGGACCGCGAGCTGAGCCGCCGCTTGCCGGACGCATTCAACGTCCGGAGCGACTGGCAACGCAGCTTCCGCGTCGGATGGCTCGACGCCGTCGCCGCGCGATACGCCGCGCAAGCATGCGGCGGCATCCATTCCCTGTCCGTATCCTGCCTGGATCGGCTCCGGGGATGGCCCGTCTGGCGGCTCTGCAGCGCCTATCGTCTGCATCAAGCGGAGGGTGCGGAACGGTTCTTCACCCTCAAGCCGGGCGACCCGTCCTGCGCCACGAACATCCGCCTCGGCCCCGCGCGCGACCTGGAATACCAGGCAGCGCTGACCGAGTGGCTCCTGCGAGCACAGCCAATCTACGATGTCACGTCCGCCGCGCCCGGATGCGACGCGCGCTCGGACGCCCATCTGCAGGCCATCGCGACGGCCCTTGGCATCCCCGTGCGGACTGCGGGATTCGGCCCGTCATCCGCTGACCGGCGCGACGTCCGCTTCGATCCCTGACGCTTCACCGCCCCTTCCCCTCGTGGAACGGGCGGCGTTTTTTTTACCCAAACGAAAAGCGGTCCTATTTGGACCGCTTTTGCTTGCGCGCAAGGCTGCGCGCTTCTTCCACTTCCTGTTCGATCAGCTTTTCGGACCAGTCCAAGGTACGGCGCAAATGGCGGGTGATTTTTTCTTCTTCCGCCGTGAGCTCACGCTTGTTCTTGGCGCGTTCGATTAGCTTCAGCTGCTTTTGTGTATCCTCACGCAACGAATCAAAGGCCTCATGTACGGTTTCTTGCAGTTCTTGGAACTTGCGGACCAGCTTGTCCCCCTCTTTCTTTTCTTTCCGGCGGTCGCCGAGCATGATCAGGCACAGGATGGCCATCAGGATGGCGAGGAGCAGGAACAGGGTAAAGAGCAGCCAGTTGAACGCGGGACGGTCCTGGACATGGAACAGCAGATCTTCCGTCCAACCGCTTTCACGGCCCGACAGATCCTTTACCTTGGCGCTCACCGCGTACGAACCGACGGAGAGGCGCTTGGGCGAAGTGAAGCCGAACCGGCCAATCTTGTCCGCACTGGCCTCAAAGGTCAGAGCATCTTCTCCCGACGGCGTCAGGCGCACGGTGATTGTGCCGTCTGGGATTGTCTCCCCCAGGACGCGCAGTGACTCATCTGAGTAGACGACGTCCGGCACGTCCGTCAGGCGCGGCGGTTCAATGGCGGAGATGGTGACCTTTAGAGGTGTTTCCGCGGAGACGTTGCCAGCGCGGTCCACCGCGCGCGTCACCACCGCATGTTCACCCGTAGCGAGGGGCGGGAGCGTGGCTTCCGTCTCCCCGTCCTTGGCGGCGGCGAACTTGAGGAATGGCTGGCCGTCCACTGCCACTTCAAACCGTTCCAAACCGGACAGTGCGTCCGACGACTTCAGGAACAACTTGGTTCCGGCTAACTCACGGACCTGCGGGGCCGTGGGCGGGGCCGTGTCCACCTGGAAGCGGAAGTGCGACGTCGGTCCCCAGCCGCTGCCGTTCTGTAATTTCACGTGGAAGTACCAAGTACCGTCATCCACGTCTTTGTAGTCGTACTTGGAGAACACGCCGTCGGAACGCGTCCCAGGGTCCCGCTTTTCGTCTCGGTCCGCCAATACGTTCACCCCCGTGATGCCTGCAGGCATAGCCCAGGCAAACGCAGGGTTTTTGATGTTGTACCAAGCGTCCGGGTCCGGGTGGGTGGAAGAACTGACAGTTGGCGCGCCCGGCACGCTGCGGGACGGCGTGGGTGCGGGAGGAGCGGGCGTCGAAGGCGGTTCCGCCGGCTGCCCGGCCGCGGGCGGCGACGTCGCCGTAGTGCCGTCGATGACGGCAAAAGTGCCGTGGCCGAACCCGGCGAGGATGTTGGTCCCTTCGCCGTCGTTGGCAAGCACCGTCCCGTCCGTAAACCGCACGGGTACGGTCCCTGATTTCTTTGCCTTGAACGTGAGTGTGATGATCTTGCCGCCGTTGCCAGTAAATCCTGGATTCAGCACGATCCCCTCAAAGTTGGCGGTGCCTCGGCCGTTAGAGAAGCTGGGGTCCTGCACCCACAAGCTGGTAATGCCCGTTTTGGCGAGGGCGGTCACTTCTACTTGATCTTCTGGAAAGGTGATGGTGCCGCTGTACGCGTTAACCGCTTGGTCTGAGTTGACGTACACGCCGACCGTGAACGTTTGACCAACCTTGTACGTGCCGTTGGCGGGAGACAAGTAGAGACTGGCCGCGTCCGCAGCGGATGGGAACAAGAAAAGGCACGCCGTCGCAAAGACGGCGGCCTTAACGGCCGTAAAGAATTTCGTCAGCGTCTCCCCCGTTTGTTCCCCCATAAGGCGATCCCTCCACCGAGGACCGTTATGGTTACCAGTATACCCCAAAGAAGTTTTTGTTCATACCACGACGCCGGGAACCGCGCCGGTAATTCCGCCACGCGCTGGTTTCCCGCACGGTCCGTCACGCGGACGAATACGCGGCTGCGTCCATCCTGCCGCTCAAGACGGTACGGACTTTCCGCCAAGCGCCAGTGCGGGCGGACGAACCAGGAACGGACGCTGTCCGCGGCCGGCCCTTCCCATACCTCATATTGGCCCACGCCTGACTGTTTGTCTTCCGCGACAAACGCCGCAAACCAAGCACCGTCAAACAAGTTCGGGTCTGACGCAAGCGACGGTGTGAATGTCTCCGGCGCTTCCTTATCCGTCGGAAGCAGGAATGCCGGCTGCGGCCCGTTCGCCTTGATCTCCAGAGAAATGGGCGCCGGACGGACGTCTGCTGCCGTTCCCGCACCATCATTACGCAACACGGACACCTGCGTGGCGTCCAATGTGGCGTTCCCCGCGTTCACTGCCTCGAATGTCAGGGAAAACAGCGCGCCACGGTCCCCCGAGAATCCGCCAGGGATGATACCGGCGAACCGGACGTCGCCCGGGTCCGCCAACCGCGGCTGCTCCACCCAAAAATTCACCACGGAACCAGCAGGGCGAATATCCGTTAGTTTCAACAGGTTCGCCGGATATCGGATATTCCCCTCTACCGCGTTCACGGATTCCCCGTCGCTCCCCAGAAATACACCGACGTCCACAGCAGCCCCTGTTCCAAAGGACGGACCGGGCGTGCCGAAATAGACCTGTGCCGCCTGCGCGGGCAGTGCGCAGGCCAGGCCCAAGGCTGCCACGATCCATTGTATCCCGCGTGTACGCATAATTAGCCGGTCCAATTGAACGCCATGATAGAGAAGTCGATAAGGTCCAGCTTACCGTCCGCGTTCAACCGACCCGCTTCGATCGTCTTAAATGAATCGCTCAAGAGGCGCTTGTACCAGAATGCCGCGATGGAGAAGTCGACGAGGTTCACGCGGCTGTCGCAGTTCAAGTCCGCTTTTTTACACGTGTCTTTAGGTGCTTCTACCGAGGTGGTTCCGACACGGAACGCGGCCGCAGCGCTGTAGCCGCTCACCTCCGACGTAGGAAGGCTCGCCTTGGACTTAGTGCTGTGAGCGCCGTATTCCAGGTCCACCGTATTGAAGTTGTGGAGATATACCCCGTTCGCGTCCGACGTCGTCTTGGCGAACTGTTCCGTGTCCGAATTGACGACAATCAGGATTTCCGCCGACGGCGCCGTCTGGCCGAAGATGGCAATGTCATCCCCTTTTTTCACCTGGGCCTTGTCCACAGCGATAGTCGGCGCGATGAAAATGCCACTGACCGTGGTCGTGGCCCCCGCTGTGACCGTGACCGGGAACGTAACGAGGCTGGACCGGTGGCCGTCCTTGTCCTCGCTATAGAGGGCGAAGAAGTAGTTGCCGCCCGTAATGTTGTTGACCGTGATCTGGAAGGTTGCGTCCGCCCCGGCGGGAGCCGCGGCGGCCACCTGTGCGTCTTTCAACAACGTGACCGTCGTCTTGGGATACGCACGGCCCTGGAAAATCACCTGGGTCCCCGGAGATCCCGTCGGCCCACCGCCGCCGCCACCTCCGCCGCCGCCACCTCCGCCTCCGCCACCACCGCCTCCGCCGCCAGGAGCCGTCGGCCGTGCGCTCACTTCCACGGACATGGACGTGATTTCCGCGTTCGCGTTTAACGTGCGCACGACGAAATAGTACGTGGTTCCATTTGTGAGCCCCGTAACCGTCCGGCCGCCGTCCAAGGAGACGTTGGTGTACGTATACGGTCCACCCGAGACCGTCGCCTGACCCACCTCATAGGCACTGACCGTCGCCCCGAGGTACGCGTTTGCGGCCGTCCATGTCAATGCGACTTGGGCGTCCCCCGCCGTCGCCGTCACGATAGGCGTGCTCGTGCCGGGAAAATAAAGGAAGCCATCCTTCACGGCAAACTGGGAGCCGCTCGATTCCCCACTGATCGTCTGGGTTGTGCTTGAAAAATACCCGAAGCTGGCGGAAGACGCATAGGCACCCCCGCCTGCGGAAAGTACTGGGTCCCGCAGGATGAACCCCGCGCTCGTATAGTCCGTCGCCAAAACGCCCCGCGAGGAACCGAGGAGCAGAACACCGACCAACCATGCCGCTAAGAGCCGAAACCGTTTCATGCGGCCCATGATACCAAAAACCCCGCGCTTTGGCGCGGGGTTTTATCACGTTAGTTGCCTGTCGTCGGGGCCGGGGCGACCGCATTGGTCGCCGTGGCCGGCTTTTTGGCCGCTTCCTTGCCGTCCGCGGCGGTCGGCGTCTGGGCGCCGATGTTCACCGGAGCGACTTCCACGATCTTGTTGGATTCCGGGTTGTACAACACGGCCTTCTTCGCCTGGGTGTAGATCAACACCTTGTCGCCGGACTTGGCATTGGCGAAGAACGGCTGGTCCTTAAGCTTCTCCGTATCACTGACCGTAGCGATGGTCGGCTTTTCCTCAGACGGCAGGACGATCAGGGCGGATACTTTGCCGATCAGCGCTTCCGCGTCTGCCTGAGCCTGCTTTTGCGGGTCCGCCTGGAGCGTGCGCACCTGCTTGTACAGGTATGCAGCGGAGGCGGAAGAGCCGACGAACAGGACACCGAGGACCAACAGCGGCAGAATGCGCTTCACATTGGCGGGAACGCTGGGCATAGGAGAAATCACCTGTGGATAATGTGGACGATGGGGCGATTATAGCATGGGCTATTTTTTCCGGCCAAGCGTCCGTTTTGATCCTGTTTTTGACACGGGAGCCGCGGGAAGTACCACGTAAAACGTCGTCCCCTTGTTCTCTTCCGAGGCGAACCAGACGGACCCGCCCGCGTGGTCAACAATGGATTTGACGATATACAGGCCTAACCCCGTCCCGTCCTGGATTTTTTCCCGCACGTTGTCCGCACGGAACATCTTCTCGAAGATGTGTCCCTGCGCTTCCAACGGAATCCCGTACCCCGTGTCCTCCACCGATAAGCCAACCACGGGCGTCTGGAACGCGCGCCCACCAAAGGCGCCGCCCGCCGAAACGAGATCTACATGCACCTGGACCGTTCCGCCGTCAGGCGTGTATTTGATCGCGTTCGACAGCAGGTTTTGGACAACCATGCGTACGTACTTAGCATCCAACCGTGCGAAGACGGACGGGGCGCATTCGGTCCGCACTTGGACCCCATTCTGTTTGATGCGCGGCGCGTAGTCCGTCCAGACGTCCGCCACCGCCTGCTTCATATCCGTCTGCTGGTGCCCCATGGTGAATCCTCCCAATTCAAGCCGTGAGACATCCAGAAGAGCACTGACCAAGGACGCCATGCGCGTACTCCCCGTGTGGATTTCATCCAGGAACGAGCGCTGTTCCGCGTTCATCTTCCCCGCATCCCCCGCCAGGAGCATTTCCACGTACCAATTGATCGTGGACAACGGCGTCCGGAGCTGATGGGACGCCAGGGAAACGAATTCCGATTTTGCCTGGTCAATGGCGCGCGCGGCCGTCGTGTCTTCCACGAGCAGCACGGCACCGATGACTTCTCCCTCACGGTCCGCGTCCGCAAACACCGGCGTCATGGACACGTGCAAGAACCTGTTCTCAAACGATACGTCCTTGTGCTCGTACCCCGTACGGTGGTCTATGCACGCCTTCATAGCCACTTCCATCTGGCCTTTGCAGGCAGGGATACGGTCGGACACATCACGAATGTGCGCAAACGGACGATCAACGCGCAACATGCGTGCCAACGCAGGATTGTGTTGCAGGATCACCCCCTTGGTATCCACGATAGCGAATCCGATCGCCAAGCTGTTCACAGAGGCAAGGAACCGGGCTTGTTCCTCACGCAATTCCTTGGTCTTGCTCAATACTTCGGCCTCAATGGCTGCGCGAGCATTCTTCTCGTTCGTAATGTCGCGTTCCAGCGCGACGAAAAATGCCACTTCTCCCCGTTCGTCCAAAATTGGCGAAATGTTGTAGGCCGCGATATACCGTTCACCGTCCTTTCTGCGGTTCGTTACCTCTCCAACCGCGTTTTTCTTTTCCACCAAGATGGTCTGCCACAAGGCCTTGTAGAACGCCGGCGGCATCTGTCTTCCCCACAAGGACGGCTTGCTGCCAATCATTTCTTTCACGGGATACCCCGTGGTGCGGGCCGCCGCTTCATTTGCGTAGAGGACGACGCCGTTCGCGTCCGTAATGACGACGTGTTCGTTGGCATGGTCGACCGCCAACTTGAATTTCTCACGTTCGCGCAATTCGGCCAACGCACGCGCATTCGCCCGCTCCAGAGAGGTGCGGGAAGACCCCGTTTCGCGCACGAATGCGTTCATGACGCGCGCGAGGGAACCAATTTCGTCCAATGACCCCTCCGTCACCTGTCTCTTGGAACCCACTCCCCGGCGAATCGCTTCCACCTCTGTCGAAAGGCGGGTCAGCCGGGAAAGGGCGAATCGGTCCGCGAACAAGAAGATGGCAAGGGCCGTTACGAGGGCGTGCAGGGTGAAGATGCCGCCAAACAGACGCAACGTATCTAACCCCTGGTTGAAAATGGGACGCTTCTCCTCAATGCGCATGTAGGCGACCGCTTCCCCGAAGCCATCCACGATCGGCGCGTACGCGACAATGGTGTGCGTATCCACCGGGACGACAAGCGACTCATATGAGCCGTGCAAGGATGCGGGGACGGACCCGTCATCAGCCGATAACAGCCGTACGGACAGATGGGCGATGTCGCCGATCTCCGCCATGTATGCGGAGGTCAGGCGTTTACCGAACAGGACGGCTCCGCGGACCGGGCCTTCATCTTCGCTCGTGCGGATCGGGTGGGAAGCGATCAGCATCGGCCCGCTCGGCATGAGGTACACGCCCGTCGTAATGTCACTTGCCTCCCCACGAGGAGCCACCCGCGGGTGTGCCTGAACGTACTCCGCCAATCCATCCGACACGGCCTCTGTGTGGGCCGTGCGATCCACGGAGCGCTGGAATGTGATCGTCCCGTCCATCGTAATGAATACGGCGGCGTCCACGTCCAAATTTACGATGGATTCGACGCCCAGGTTCGCTTGGACGAACGTAGCGTTCCGGTCTTTGATGAACGTGTAGGCGTCGTCCCACGTGGCCCAATCTTGGGCGGACGCGCCTAATTGGAGTAATTCGTTCTGGAGCGCGTCCTGAACGCGACTCACGTCCTCCTGTATTTCTTGCCGTTCAATTTCTTTGTAGTCCTTCAGAAACAGCACGTCGGACAACGCAAAGAACACCGAAGACAGGACAATGACAACAAGAAACGCGACGAGAATGATTTTCGTCCGTACGGAAATATATCGGTTATTCCCCCTCATATGGCCCGCGTTACCTGGTCACGCTTATGGTCGCGTCCAATTCTGCCAACCGGGCCTCAACTGTAATGCGTCCATTCACGGACTTTTTGACGGTGTAACACGTAGAGCCCGCCGTGCAGCCGCTTCCGGGATCGCGCGGAAGGCTGATGAGGTATTTCTCATCATCCGTCAACACAGACAAGTCCACGTTTGATCCGCAGTTGACCGAATCTGAGGCACAAATGTCCGTGGCCGTCGTCGAGATGACAGCAGGAACGTCCCCATCGTTTTCAATGGTGTACTGGTACAACGCGTTTAGGACGGTATTCACGTCCGCCCGCCGCTGCGTGTTGCGTGCCTCCGCCAACTGGCGCGCGGGATTGATCGCCAACACCACGATCCCTGCCAGGATGGAAATGAGGGCCACCACGAGCAGGATCTCAATGAGAGTGAATCCCGCACGCGCATTCTGTTCCGTTCCACGAATCATAGTGTCGGTTAGAAGCCTGCTACTTCACGATAAGTCGTGAGTACAAGCGGCGGTTCTGTTTGGGTAAGTGTGGCGCGGACGTGCCGCACGCTAGTTCCGGCCGTCCCTGTCGTCTCAATGGCACAACCGGCGTCACCTTCTGGAACCGTACGGAACGTGCAGGTGTCCGGCCCGATCGTCACTGCATCCGATCCTTCGCATGCCGCCGTCTCCGCAACCTGTCGCAACGCCTCTTCCATGCACGCGTTCGCCAACCCGCGCGCCCGCGCTGACCGTTCGACCTGCCATCCTTCTTGGGCAACAGACGTGCCGATTGTGAGCAGTGACACGGAAAGGACGAGTCCGACCGCCCCTGCGGCAATCACGCTCAACAACGCAATGAATCCCTTACGGCTTCCAGTATAAGCTAAAAGCCTCCTTCGCTCCACTTTGGTCATAGGCGTGTGCGTAAAACAGCCGTGCCGGAGAACGTCCGGTTGTACTGGTATTCGTTTCTTCCGGGAAGGACTGTCCGCCAAATTTCAAACTGGACGCGCACGGCGCTTGGTGTCCCCGGAGCCGACACGTCCGAGATGAGGAACAAGGAAACCGTCTCCCGTCCGTCCGTCAACGCGACCGGATCCGCTCCATCCATCGAGACGCGGACCACTCCATCCACCAGGTCGAATACCATGGAACCGCCACTTGGGGATGCCCCGTCCAGTTCCAACCGACTGCTCACGGTCCCCGCTGCCGGTTCCCGCACGGCCGTCGCGTTGCGGATCGCCTGGGTCATCACCTCCAAGACCGTCGTGCCTGCCTGATCCACCTCCAAAATGGACCGTGCCTTGACCCGCGTTGCCGAGGCGAGCGCGAGAAACGCAGCAACGGCCAATAACGCCGCGGACAGGATACCGAGGTAGAGGACAGTTTCAATCAGGGTGGTTCCCTGCCGAAGGTTCATAGGGCCGGTTCTTCTTCAGGAGGCGGCGGAGGAACGACCGCCTGCCAGTCGGTAAAACGCGTCCGCACCGACACTGTGCCACCCGCCCAGGCGTCGGATTGCCAGGACACCGCGCACGTGACGTCCTTTCGTGAAGCGTCAACGGACACGATGGACACCTCACGCGTAAACGGACCGAACGTATCCGACACCGGAACCAGACCCCACGCGCCCCCGTCCGGACGCATCACGCCGAACGTGCCGTCCGGCAATGCATCCAATCCCCCTTCTTCTCGTACTAAACGAGCAACTTCCAAACCCTCTTCCGCAAGCAGAGCCGCTTGGGAACGGTCCCCCGCGGCACGAACGGCCGCCTGGCCGTAGAGCAACACGCCCGCGAGCGTCCCCATGACGATCGCAAGAATACTGGACGCAAGGAGCGCGTCCACCAGGAGAAACCCTCCGCGGCTCCGTTGGGCGACCCGCACGCTATTCATAAGAAGGAAGGCCTTGTTCGTTGACGCGGAACAACACCGTCCCGGTGTCACCGAACGTCATGGTCGTTTCCCACGGACCCGCCGTCAGCGGAATCCCAGAGACCTGTCCGAAGATAATTTCGTCCGTCCCGGACCACGTGACAGCCGCAGGGACCAAAAATACTTCATCGACAGCCGGATCCCTTCCCCCGAATCCGCCCCCCTTAAATACGGTGATAGTCCCAGGCTCGAATTTCACCCCCCACGGTTCGTCGTCCGCCGCCCCGAGCGTTAACGACCTCGCCCGTCGGAACGTTTGGATGACCAAGTCCCGCGTTTCCCAAAATTCCGTCTGACGGTACGCCGTCAGAGCCAATGGAAACGTCAACGCGAGCATCACTCCCAGGATGGCGAATGTCAGCAAGGTCTCCATGAGCGTAAATCCTGCCCGAGGTGTGCGCATACAGACGCCATTATCCGGCCGTCGTAAACCCGCCCACCAGTCCGTAGATTGGCAGGATGACGGCCAACGCCACAAACACGACGCCCAGCCACACAATGACGAGCATGAGCGGCTCCAAGATGACAGCCAAATCCTTGGATGTCGCCTCGGTTTTTTCCCGATACGCCCGATGAACCGACTCAAGCGTTTCAATCAACGATCCGGACTGCTCCGAAGCCACGACCAACTGTTGCACGGGCCGCGGAATAAGCAGTCGACTGTTCGGAAACGCCTGGAATCCGTGCTGGAATGTAAACCCTTCGTCCACGCAGGTGCGGAGATGTACGTACAACGCCTGGTAGGCACCCATCTGGGTCGTATGTTCCAGCGCATCCATCGCCTGGGGCAACGGCACCCCCACGCGCAACAAGGTCCCCAACACGTACCCGAACCGGGCCGTTTCCACTTCTTGGATCAGCCGGCCCACGCCGGGAATAATCCGCAACAAGCGTTCCCCATATTCTTTGGTCCGCGGGAAAACGAACAACAGATAAAACACGGCTGCCAGGGCGACCCCCAACAACGGAATGACGATGTATCCGTATTTCCCCAAAAAGATCCCCACCTGGATGAGCACCCGGGTCATGAGCGGGATCTGGATTTTCATCTGCGAAAACAAGTTGGCAAGGCGCGGCAGGATGAACCAAGCGATACCCGTTCCAACGACCCCCGTTACGGACAAGACGAACACCGGATACAGCAACGCGGAACGGATCCGCGCATGGAAGAACCGCTCCTGGTCTTCTTGTTCGACAACGACGCGCAGGTTCCGTACGAGGGTCCCGGAGGATTCCCCGACGCGTAGCAGCGCGATAACCGGCGGCGAGAACACTCCCGCCTGTTCCAAGGCGCGCCAGAGCGGCACGCCCGCATCCACGTTGCGCCGCATGTCCGTCACGAGCAGGCGTGCCTGCGCGCTGGTCGCTTCTTCCGCCGCCGTCTCCAGCGCCTGGGAAATACCCATACCCGACGCCAACAGCAGGTTCAATTGTCCGAGAAACAAATGGCGGTCCGGACCCGTATACCAAGAGACGCGGGACCACCATGCGCGCACGCGGGAAGAAAGGTCCATACGTTAGGTACTCGCCTCCGGCGGCTGGGCGATGCGGAGCAGCTCCTCCAACGTCGTCACGCCGGTTTTTACTTTTTCAATGCCGTCGTCGAACATAGAGCGCATGCCTTGCGCCCGGGCCAATTTCCACACCTGCTGCGACGACGCGCGGCGCAGGATCAGGTCGCGCATCTCCGGCGTGACTTGCAGGCATTCGACAATGGCCACACGTCCCTTATACCCGGTGAAATTGCAGGCCTCACACGTCTTGCCGCGATAGAACGTGCGTTTAGTCGTGCCGAAGTACTGTTCCGCACCCGCGAGCGGGAGGGACTTAGGGGACAAAGACACGCTCTGCTTGCACTGGTCGCAGATCTTACGCACGAGGCGTTGCGCCACGACCAAGTTAAGCGTTGAAGAAAGGAGGAAGGGTTCCACGCCCATTTCCAGGAGACGCGGGATTGCTGTCATTGCGTCGTTTGCATGGAACGTAGAGAGAAGCAGGTGCCCCGTCAACGCCGCGTTAATGGCGATTTCGGCGGTTTCCGTGTCACGGATTTCCCCAACCAAAATGACGTCCGGGTCTTGGCGGACGATGGAACGGAGTCCCTTGGCGAAAGTGAGGCCCGTCTGCGCGTTCACTTGGATTTGGTTCACGCCGAGCATCTTGTATTCGACCGGGTCTTCCACGGTCGTAATGTTCACGTCCGCGCGGTTCAGCAATTGCAGCAACGCGTACAGGGTGGTGGTTTTTCCGGACCCGGTCGGCCCCGTGACGAGCATCATGCCGAACGGCTTGGCCGCGGCAGTTTCAATCGCCTCCTGGTCCCGCGGCGACAACCCCAAGTCCCCGAGCGCGAGGCTTTGGATGTACGCAGCCAAGATGCGCAGGACGATTTTCTCCCCTTCCACGGTCGGCACGACGGACGTGCGGATATCGACGACCTGTTGGCCGCGTTCGATCCGCATGGACCCGTCTTGGGCCGCAAAATGTTCGTCCATGCGCAACCGGCTCTGAACTTTGATCAGGTTCAGCAGGTTTTCATACTGCTCTCGCGGGAGCCGGCCCGCTTCACGCAAAAGACCGTCCACGCGGAAGCGGACGATGGCGGTCGCTGGTTGCGGCTCAATATGGATGTCGGAGGTCCGGTACGCGAGGGCATCCGAAATGATCTCTCCCAACAACTCTGGGGCCACCCGGCGCTGTCCCTGAATGATGGCGGAAAAGCGCGTCTCCAATGCCTTTCGGTAATGAAGGAAACACGCCTCAATTGCCTCCGTCGGAGCGTATGTGACCGACAACGACATGCCGGGGACCAGTTTCTTTAATTCCTCCTTTAGGCCAGGTTGGTCCGGGCGGTCGGTCGCCACGACAGCCTTTTTGGCGCCCACGGAAACGAAAACAACCCCCTTTTTTCGTGCAATTGTCTCCGGGATGCGCAGGACAAGTTCCCGCGTCGGCTGGTGCGCCTCCACGTCCGTATACGGCACATGGAGATATTCCGCCGTCGCCTGCCCAAGCAGGTCGCGCGTAATGGCCCCCGTCGCCAACAAATGCTCCACAAGCGTCCGGCGGGAATCCCGGGCCTCAACCTCGGCCTGTTCCAGGTCTTTTTTGGAAAGGTAGTTCCCTTCCAGGAGGATGCGCTTTTGGACGGACGCGTCGAGCATAGGGGGTTAGCCCAGCGTCTGCTGGACGTATTCCACGATAAGGGCGATAGGCGTATCCGATTTCACGAAGAACTTTTTGGCGCCGAGCGCCTTGGCCCGTTTTTCATCTTCCGCCTGGCTTAGGTTGGAGAGAATAACGACCGGCGTCTTGATTCCGCGCTCTTTTAATGTCTGCAGTGTGCCGAATCCGTCCAGCTTGGGCATCATGAGGTCCATGAGCACCAGTTGGAACGGGTTTGCTTCCATCAAGGCGAGAGCTTCCTCTCCGTTGGAGGCGATAGCCGTCTCAAAGCCCGCATAGCCCAATTTCAACCCCAGGGCACGCGCCATGGGTTTTTCATCTTCCACGATCAGGACACGCTTCGGTTGTTTCGCTTTGGAAGCTGCCATACGGAAATATGTGATCAGTATACAGGACTCAGTCTATCTCCCATAGTGCGCTTCCATTTGAACG
>CAZTTQ010000019.1:0-14652 GCA_964616135.1 uncultured Gammaproteobacteria bacterium
TTGTTCTGGCCAACCAGGTCAGATTTCAGGAGGTTTTCCTCCTCTAAAGTCGCCGCTGGAACTGAGTGCCGGAGTAGCTCAGTGGTAGAGCAACGGTTTTGTAAACCGTAGGTCGCGGGTTCAAATCCCGCCTCCGGCTCCATGTTTCCGCGGGGAATTGACAAAAAAGGGCCGTTCGCCTACACTGCGCCCATTACAACAGCCCTATGTCCCAGGATAATCTCATCAAATTCGAGTGCACCCAGTGCAAGCAGGTGGGCTATTACAGCCATAAGAACAAGAAAACGTTGAAGGAACGCCTTCAGCTTTCCAAGTTCTGCAAGTTCTGCCACAGCCACCAGCCGCACAAGGAAACCAAGTAACAATAACCGCCCTCCGGGGCGGTTTTGTTGACTTTATGGGTGGGCAGGGTACTCTGCCCGCAAGCTCTTTCACCCACGCCCAAGGAGGCGGCCATGGATGCGCGCGTTGTACGCGGCGCGGTCCAGAACCGCGCCCCAAGACTGGTAATCAAGGATGAGAATCCGGAGTTGAAGTACTACTTCGGCATTCCGTACCCGGACTTGTTTCATCAAGGCAAGTGGCGGTTCGTGTCGGTCGGCGGCGCCGCTAAGCTCACCAAGGAAGGACGCGTGGAAGTACAGCGGCGGTTCCCGGGCCTCCGGTTTCGCTCCAATAGCATGGATGTGCGGTTTACGGTGTCTGAAACGGACCTGGACCAGGTCCTTGCCGTGTTCCTGGAACGCGGCGAGGACGCCGCGGAGACCGATACCTCGCGTGAGATCTGGGAGGAGCTGTGCGGGGTGGAGCTTCCCAAGCAAATCCTGCCTTCATCGGATTTCCGGAGTATCGAGTTTCGATACGTGACACCCATGTACCAGCCGCGCGTCGGTATGGCGGCGTCGGTCCACGAACCGGACCAGCTCGTCCGTCGCCTGCTCCGGCTCTATGAGCTCGTCGTGCCGATGGAGGTCTTTCGGAAGTTAGAGAAGTCGCCGTACGTGCGCTTCTTCCTCCCCGAGCAGCTTCCCGGCGTCGACGATCCGGACCCCAAGAAGGTCCTGGATCCCAAGGATCCTTCTCGGACGATCGAGATCGCCAATAACCTCTTCGTGTTCTGACAGCCGCTTCCCCCACGGGGACGCGGCTTTTTTCTACGCAAAAACCGCCCGAAGGCGGCTTTATACGGACACGGCGGGGTGCCACGCATGCATGTCCTGCGGGACGTTCATGGCGCCCGTGGAATGGACGGCGTTGAGAGCCGCGCGCAGGCAGTAATATTCCGTCTGGAAATCATGCGTGCCGGCGAGCCACTGGGACGGGTTCTCCTTTTCCATGCGGAGGATTTCCTCCGGGGTGAACCAGGCGAATTTCTCCACCTCTCCCGGCTGCGGCGTCAGGGATTCCGCGGGAGCGTCGTGCAAGAGTACGAACTCACGGACCCAGAGGCGGGAGCGGTTGATGCGCGTCGTGCGCCAGTGAATGATGCGCGATGGGTGGACGCGAATGCCTGCTTCTTCCTCTACCTCTTTGGCGGCGTTCGTTTCGTACGTTTCACCCGTGCCGACGTGGCCGCCCAGGTGGGTGCTCCAGACGCCCGGGTAGCGTTCCTTATTCAAGGAGCGCTGGTGGCAGAGGACCTGGCCCTTGGAGTTAACCACGAAGACGTTGGTGGAACGGCACCAGGCCTTGGCGGAGATGGCTTCATGGCGGGGGAGGGAATGGCCGAGCGCGAGCCCGGTTTCCTCCGACACAATATCAAGATGTTCGCTCATAGGATGGGTGAATGATCCAGCGAAACGGGCCAGGAACCTGGCTTCGGCAGGACGGCCGATTGCCTCAAGGCGTGCGCCACCCACGTGTGTGAGGGGAATCGTCTTGGGACAACCAGGGCGCGCGTGCGTGCTGGGGTTGATGACGATACCATATTTTCCCGCGTTGATCAAGGGAACAACAAAACCGCCCCGTATTTGGGGCGGTTTCCGTTCGTTTTTGGACCAAAGAGTGCGATCAGCACCGGGCACCGCGCAGTTCCACGCCGGAAATGGTGGTGGAAAACGCCGTGCCCCCGCGGCCGTTCAGGAGATGGACCGCATTCGGGAATTCTCCCATCTCCTCCGACAGTTTGGAGGCGAGGTTGACGGGGACGCCGGCAATATCGCGGCCGCCGTGGTCCAGGGGGAAGACGAACGTCTCGCCGTCTGCCACGCCGACGTTGCACGTGAATCCGGCGGCTACGATGGCGTCGCGCAACCCTAGGGCGAAGCGTTCAGCGTGCGTCGGGGACGGGCAGAGGAAAATGCCAATGTCGCCGTTGCACTTCACGCAGTCAGCCGCCTGGGTCGCGGCAGCTTGGCGCGCGGCGGCGGAGGCATCTGCCCAGTCCGCCAGCCGATCCAGGAGGAAGCGACTCTCCTTGTGGCGGACCTTTAGGAAGACGACCGGCCCGACGTGGCGGTAACGTGCCAGGAACGCGTCTTGTTCCGATTCGGTCGCATCCGTGCGGCGGATGAAGTCCGCGAACGCGCGGTCAAACGGGGCGGGGTACGGGGCGGTCGCGTCCTTGCGTGCCGCGGGAACGGCGGCAGCGCGGAAGCGGAATAAGGCGTCGCCGATGACGCGGATGTCCGGCGCGGGCACCGTGGAGCCCGGGAAACGCTCTTCTGCCGCGTCGCGCACGGCACCGCTCATGACGAGCTCGCCGCCCTTGGTGTGGTCTTCGGCCACGTGTTCCACGAACTCCGCGTCCGCGCCGAACAAACCGCCGCCCAGGCGCAGGTAGGTGCCCACGTGGGCCGCCATGCCGATGCGGACTTCTTGCCCGGCGTTTTCCGCCAGTGCCGCCGCCATGGCGGCCACGACGTCGGCCGGGTTCACGGTCGCCGGATAAAACATCTGGGTGTTGTCCGCGGCCCAGACGCCGACTGGTTCGCCGCCGACGGCCCGGCCGTAGGCGTGGATGGATTCTTTTGGCTCCTGCACCAGACGCAGGACGTCCAACAACGGCCGTTCCTTGGAGAGCCGGCTCAGGCCTGACGCGTCGCTGGAGACGACCGTGCCGCGCACCAAGAACGGCGCCAGCAGGCGGTCGTGGGCTTCCTGGTCTCCCGCGCTGTCCGCCCAGGCGAATACCAAGTCAAGCGGGACGGAACCGGCGATGTCTTGCCGCAAGTCGGCGAGCGCGGGGGAAAGGAAGCGGCGGGCCATAGGCGAAAGGTTAGGGCTTGGGAGCTTCGGTCAGGGTCGTCCAGACGGTTTTGCGTTCGCCCTTGTGAAGAATCTTGAGGGAGACGCGGGTGCCGGGAGCTTTGGAACGGATGACGGACTGCAGGGTGTGGTCTTCCGTCAGTTTCACGCCGTCCACTTCCAAGATGATATCGTTTTCGGCCAATCCCGCCTTGTCGGCCGGGGAGCCGGGCATGACGGCCAATTCTTCCACACTTTCACCGCGGACGACCAGGGCCCCTTGGTCCACGGACAGGTTGTTTTTCTGCTTGAGGGCTTCCGTGATGGGCACGGTGCGCACGCCGAGGAACGCGCGGATGACGCGTCCGTTTTGGCGGATCGATTCCACCGCCTGCTTCACGGCGTTCGCGGGCAGCGAGAAGCCGATGTTTTCCGCGCCGTTCGCCGTCGCCACGTTCACGCCGAGGACGGTCCCGTCCAGGGAGAGCAGCGGGCCGCCGGAGTTGCCGGGGTTGATGGCCGCGTCCGTCTGGATGACGTTTTCCAACGTCTCATTGCGGCCCGTGCCGTCGCCGGCGGTAATGGAACGCGACAGGCCGGACACGACGCCGACGGACACGGTATTGCGGAATTCGGCGAGCGCGTTGCCGATGGCAACGACCGGCTGGCCGAGCTTCACCTGGTCGGAATCGGCGAACTCCAGGAACGGCAGGCCCTTACCGTCGATCTTCACGACGGCGACGTCCAAGATCTCGTCCGCCGAGACGATCTTTGCGTCGTACTTCGTCCCGTCGTTGGTGAAGACGGTGTAGTCGGCCCCGGTATCATTCACAACGTGGGCGTTAGTGACTACGTATCCGTCTGCGGAAACCAGGAAGCCCGAACCGCCGCCGATTTCCTTTTTCTCCGTGCCGACCCGGCGGGAGCGGGGAATGGAGAATCCGAAGCCTGGGAACATGCCGCCGAAGGGGTTTTCCAGGTACTGCTCCATGACCGGCACGTCCTTGCTGATGACGATGGACACGACGGCCGGATTCGCCTGCGCGACCACGTCGCTCACGTCGGTGGCCGTCGTGTTTCCCGTGGTGGTTGTTACGGCGGAGGGAGGCGTAAGCAGGGTTTCGCCCAGCCACTGCCGGGCGGCCGGGTCCTGCGCCACGAGGATGCCGGAGCCACCGATGAGGAACGCGGCACCGAGGACGCCGCCCAAAAAGCCGTTGAGAAGGGGAGATTTTTCAGACATAGGGAAGGAGGGTTCGGTCCATTGATACGTATCGGTAAGGATTCTTCTTTCGGCGAACGAAAACGGACGGCACGGAGCCGTCCGAAAACGATTACTTGGCGGCCTCGTAGCTCTTGATGTCCTTTTCAATCACCGCCATGGCTTCCTTGGCGTCGCCCCAGGACTTGATCTTCACCCACTTGCCCGCTTCCAGGTTCTTGTGGTTGTTGAAGAAGTCTTCCACCTGCTTAATGAACATCTCCGGCAGGTCCGTGTAGTTCTGGATCTTGTCGAAGCGCGGGTCCAGCTTTTTATGCGGGACGCAGATCAATTTGGCGTCGCCGCCGCTTTCGTCTTCCGTGAACAGCACGCCGACCGGGCGCGCGCGCACGACGGAACCGGGGTGTACCGGCAAGTCCGTGTAGACGAACGCGTCCAACGGGTCGCCGTCCATGTCCAAGGTCTTATTCACGAACCCGTAGTGGGCCGGATACGACATGGTCGACATGGGGAAGCGGTCCACGAAGAGCAGTTCCGTGTCCTTGTCGATCTCATACTTGATGTGCGGCACGTTCATGGGGATTTCCACCACGACGTAGATGTCCTGCGGCGCTTCCTTGCCGGCGGGAAGGTTGTGTAGGCTCATAGGAAGTTACTGTCGCAAAAGCGTAGCGCAGCGGCGGGAAGCGGGCAAGCCCCCGATATGGCATAATGCCGTCATATGCATATGGGGGAGCTGCGCCAGACGGCGCGCCAGTTGGTTGCCCGCGGCCGCGGGATTCTGGCCGCGGACGAAAGCACGTCGTCCGCTACCAAGCGGCTGGAATCCGTGGCGGTACCGTCCACGGCGGAGACGCGGCGCCAATACCGGGACTTGTTTTTGTCCGCGCCGGGGATTGAGGCGTATCTGTCCGGCGTGATCCTGTTTGAAGAAACCATGCGCCAGGCGGGGAACGACGGCGTGCCGTTTCCGGATGCGCTTACGCGCCGCGGCATCTTGCCGGGCATCAAGGTGGACCAAGGTTTGGAACCGCTCACCGGGTCGTTGCTTGAGACAGTCACGAACGGGTTGGACGGCCTGCCACGCCGCCTGGAGGAATACCGCGCCGCCGGCGCACGCTTTGCCAAGTGGCGGGCCGCATTCCCGATTGCCGACGGCCTGCCTACGGAGGCGTCGTTGCGGGAAAACGCCCGTCGCCTGGCTGCGTACGCCGCCGCCTGCCACGCCGCAGACATGGTACCGATGGTGGAACCAGAGGTGCTGCTGGACGGTGACCATGACATCCTCCAAAGTGCCGACGTGACGGAACGCGTGCTGCGCGCCACCTTCGCCGCGTTGGAAGAGACAGAGGTGGACGTCTCCGCCGTCATCCTGAAGACCAGTATGGTGCTGGCGGGGGCGGGAAGCCCGCATACGTCGGGGGTGGAAGAAGTCGGGGAAGAAACCGCCCGCGTGCTGCGTATCTGTTGTCCGGGGGACCTGGCCGGCGTGGTCTTTCTCTCCGGAGGCCAAACGCCCGTTGAGGCAACGGAACACCTCCAGGCGGTTGCCCGCCGCGGGCCGTACCCGTGGCCGATCACGTTTTCCTATGCCCGCGCGCTCCAAGCTCCGCCCTTGGAGATCTGGCGCGGACACTCGGATAAGGTGTTCTTGGCCCGGCCCGCGGTCATCAAACGCCTTCAATTAAACGTCTACGCGTCTCGGGGCCTCTATCGCTCCGACATGGAGTAGAACGATATTTTCCGTATGACACGCACCCAACTTGTGAGCGCTGCCGCCGCCGTATTCGTCGTGGGAGGAGGCGCCATCCTGTACTACGGCCGCCCGGTCATGAAGCTGCCTAAAAATGACACGCCGTCTATCGAGAGGGGCGAATGGGGGGAAGAAGACGAAACGGCCGAGGGCCAAGGAATTACCGGGGCGGTTTCGATTGCCGTTTCTCCTACGCCGAGGGCGAAGAAGCCGGCCGCGACCTCGCCCTCGACGCCGGGCGGTTATACGCTCGCCACGGTCGCAGTGCACAACACGCAGGCGGACTGTTGGTCCGTCGTAAACGGGAGCGTGTACGACCTGACGTCGTGGGTATCCCGCCATCCGGGCGGTGCTCGTGCGATCGTGGGCATGTGCGGGAAAGACGCGTCCGCGTCGTTTACGCGCCAGCACGGAAGCGCGGGTCGTCCCCAGGCGGCCCTGGCGTTGCTGAAGATCGGCTCATTGGAATAAACCGCCTATGTCCATCACGTCCGCGCAGGTCGTCCGTATCTCGGCCGTCCTCTTGTTCCTCTGGTTCGGATCCCAGCAACTCGTTTCTCCGGGGGATTGGGTCGGGTTTTTGCCCGCGTGGACGGGGTATTTCCCCATGCCGGGAGACATGCTCGTCCAGTTGAACGGA
This sequence comes from uncultured Gammaproteobacteria bacterium, assembly GCA_964616135.1. Lineage (GTDB taxonomy): Bacteria > Patescibacteriota > Patescibacteriia > UBA9934 > GWF2-40-263 > JAJYIV01. The sequence continues at coordinate 6,802 of CAZTTQ010000019.1, forward strand.
CTGGCAGAAGTGGTCTTGGCCTCGGTGCTCGCCTTGGGCGCATATACCCACGTCACGGCTGGGCTGCTCGGTGTCCACCTGCTGTTCATCGCGCTCGGCGTGGGCGGAGCCATCGGCGTGCGTGACGCGGTCCTGTCGCTCATGACGCTGTCCTTGTGTCTCGGCACACCGGACGCGTGGACGATGGACGCGCGTGCCGTTAAACAAGCCGCGTAACTTTTTCCGTATGGACTTCCTCCGCCCGCTCCTGCTTGCCGTTCCCGTGACGTTGGTGATCGACTTGCTGTGGCTCGGCGTTATTGCGAAGGATATCTATGCGAAAGTGATCGGATCGTTCATGCGCGCCGCGCCCGTGTGGCCGTCTGCCTTGGCGGTCTATCTGCTCATTCCGCTCGGCCTCGTCTTGTTCGTTCTGCCTAAAGCGGACGGAGACGCGGGGAAGGCGGCGCTGTGGGGCGCCCTGTTCGGCCTGGTCTTGTACGGCGTGTATGACTTCACCAACCACGCGCTCGTGAAGGGATGGCCGTTCAAAATCGTCGTGATCGACCTGGTGTGGGGTATGGTGCTGTGCGGCCTTTCCGCGTTCTTGGTCCAACTCGCCCTGACGAAACTCGGTTGGGCCTAATATGTTCTCCGTCCTCCTGCCGTTTGCATGGCCGGCCGCCGCCGTCGCTGTCGTAGTGACCTGCCTGTTCGTCGTTGCGACGGTTCGGAAGAACAACGGCCTCGCGGATATCGCCTGGGGACCGATCCTGCTCATCGCGGCGGTGACGGCGGCTTACGTGGGGCGCGGATTCGGGCCGACGGCGATCCTTGCCACGACGCTCGTAACCGTCTGGGCACTCCGCCTGGCCATCCGCATCGCGCGCCGCAACCGCGGAAAAGGAGAAGATTTCCGGTACGCCGCTTGGCGCAAGGCGTGGGGAAAATGGGCGACGGTCCGTTCGTACTTCCAGGTGTTTCTGCTACAGGGGCTTTTTGCCCTGACCGTCGTGTCCCCAGTCATCCTGTTGCAGGCCATTCCGGATCCGGGTCTGCGGGCCTGGTCTTGGGTCGGGGCGGGCGTGTGGGTCCTCGGCTTCGTGTTTGAAGCGGTTGGGGACGCGCAGTTGGACGCGTTCATCTCGGACAAGACGCGGACGGCCAAGGTTTTGGAAACCGGCCTGTGGAAGTACACGCGCCACCCAAATTATTTCGGGGAGGCGACCATGTGGTGGGGACTTGGCATCATCGCGTACGGCGCAGGAGTGGGGCCGGTCGCGTTCGTCGGGCCGTTCGTCATCACCTACTTGGTGCGCTTTGTCTCCGGCGTGCCGCTGGTAGAAGAAAAACTGATGCAGGACCCCGCATTCCAGGCATACGCGAAACGCACCAGCGTGTTCCTGCCGTGGTTCAGTAAAAAAGCGTAATAAAAAAACGGACCCGAGAAACGGGGTCCGTTTACGTTTGCGCCAGGCGGCGCTCCATGAGGCCCATGGCTTCGGCGAGGACCTCGGACGGCGTCCGACTCTCGCGGGGGACGAAGACGGTCTCCACGGGGATCGTGGCGCCCACCAACGTCGCTCCTTCCAGGATCGTACGGACGCGTACGCCCGGAGGCCACTTCACGACGACGACCAGGACCTGCCGCTCCGGCAGGGTCTCCATGAGGGCGGCGAGACCGCCGATCTTGGGATCGAGGACGGCGCGTTCGTCCGCCTGCCGGTTGCGCGTGCCTTCGGGGAAGATGATGACCGTCGCCCCGTCCTCCCGCGCGTGCCGGGCGCAGGCGCGGACGCGCTCCAGGTCTTCCTCGCGCCGCGCCTTTTTCCGCGTGACGACCGCGCAGCGGATGCCGCGGGCGAACCAGCCAAGGACCGGCACGTTCGCTATGGACCGCTTGATGACGGCCATGAGCCGCCGGGAGTCGAGCCGGTGGAGCGCGCCGGTCAGGACGAAGATGTCCAGCCAGCTGCGGTGGTTCGCGAGGGCAATGACGGGCCCACGCGTTGCCTCGGGTGGAAGCGTGTATTCCAGGCGTAGGCCGACGAGCAGGCAGAACAGCTGGAGCAGGGTCGGCGTCCAGAATTCCTGCCAGGCAAACAGGCCGTCGCGCGCGTGCGCCGCGGGTGGCCGGGTGACGGCGCGGACCGCGAACAGCAGCACGAGATGGAGGCCTGCGCACAGGACGAACACGGACAAACAGCTGGCGAGCGCGAACAGGAACCGGGCGGTTTTCAGGGCCTGCATGTGTGTCTCCTCGTGGGGAAAGAGCAGGGGAGAAACGTACGTGAATTTCGGCCCTATGTCAACCCGTTGAAGGAGGACGGCGTGTTCCAATAAACGGTCCACATCCATCACGCCCGTTCAGACAGTTCGTGTCCGTTCTGTGTGCGGGCGAACAAAAAACTCCACGCGAGGCACGTGGAGCCGTACGGCTAATCGCAGTTTATGCGGAGTACCTCCTCCCGCAACGTCCGGTTTTGGTATTCGAGTAGGCGGAGATCATCGATGTCTGTCCAGCCCCGGACTTGGTACGAGACGACCGTAGCCTCGTCTGCGTTCTGGACCAGTTCCTCCCAACCGGACCCCAACAGGCGCTCGGCCGCAATCTCGTCTATGGGATAGAGTGTTCCGCACGTTCCCGTGAGAAATAGACGTGGGTCCGAAGAGGCGTATCGCATGGGAATTCCCGGACGGAAGAGGACGTTGTCACCGAGAGGAACCCGCGCGATCGACGAGTCGCTGACTGTGGAAACGTTGGAAGGGGGGCGTGTCCCGAACCAAGACGTGAAGACGCCGGATGGGTGGATAGCGTGCCGTCGCCCCCCAACGATGTATTGGATTCCAGTCCCAGGGCTCTGATAGAGGCCGCCTTCCGAAAATTCGACGGAGAGGGAAGTGACCCGTACGTGATCTTCGAGGTATTGGTTGCGAGGGCCGTACGCGACCTGGCGAGCATCGAGAGTGGATCCCGTCTCTTCGTCGCGGATGGTCATGGATACGAGCGACGCTCCGATCTGCACGAAGGCACGTGTGTCTGTACGTACCAGGCATTTCAAGAAGACGTTCTCCGGAAGACGGGTTGACGCAAATGGAGTATGGGAAAAGACGACGTCCGTTTCGCTTGTCAATGTCCGTAGCGCGCCGTCTTCCGTCTCCATGCCGTTGTCCGTGAAGACGTGGCATTGTCTGACGTGCCTCGTGACGTGTTCGGGGGAAGAGGTCCATGTGGAGGCGGCTCCCGCTCGAGAGATGTGCAGGCGGAAGACGATTTCGTCTATGACGAATGGGCGTCTTGCGTCCACCCTGAGTTGGAGAAGGACAGCGCTGGCGCCGTCAATGTACGTAGGTGCGTGTGTGGAAGAAGGCATGTATCCGACGTAGACGGATTGCGCATCAACCAGGGAAAGACAGCTCCCGTTCGCATAGAGGTAATAGCCCGGTGGACAGTCCGGGCGTTCTTGAGGGACGCACGTGGCAGTACGTTCCTCACACGCCTGCCCGCTTGCGCAGAGGTTTTCGCACATTGCTTTTGTCTGCGGGCATGTGGCGGGCGGAGGAGGCGTGCAACCCACGAAGGAAACGACGCCGAAGAGCACGATCCAACACGTCTTCATGAGGGACTCCTTGCGGGGATATGGTCGCGGTGGGATTACTGCGCTTTTTGTGAAGGGACGGACGGCTGAGTCTGCCCCAATTTGGACTCTCTGTCAACCCCAATGGATCGGTTCTTGTCCGTGTGCCTTCAAATATTCGTTCGTTTTGCTGAAGTGTTTGTTGCCGAAAAACATCGTGGCGGAAAACGGGGAAGGGTGCGCGGAAGACAGAACGAGGTGTTTCTTACCATCGATCACCGCGCCTTTTTTCTGCGCGTACGCGCCCCAGAGCAAAAAGACCAAGCCCTCGCGCTGATCAGAAAGCGCCTTGATCGCCGCGTCCGTGAACCGTTCCCAGCCTTTGTTCTGGTGGGAGCCGGCCGTGTTTGCTTGGACCGTCAGCGTCGCGTTCAACAGCAATACGCCTTGGTCGGCCCAGTGCTGCAAGTTTCCCGATACGGGAATCGCCAGTCCCAGGTCGCTCCGGAGTTCTTTATAGATGTTTTGGAGCGACGGGGGAGTGCGCACGCCGTCTTGGACCGAAAAACACAACCCGTGGGCCTGTCCGGGGCCGTGGTACGGGTCCTGGCCGATGATGACGACTTTCACCCGGTCGAACGGCGTGGAGTTGAACGCGTTAAAGACCAGCTTGGGCGGCGGATAGATTGTTTTTGTCAGGTATTCGTCCTTTACAAATGCGGTCAGCTCTTGAAAATAAGGCTGGTCGAATTCCGCGGCGAGCCGTGCCTTCCAGGAAGGTTCCAATTTTACATCCATATGCGGGATATCCTACCCCAACCCTTCCCAAAACCGCCATTTCATGTATAATGCCCACGCAAACGAAGGGGCGTCGTTCAATGGTAGGACGGAGGTCTCCAAAACCTCTGACGTGGGTTCGATTCCCCCCGCCCCTGCCACAAATACACCAGCATTTTGTTGGTGTTTTTGTTTGGTCGGCGGTATGATGGGCCATCATATGCATTTCCAAGAATTGCAGGAGCGGGCACTGGTCATTCGCGGCCGCTACGCGGAACGGGAGAAACGGCAACACGGCAGGGAATGGACCAATGAAGAAATCGCCTTGGGTCTCGTGGGAGACGTCGGCGATCTCGTAAAACTAGTCGTCGCAAAAGAAGGAATGCGGACGGTAGATCGCGTCGATGAAAAGCTTGCGCACGAACTGTCGGATTGTCTCTGGGTACTCCTTGTCTTGTCGAAAAAATACGGAATCGACCTGGAGACGTCGTTCCTAAAGACGATGGATGAGTTGGAGCAGAAGATGTAGCGGCGGATGACGCGACGGATATCTTCTTTTCGACGGACGGCCGCGCGCATCTCCATCTCATCACCTGCGAAGGGAAGTGGGATGCCGTCGCCAAACAATATGGGGAACGCCTCGTGGTATTTGCCGACGGGGATTAACGGGAGTCCTATGAGCTATCACGCGAACATTCTGAAGGAAACCGAAGGGAATGAGAATTTCCGCCGCGTACTCTTCACGGGTGCGAAAAGCCAGGTGGTGGTCATGTGCATCCCGCCAGGTGGGGAGATCGGCACGGAAACGCACGTCCATACGGAACAGACGCTGTTCTTTTTGACGGGAGCGGGTGAAGCGGTATTAAACGGAACCGCGTCCCCCGTCGCACATGGGGACGTCCTGGTCGTCTCTCCGGGCACGGAACACAATGTCCGCAACACGGGGACCTCGGACTTGAAGCTCTACACGGTCTACGCCCCGCCCAACCACATCGACGGCCGCATTCACCACACAAAAGCGGACGCGGACGCAGATGTGGAAGACGAGGCGGTCGGCGGGTAAATCTGTTAGGATGGCACCCTATGTCCACGACTTACCAAGGCGGCTGCCATTGCGGCGCCGTGCGCTATGAGGTCTCGACGGAATTGACCAAGGTCGCCACATGCAACCGCCCCTGCCACAAGGGTCTCTGCGCGAACCGCAGGGATTTTTGTTTGCGAAAATCATTGGGAAATTCAACAATGGACTATTAGGTTCCTATGGGATTTTGTACTTACTGTAACGAAGAATTTAAAGATCTCACGGAAGAGCACGTAATCCCAAAGATGTTTTATCTTAAAGAACTTCGTCTAAATTCCGTTGTAACACTCAAGGTGCCCGTGTGCTTTTCTTGCAATCAGTCCGCAAGCTTGATTCAAGAACAGGTCAGGGCATGGTTTTCGTTACTAGGTTCGGATTCAAATAAGATAGCCAACTGGTTAGTAAAAAACGAAGTAAAGAGGTCTTTTGAAAGGAGACCGCATCTAAAAAAGATTATTGAAGGTAAATTATCCCTAAATAATCTGAGGACCCCATCGGGTATCTATATTGGAGAAGCTACGCGTGTTGATTTTCTTGAGGAGGATCTACGTAATGTCCAAAATTTTTTGGATCGCATAACGCGAGGTGTCTTATTTGGGATTCGTGGGGCGCGATTAGACAAAGACGCACGATTACTCCACATGGTCGGTTATCAGAATTTTTTTAAACCCAAACCTGCGCTGTTGGATTGGATTAAGCAAAATCAGGGATCTCTCATTTACGGACAAGTTTTACCTGAGGTGTACCAGTATTGGGTCGGATCGGTTCCCGGAACAAAAACAGGAATAGTCATATCTGTCTTTTACGGTAAGATAGCTTTTATGTCGTTTGCTTGGACTCTTGAAAATTGTCCAGAAAACTGCCGTCACCTGTTCGTAGGTGATAAGATTCGATTAGTTCGATAAAAATCATCACAAACACCTCTGCTCAACCTGCGAGGATAAAAATCTATGAAGAAAATTCTACAATACGTATTAGGTTTATATGTTGTTTGGGGAGGAGTTTGGTTTGTAACTTGGGGACTTTGGGATCTAACACGTAGTTCATTCTGGACACTTCTGCTCGGCTGTGTTTACTTCTTTGGATTAATCTGGATCTTTTTTGAAACGTATACTGAAGGAGAGAAGAAAGGAAAAGAATCTAATATAGTGGATAGATAAATCGACTATGAATGACGTTTAAGGCGGCTGCCACTGCTACGACGTGCGTTATAAAGTTTCTGCGGAATAGACCAAAGTCACCACATGCAACCGCCCCTGCCACAAGGGTCTCTGCGCGAACCGCAGGGATTTTTGTTTGCGAAAATCGACAGGAATTCAATACGAGAGCCGGCGCGTTCAACGAATCCGACGGGAAATCGCCTGGATAAAAAAAACGCCCGACAGCCCTGCTTAGAAAGCGGGCGTCGGGCGCGAGAGTTTACTGGATCGGTTCGGCCGTCGGCCAAACCTCCTCAAAGATCTGGTCGAAGCGATTGAAGACGCTTCGGACCCTGCCCTGGACGTGGCGTATTTCCGCCAGGGCGTCCCGGTTATTACCGATGTCCCGGAGCAGGGCCCGGGACCCGTGTCCGAGAGATCTCCCCGTATACGTCCAGACGGGAACCCTCAGGATCCTTCCGGGGTGGCGGGGGGACATCAACGGTTCGACGTCCTGGGTGGGAGTACCCGCCTGGATCAGGACCCTCCTTACGGCATCCTCCCACCCATTCTCCTCCGGTGGGGGGAGGATGATGCCCCTTCTGGCCGCCTGCCGTACCTTTACTTCCAGGCGGCGGATGTAGACAGCGATCATCACTGGAGCGACCTCCAGTGATTCCAGCCGTGCGATGCTTCGTCGGGCGCTGACGTACCCGACGACGGCGTCGTACAGGTGGAGGAGAGGGTGGCGGTTCACTTCCAGACGCCGCTTGGAGACCGTTCCGAAGCTCGGATTGGTCTCCATACTCCACTCGGAATTTCCCAAGAGCGCTTCCATCCGGAAGCCCTCCTCCCCGCGGTTCTGGAAAAACGTCCGCGTCAGAATTTCGCGGACGCCGCCCTCGACGATGAGGATGCGGACATCCCCGCGTTTCCCGAGGACTCCAGTGGTCATCTCGGCCCCGTCCTCGTTGGGGCTTCCGGCAGCATGGAACGGCGCGAACATACGCCACTCCAGCTCGCCACCCACCCGGCCTTCCGCCTCCCTCATGAGGGAGTGGAAGATGTCGCCTTCCGCGGAGGCGTACTCCCTGACAGCTGCGGCTGCAGCGTCGCTTTCTGCCGTGCGTGACTCCTGGGTTGTCCCCGTGGGGACGTCCCCTACACGTTCCCACACCTCGGCACGCTTCATCGTATTCCTCGTATTCCTCAGTGGCGCCCGTTCGGGATGAACGGGACTGGTTACCCTAGGGCAAAATCGGAGAAAAGTCAAGGGTGATCATCCGGCGTATGGTAT
>CAZTTQ010000020.1:0-13139 GCA_964616135.1 uncultured Gammaproteobacteria bacterium
TTTGACTGTGTTGGGGGTGATGGGGATGCCACCTGTGGGGAGGCGGGGGAAAGCACACGGCAGGCGTTGGCCGCATTCAGCACGGCGGATGCGGGAACCCTGGTCAGTGGCTTTGATGCAAGCCTTACCGCTGGAAGCGGAACCGTCAGGAGTCTGCTTCTGAATGGAAGTACGTTGTATGTCGGGGGAAGCTACTCGACTATCGGCGGTCAGGCGCGTTCCGGGCTTGCGGAACTGACCACGGCCGATGGGACGGCGACGGCATGGAATCCGGCGAGCACGGTGTTTCCCTATCGGCTCTTGCTGGACGGAACGACGCTTTATGCTGCGGGAGTGGGCGTTGAGGCTGTTTCAACGGTGGACGGTTCCGTGTCACTTATAAAAAGCGTAGACAACCGTTCGTCATATGATCTCGTGTTAGTGGGGGCAAACATTTGGTACGTCGGTGATTTCCAGTACGCGGACGTAGACGATTCGTGGGACCACGTGGTCATGTTCAATACGGACGGGACATTGGCGGATTGGCATCCAACCATGACGGCCACGGGTGGGGCCGTTGTCCATGCGATGGTCGTGGATGAGGATGCCGACCTCGTCTATATCGGCGGTACGTTTACGTCCGTGGGTGGACAGACCCGCAATCGGCTGGCGGCCATTAGCTTGGTGGACGGGTCGGTGACTGCTTGGGATCCAGAAATTGGCGGATCGACCAACACGGTCCTCTCCTTGGCGTTGGATAAGGCAAACAACACGATTTATGCGGGCGGATCATTTACGTGTGTCGGGGGTGACGGGGATGCGACTTGCGGGGAGGCGGGGGAGAGCACGCGCAACCGGTTGGCTGCCTTCGACCTGACGACGGGGGTAGCCACCTCTTGGAATCCGAACGCGACGTCCGGCCAGGTAAGTTCCATGGTGTTAAATGGGACGGATCTGTACGTCGGCGGGTCATTTTCAACCGTCGGAGGCCAGGCGCGTGCCAAGATCGCCAAATTGAGCACGGGCAGCAATACGGCGACTTCTTGGAACCCGGGGTCCGGCGGTACGTTGACGGAGGTGGCCAGAATGGCGTTGAGTGGGACGACCTTGTACATTGCCGGGTCGTTTACGGCAGTCGGTGGCCAATTGCGCAACCACGCAGCCGCGCTCGATACGGCGACAGACACCAACAACGCGACGGCATGGAATCCAAACCTAAACGCCCGCGCCCGCGCTCTGTCGATCGATACAAGTACGAACACGGTGTACCTAGGCGGCGAATTTACGACGGTCGGCGGGCAGACGCGCAGTCTTATGGCAGAAGTGGATATGTCCGCCGGCTCAGTGACTACGTGGGATCCGTACGGAAACGGGGCATTGGTTTCTTCTACCGGTGCGGTAGCGATTTATGTCACCCAAGCCATGAGCGACAAAGTCGTCGTCGGCGGGAGCGGCGATTTCCTCTCGATCGGCGCGGACAAGGCGACCTTTGTCGGAAACCTGGCGATCTTCTCGGATGCCGTTGAGACAACGGCATCCGGCGGTTTCGCCCCGCCGCACGGGTCCGCGGCGGGCTTGTCAAAGCAAATCCGCCTGACGGTGCCAAACGGTGGGGAAACGCTCGCAGGCGGATCTGTCACGCGTATTGAATGGACCGTGCCGGATACGGGACGCGTAGACTTGGTCAGCCTGTCCTACAGCTTGGATGAGGGCGAAACCTGGCATCCCATCCTGGAAGCGACCCAGAACATGGGTTTCTATGATTGGACCGTGCCGAACGTCTCTTCTGAACGGGCATTAGTCCGCGTAGATGCGACGGATTTGGCCGCCGTCTACGCAACGGATACGTCCAACCGGACGTTTGACATCGTAGGAACGTCTCTTTCGGCGCCGGAGGCTACTCCCGGGTCGGGGCCGGCGTCTGCGGCTGACGCGTATCCGGAAATGGCTTCTTGGTGGAACAAGCCGATCCGTTCCAAAGAAAGCCCGGCCGTGTACTTTGCGGACCAGTGGTCCGCAACGCGCCGGCCGTTCCCGAACGCGGCGACGTTCCGTTCGTACTACGACTCGTTTGACGCGGTCCAGGTGGTCGAGGCGGACGTACTTGAAACGCTGCCTATTGGGCCGTTCCTGCTGCCAAAATCGGGCGTCGTCCTGGTAAAGCTGGAAACGGACCCGACGGTGTACGTGCTGCAAGACAACCCCGCCAACCCCGCGTATCCGTTGGCGCGGGCGATTCCGGATGAACCGACGGCACGCGCCCTCTTTGGGGTGGAATGGTCACAGTACGTCTTGGACGTTCCTCGCGGGGCGTTTTCCGAACTTGTCGTGCTGTCTCCGCTGGACGCGTCATTCCAAACGGATGCGTCGGCGCTAAAGAGCCGCGCGGAACTTACGCGTTAAGGAACGTGACGTCTTCGTTTGAAAAAACGGGTCGTCCACCGCACCCGCCTGGGATAGGCGGGTGTTTGTTTCCGCGTGCTGACCCAGGCGGTCGGGCAATAAAAAACCGGCCATTCCTGAGTGGATAAGCCGGCGTGCTGTCAGTGGGGCGGGGGAGAGACGTAGACCTGCTGTCGGAACTCGTTGTTTGAGCTGCCGAAGGAAAGGAGTTGGGAATCGATGGGGATTCCTGATTCCGCATCCGCCGCTTCCCCCGTCACGAACTCGACGGCATAGCGGTAGAGACCGGCGTCACCTCCGACCTTGCCGCGACAGACGACGGCGAGGACGTTGAATCCCCGTAGGGGTTCCGGGAACGTGAGGGAGAACCCCGAACGGCCCCCGGGGACCTCGGCGGGGGCGGTCCACGGACCCGTTCCGCCGCCAGGTTTCGGGTCGCGCAAGGCGCAGGCGTCGATCCGTTGGCCGACATCCGCAAGCGCGGACATCCACGGGCCCGTGCCGTTGGGGAGAGGGGGAAGACCCACGTAGACAAGGAAGGAAACCGCGGATAGACGGATGGGCCGTACCCGGTTGGTCATTGCCATCAAGGTGAATGCTTCGCCCTCTTCTCCTTCTTGGAACACCTCCTCGGTGAAGTAGTCCGTCCACCGGTGTCCGAGAAAGACGAAGGGGGGTCCGGCATCGGGCGGCGGGACCGGCGTGCAGGCCCCTTCTGTCTCCGTGCGCGTTCCGTCCGGGCAGACGTATACGTTCACCCGTTTTTCCACTACCTTCTCGATGACGGGATCCGGCGCGGATCTGATCGGCGGGTCGCCGTCGCAGGCGACGAGCGGGGAAATGCAACAAATGGCAAGGACCGCACGCATCGTGTTTCTCCTTGTCGCCCGTTGATCGTGGCGACAGCGCATCTTAGGAGAAAAACGCCGCCGTGTCAATCGTGGGGTCGCTGGTGTGGAACACGGAGGAGCCGTCCTTTTCTAGGCGCGCGTGCATGTCCGGGTGCCGGCGCAGATAATCCTCCAAGGAGGCGCCGATCAGCTCCCCTTGTGTCAGGATGCCGACAGACGCCGGTAAGGCGGCGCGAAAGGCGGGGAGCAGGAATGGGTAATGCGTGCAGCCGAGCACGGTCGTCTGCAGGTCTGGCTGGTTCGCGTACATCTGTTCTGCGTAGCTCCGCACCAGTACCGCGGCCTCCGCCGAGCCTGCTTCTCCGCGTTCGACCAGCTCTACTAATCCGGGACACGCCATCTGGGCCGGGGCAAACCCCAAGTGCGCGCATTCGGCAACCCATGCGCCAGAAGCGACCGTCGCCGGCGTTGCAAATACGCCGACGGGTTTGGGGAGCGACGCGAGTGCCTCCACCGTCGGACGAATGACACCTAAGACGCGCCGGTCCGGGAACTCCAGAGGCAGTACTTCCCGTTGGATGCGCCGGAGGGCTCGTGCGCTGGCGGTATTGCACGCCAAAATCACCAAGGGGCAGCCCTGGGCGAATAAAAAGCGGACGCCTTCCAAGGTGAAGGCAAAGATCTCTTCTTCCGCGCGCGTGCCGTACGGGGCCCGCGCGTTGTCGCCGAAATAGCAGGTGGAAAGGAAAGGCAGCCTGGCGCGGATGGCGCGCAGGACGGTCAGACCGCCAAAACCCGAATCGAAGACGCCAAGAGGACCGTTCATGCGGAGATGATGTCGTTGAATCCCTCTTCCGTCAACGGGGGAACGAACACGTCGCCCATGCGCCAAATCATATCGTCCGTGACGGTGCCTCGGAATCCTTGGGGCTTGTTCGCAAGCAGACGGGCGACGCTGGTTTCCGGGTCGACCGGAAAGACGACGGCCGTGCGCCGCGCGTCCGGAAATGCCCGGACGAACGCCCGTGACGCCGGCTGCAAATGCGTGCCATCCACGATCACTTCGGATTCCTTTGCCGTGCGGAGCAGTCGGGCGATTTCCTCTACGTACAATTCCGTGATCGCGTCATTGAACGCGTTCTGTGCCCGGTCTGGGTAGTATGTGGAAACGGGACGCTCAATGGCGGACGCGCGCACTTGGCACCGGGCGCGGTTTTTGGGTTCCGCCATCAGTCCTTGGATGATCTCGTCCCGTGACAACACCAAAACGCCCGGGCCCGCGTGGGCCGAGGCGTAGGTGGACTTGCCCGAAAAGGGAAGGCCGCAGAGGACGGTGAGTCGCTCAATAGGCACAGGCGTATTCGCAGCCGCTGAAGTGTACGTTTTTCACCAGGTCGGCGAGGATGTCTTGTTCCAGCGCGGAATTTTCTTGTGCCGATTTTTCGGCTTCATCCACCGACGGATCCGCGCTTTCGTTCCCCGTGTTCGCGCGGATACGGATCCCTGTATGGGCGAATCCGCCGGTGGTGTGCGCGAACAAGACGGTCGGCAGCCACGCGCCCTTGGATGTCTGTCCTTGTAGGGTGAAAAGACGGGTGGTCGGGCCGTATTCACCACCATCGATGGTCTTATACGGCTTCATTGCGGCACAAAGGTCCGCGTCCGAAATTCGGCCGTACGCGTATTGGCGCGCGTATGGAACCAAGGCGAGGATGGCGGGGTCCGGTTCTCCCGCACAGTCCGTCGTAACAGGCTCCGGCGCGGGCGTGACCAGGCCGAGCGCGCGAACCTCGACGCTTACGCCGGCGGCTTGGAAAAAATGGATACCAGGTGGCCATTCTTCTCGTGCCTTACGGAATGAAAGGGTGAACACGGCGCTTTCGTTATCGGGAACCATACTTCCGCGGTCACCGCCTGTTCCAAAGGAGATCGTATGGGTGGGATAGGTGTCCAACAGAGAATTGGGTAGGGAGAACCGGTCCAGGAAGAAACTGCTCGTCGGGCGCAGGAATTCCGTTCGCGTTGCGAGACGCTTGCTGCGGTGGGCGAAATAGTAATTTTGCACGGCTTCAAAGATGGCATCACGCTCAAAAAGCGGAGCCGTTCCGGCGGCTGCCGCCTGCTCCAACGCGGCGAGTTTTAGTGACAGGTTCCGCTGGTCGGACCAGAGGGTGTTAAGCATGCCGGGGACGTTCACGTATCCGCCGAGGTCGGGAGAAAGGGGAACGGCGATCAGCATGCGTTCCAGTCGTTGGATCCGCATCTGCTGCGTCCCGACGGCAGCCGCGACCAGGAGGAAGGCGGCGGAACCGGCGACCACGGTCTTTGGGGAAGAAATCATAATCGGCCTATACGTTTATTTCTTCGTATTCTATACTCTTTTTCAGCAACGAACCATTTTATCTTCTCGCTATGTCCTCCGTGTTCACGTGCCTCTTCGTCGGTCGCTTCCAGCCCTTCCACAACGGCCACCTCATGGTTATCAAGGGTATGACGAAAGTCTGCGGCCGCATCGTCGTCGCGGTGGGAAGCACGGATAAGCACGGCACGGCGGACAACCCGTTTACCGCGGAGGAACGCCGCGACATGATCCAGGCGGCCCTGCAGGACGCGGACATCATCCCGAACTTCGACGTTGAATTCGTGGAAGTGCCTGACGTGGACGGGGACGAGGCGTGGACCAAGAAGTGCCTGGAGCTCGCGGGCGACGTCCATGTCGTCTGGAGCGGGAACGAACACGTGTTGAAGTGTTTTAAGGACGCCGGCAAGGAGGTGAAGCAGATCAAGCCGGTGCCGGGCATCAGCGCCACGGAAGTCCGCGCGCGCATGAAGGCGGGCGGCGATTGGCGTGCCCTGGTTCCGAAGGCCGTCGCGGAAAAAGTCTCGTCTTTCAACGGGGTGGAACGGGTCAAGAACGCCTAATATGGGCGGCTTCGTGAAGCGCTCTTGGTGGCTCGGCCGCACGACGCTCCGGCGTGACGCGCTTCGCATTCTGGAAGCCGGCCTCGCCGCCGTGGAAACGCGCACCGCCATCAAGCGGCTGGTTTCGGTTGAAGGAGACCGGTTGGTCATCGCCGGGGAGCCGTACAACCTCTCCAAGGTCCGCCGCCTCCTTGTCGTCGCCATCGGCAAGGCCGCGTTTGAAGCGGGGAAGACCCTGGAACGCATTCTTGGTCCGCGCATTGCCGCCGGGTTCGTCTTGGACGTGAAAGGGGGAAGCCTGCGCCGCCTCCTGTGCCGCGTCGGCACGCACCCGTTCTCCTCGGAGGTCAACAAGCACGCGACGGCCGAAATCGTCTCGCTTCTCAAGGACGCGACGGCGGAGGACTTGGTGCTCATGGTGGTTTCCGGCGGGGGTTCCGCGCTGCTGTGCCAGCCGACGGATTTGTCGTGCGCCGACTTGGAACTCATTACCAAGGCGATGATGGCAAAAGGGGCGACCATCGAGGAAATGAACACGGTGCGCAAGCACACGTCCGACGTGCTCGGCGGCCAGCTGATGGCCGTCGCCCATCCGGCCCGCGTCGTGAGCCTGGTCTTTTCCGACGTGCCGACGGACGACCTGTCCGTGGTCGCTTCGGGCCCGACCTACGCGGACCAGACGACGGCCGCGGACGCGCAGGCCGTGTTGGACAAATACGAACTGCTCAAGGTGTGCCGCCTGCCCGCGTGCAACTTGAAAGAAACGCCCAAGGATCCGGCGCTGTTTTCCCATGTCCGCAACGTGCGCGCCGTGTCGAACGCGGAAGCGGTCGACGCGATGCGCGGGGAGGCATTCCGCCTGGGCTATCATGCCCGCGTCCTGTCCACGGCACTGACGGGAGAAGCGCGCGACGTCGGCGTTCGGTTGGCGGAAGAAGTGAAACCGGGAGAAGCGCTCATCGCCGCGGGGGAGACGACGGTGACGTTGCTCGGATCGGGGAAGGGCGGCCGCAACCAGGAAGTCGCCTTGGGCGCCCTCTCCCGCGTGCCGGAGGACGCGTTGGTCCTGTCCTGCGCGTCCGACGGCATGGACAACGGTCCGGTCGCGGGCGCCATTGCGGACGCGCGGGTTCGGGAAACGGCCGGACGAAAGAAATTGGATCCCGCCGCGTATCTCTCGACAAACGATTCGTCCGCCTTTTTTACCAAGGCTGGCGGCCAGATCAAGACGGGCAAGACCGGCATGAACGTGTCGGACCTGCTATTAGCCCTCCGCGCTCCCGCGCACGAATGATATGGAACGGTATCCCTGGAAACGGTTCGCGCTCGTCTTGGCCGCCTCCGCGGCCTTGTACGCGCTCGGCGAGCGTGTCGGGTTCTTCCGCTTTTCGCCCGGCACGGGGGAGGGAACGGGGTTGTTTGCCGTATTCCTGATCGGGATTATCGCGGCGTTTTCCTCCTGCACGGCGGTCGTCGGCGGATTGGTGGTCGCGACCGCGGCGAACGCAGCCAAGAAATATCCGGACGCGTCTTTTGCCGTCCGGATGCGTCCGCACGTCTCGTTCAACGCGGGCCGTCTGGCCGGATTCGCCGCGTTCGGGGCGCTTATCGGGTTTCTCGGCCGCGCCGTGTCGATTTCGCCGTTCGCGAACGGGATCTTCGTCCTGTTGGTCGCCCTCCTTATGTTGGGAATTGCCGGGCGCCTGTTGGACCTGGCTCCGCGTTCGTTCGCCGTAAAGCCTCCCGCGTGGCTCGCGGAACGCGTGAAGGCCCTGCATGCGTCCGAGCATCCGCTGATGCCGGCCGCGTTTGGCGCGCTGACGTTTTTCCTGCCGTGCGGATTCACCCAGTCGATCCAGCTGTACGCGTTGTCCCTTGGGGATCCCGCCGCGAGCGCGGCGACCATGGCGGTTTTCGCACTCGGTACCATGCCCGCATTGTTGGGAGTCGGCGCGTTCGCTTCCGCCGTGAAGGGGGTCGGCCTGAGCCGGTTCACGCGGGCGGTCGGCATATTCGTCGTCGCGCTCGCGATTTCCAATCTGCGCGCCGGCCTTTCGCTTGTGGGCGTGACCGTGCTGCAGGATTCGGGCGTTGTCGGCGTGGCGCAGAATGAAGGGGCGGTTCAAGTCGTCCGCATGACCGTGACGCCCTACGGCGTCTATGAGCCGGACGCATTGCGCGTACAAGCCGGCGTCCCCATTCGTTGGGAAATCCAAGGAAGCAAGAACATGGGGTGCGCGGACACGCTCGTTTCCCGTTCGCTTGGGCTGGACCTGGCGCTCTCGTCCGGCGTGACGGTGGTCCAGGTGCCCGCGCTTGCCGCCGGGCGGTACGGGTTCAGCTGCGGCATGGGTATGGTTCGCGGGACGATGGTCGCGGAATAGCCCGTGTTACAATGTGCGAACTATGACGCGTTTCCCGCTTGCCGCCGCCCTCAAGAAGACCTTCGCCAAGCCCGCGGACTACGCGTCCGCGGGCGGGATTGCGTTTGCGGTCTTCGCCCTGTTCGTCCTGGTGCCCGTGTGGACGACGCCGGGCAATGACGTCCGCTTCCAGCTCCACCTGCTGCCCTGGTCGGTCGTCGCGCTGATGGCTGTCCTGTCCGTCTCCAACGGCGTCTTGGTGCAGATGCAGCTCTGGTTGCGCCGTCACCGCCTTGCGGTGGGAACGGGGAAGCAGGCGGTAGGTGCGTTTGGTATTTTGGTCAGCTCCATTGCCGCCACCATGGCCTGTGCCGCGTGCTATTCGTCCCTGCTGGCCATCTTCGGCTTGGGCGGTACCATTTTTGTCGCCACGTACCGCTGGTGGTTTGCCGCCTTTGCCCTCGGTCTGACGGCCTTTGCCTTATACCACACGGCACGGCGGGTCATGGGACTTTGCGATACGTGTCGCATTTCTTCGAATTAATCTTTTGTCTATGAAAGACCAACGCCATCCGCTGACCTTGCCGTATCTGGCCAAAAATTTCGGCGTCGTCCTGGGTCTTGTGTTGGTCTGGCGCGGCGTCTGGTACGTCCTTGATTGGATCGACCTGACGTTTTTGGACAATAACCACGCCTGGTTGGGCGCGGGCGGCATCATTCTTGGACTTCTCATTCTCTATTTGCCCGACCGTGACCTGAAGGAAATCCAGAAGCTGTAAGGACGCGGTGGGGAGGAGTATACTGGGGAGGAATTATGGGGGTTCGGCGCGCATGGAAGGCGGCGGGCGTTCTGGGGTGTTTGACCCTGGCGTTTTTTGGCGCGCGTCTGGTGGCGCCACTCGTCTCTGCCGCGGACGGCATGGCGGCCAACATTGAGTTGTACGACATGAACGGGAACGGCTACGTGGATGCCATCAAGCTGTACGTGGTCGACGCCTTGGAAGACACGTGGGTGTTGGCAGGCAGCGCTCCCTACGGACTGTCCGTCCAACGTGGCGGGGAAGACGTGACCGTGACGGGCGTGGCCGTGGACTCGACATACGTAGGGTCGCCCGGGGAGGCCGTCGTGACGATCTCTCTGGACGAAACGGACCCGGACCTGATTGATGCCAAGGATACAAGCGCGTCTGCCGTTGAGATCGTGTATACCTCGCAGTTGGGGGGTGCGGCGTGCACGAATTGCGTGCGTAACAGCACGGTCCAATTGGAGGACATTCCTGTCGGGGACGGCGGGGACCGGAATATTGAATATGACCGTGCCATCCCGCTCCTGTTGACGTCGACGACGCAAGATGACAACGGAGACGGATATGTTGACGCGTTGGCACTTGGCTTTTCCGAACCAGTGATCGTTGGGGACGGGGAATCCAGCACAAACGGCATGTTTACGGCCGTGGGGGATACGTGTACGGTCACGGTTTCCGATTTCAGCAACGGCCTGCCGTCCAACCAAACCCAGATAATCCCGGTCTCGGTGGATGAGTTGGATACGGGGTGTAAGGCATCCGTGACGTTTCACGGAGGATCGTTGCATGGTCCGGGCGGAAGTGATTCGATGCCGGCCGAGACGTCGTCCCTCCTTTCTGTGGACGGCGCGGCTCCGTACGCGTATCGCACGGTTGCCCGTGACCAGAATAAGGATGGGACCTTGGATAAGCTCGATGTCTACTTTTCCGAGTCGGTCGATGTGACCGACGGAGGGACGCAATTGGAAGGCACGTTGGAGATGGTCGGATCGACGAACCACATCCCCGCGGACTGCACGCCGAGCATTGTTTCAAAAGACTACGCGGCGGAGGGGGTAAGCGTGCTCACCTTGGATATGTCGACCGAGACGCCGGACACAGGGTGCGTGGTCCCTCTCGCGATCGTTACAGAGGGGAACATCCTGGATGCGGCCGGTCTGAGCGTCGTCAGCGGGGCCATGTCCGCATCTGCGGAAGAAGACGCGCCGCCCGTCCTGTTGAACGTAAGTCCGGAGCCGGACCAAACGGACATCGCCCTTGATTCCCCCATCGCTTTTCTCTTCTCGGAGGCGATGGACATCGGCTTCGATTACGGGACGCAATTTACCGCTTCCCCTAATCCCGCGCCGGGAACGTGGAACGGGGCGTGGGGGGACGAATACCACCTGACGCAGACCGCGGACGGTGCCTTCTTGCCGGAGACGGCCTACACCATGACGCTGGTCCCGGCTGAAATCCACGCCATCGGAGGTATAACGACGGAATTGCTCACGGAAGGTACGGCCTTGGGCGCAAGCTGGACGTTCACAACGGTGGCAGGAGAAGGCGGCGGCGGGGGAGGAGGTTCCAACCAATCCCGCGTTGGACCGGTTCGGTTGTTGGCAGAAGGCATTTCCCTGACGGAGCCGGTGCCAGGCGCGGTCCTTGAGGCAGACGGGACCGTGATCATAAAATGGGCGCCGGTCGGCCCTGGCCGTATTGATGCCGTAAACTTGTCCTGGTCTCCGGACGGGGGCCTGACCTGGGAGGAAATCGCCCACAACCGGCCGAATGGAAACGGTTCGTACGCGTGGAAAGTCCCCTCCCGTTCTACGGACGCTGTCCTCGTGCGCGTGGAGGCGACGGATACGGCCAGTCCCTACGCCTCGGATGTCTCGGACGACTATCTGTCCATCCGCGTGCCCGGCGTTCGTCTGCCGTCGACGGAAACGTACGGGCCAGGGACGCTGCTGAAGGCGGAAGGCCTGCCGTCCGTCTACTATCTTGCGGAAAATGGCGCGCGCCGTCCGTTCCCGGACGAACGCGTATTCCATACGTGGTTCAAGAACTTTGACGAGGTGCGGGAGATTCCGTTATACCGCATCGCCCGTTACCGCATGGGCGCGCCCATGTTGCCAAAGCCAGGCACGGCGTTCCTGCAGATCAACTCGGATCCAAAACTCTATTGGATTGACCGCGTGGATAGCCGCGCGCACTGGGTGAAGTCGGAATCCACCGCGGCCTTGCTGGCCGGACCGCGTTGGCGCGACATGGTCATTGACCTCGGCGCGACGATTTTCCCCTCCGTCCTGTTTGGAAATCCCATCGAATAAGAACGACGCGGCCTCCTCGACGGGGGTCGCGTTGTCTGTTAACGTACTTCCACAAACCGCGTTCGACCCCCTAGAGAGCAGTCTCTAAGGGGGATTTGCGTGTTTTTACCGTCATCCCGAGCGTAGCCGAGGGATCTCTAGATATTTATGAACTTCATCCTCAAAGGCGACTACAAGCCGGCCGGCGACCAGCCCAAAGCCATCGACCAGTTGGTGGCCGGGTTGGCGTCGGGTGAAAAGCACCAGACACTGCTCGGCGTCACGGGTTCCGGAAAGACGTTCACCATGGCGAACGTAATCGCGCGCACGCAGCGCCCTACGTTGGTTATCGCGCACAATAAAACGCTTGCGGCGCAGCTCTGTAATGAGTTCCGCGAATTCTTCCCGGACGCCGCCGTGGAATACTTCGTCTCGTACTACGACTACTACCAGCCGGAGGCGTACATCGCGCGCAGTGATACGTACATTGAAAAAGAAAGCCAGATCAACGAGGAAATCGACCGCTTGCGCCACGCCGCCACGCAGGCGCTCCTCACGCGCCGCGACGTCATCATCGTCGCGTCGGTTTCGTGCATCTACGGCTTGGGTTCGCCAAAGGAATATGAAGGCGTCGTGCTCCACCTGAAGGTGGGAGACGAATTGCTCGGCCGCTCGGAGCTGATCCGCCGCCTGGTCTCCATGCAGTTCGAACGCGTCGCGGGCGATTTGAAGCGCGGGTCCTTCCGCGGCAAGGGTCCGGTGTTGGAAATCATGCCGATGAACGAGGAGAAAATCTACCGCGTCCAGTTCGACGGGGAAGTCGTCTCGCGCATGTTCCTGCTGGACGCCGTGTCCCGCAAGCAGCTGGAGGAAATCAAGAGCTGCTGGATCTTCCCGGCCAAGCACTACATGGTTTCCCCGCAGCGCCAGGCAAAGGCGTTGGCGGACATCAAGGAAGAACTGGCTGTCCAGCTGAAGAAATTCGAAGAAGAAGGAAAGGTGATCGAGGCCGAACGCCTCTCCCGCCGCACGCGCTACGACGTGGAGATGATCAAGAACACCGGCTTCTGCGCCGGGATTGAAAACTACTCGCGCCACTTCGACGGCCGCGCGCCCGGGGAACCGCCGTACACCTTGATGGATTACTTCCCCAAGGACTTTTTGACGTTCATCGACGAAAGCCACGTGTCCGTCTCCCAAATCGGCGGCATGTATGAGGGCGACCGCGCGCGCAAGGACAACCTGGTGAACTTCGGCTTCCGTTTGCCCAGCGCCCGTGACAACCGCCCGCTGCGCTTCCCGGAGTTTGAACAAAAGGTCGGCCAAACCGTCTACGTGTCCGCCACGCCGGGCAAATATGAGGCGGAGCATTCCTCCCGCATCGTGGAGCAGATCATTCGCCCGACGGGCTTGGTGGATCCGGAAGTCGACGTCCGCCCGGTGACCGCAGGTGCCATGCGCCCCCCATCTGTCACCTCGAGCGAAGTCGAGAGGTCTCTACGTGGCACAGAGATTTCTCCACTC
>CAZTTQ010000020.1:13149-14566 GCA_964616135.1 uncultured Gammaproteobacteria bacterium
ATGACCCGAGCTACCCCGGCCAGGTGCAGGACCTGATCATGGAAATCAAAAAGCGCGTGGCCAAGGACCAGCGCTGCTTCGTGACCACGCTCACCAAAAAGATGGCGGAAGACCTGACCGAATACCTCACGGAGCAAAAGGTGAAGGTACAGTACCTCCACTCCGACGTGGAAACCCTGGACCGCATCACCATCATCTCCGACCTGCGCAAGGGCAAATACGACGTCATCGTCGGCGTGAACCTGCTGCGCGAAGGCTTGGACTTGCCGGAAGTCACCCTCGTCGCCATTCTCGACGCGGACAAAGAAGGTTTCCTGCGTTCCGAAACGTCCATCATCCAGACCATCGGCCGCGCCGCGCGTAACGTGGAGGGCCGCGTCATCCTCTACGCGGACGAAGTCACCGGCTCGCTGAAGCGCGCGCTGTCGGAAACCGAGCGCCGCCGCAATATCCAGCTGGCCTACAACAAGGAACACAACATCACGCCCAAAACCATCATTAAGGCCATTACGGACATCCGCGCCACGCTCGGCTTGGGTGAAGGCCCGGTGGACGTGAAAAAGGTCCTGAAGCTGGAAATGACCGCCGAACCGCATGAAATTGCGGAGGTCATTAAGGAAAAGGAATACGACATGAAGGCCGCGGCCCGGAAGCTCGACTTCGAAACCGCCGCCATCCTCCGCGACGAAATCTCCGTTCTCAAGAAAGAAATGGAAGCGAAGGAGAAAAAGGCTACGGTGCCGAAGAAACAAAAGCGCGTTCCCAAATCCGATTCGACCGACTAAGTATGCACGACAAAATCATCATCAAGGGCGCGCGCGAGCACAACCTCAAGAATATTTCGCTTGAGTTGCCGCGCGGCAAGCTGATCACCATCACGGGGTTGTCCGGTTCGGGCAAGTCCAGTTTGGCGTTCGACACCATTTTCGCGGAAGGGCAGCGCCGCTACGTGGAATCCCTGTCCGCCTACGCCCGCCAGTTCTTGGGGCAGATGGAAAAGCCGGACGTGGACGAGATCGAAGGGCTTTCGCCGGCGATTTCGATCGACCAAAAGGCGCACAGCTCCAACCCGCGCTCCACGGTCGCCACGATCACGGAAATTTATGACTATCTGCGCGTGTTGTATGCCCGCGTGGGCCAGCCGCACTGCGTAAAGTGCAATAAGCCGATTGAAAAGCTCACCAACGAGGAAATGGTGGACGTCGTCTTGCGATTGCTGGACGAACACGGCAAGCCGCCCGCCGGTTCCAAGACCAAGGGGAGCATCGACATCCTGGCGCCGGTCGTCCGCGGCCGCAAAGGCGAGTATTACCAGTTGCTGTACGACCTCTATAATTCTGGATTCGCCCGCGTGCGCATCGACGGCAAGATGTTCGCGTTGAATGAGCAGATCAAACTGTCCCGCTACCAGCAGCAC
>CAZTTQ010000021.1:0-14144 GCA_964616135.1 uncultured Gammaproteobacteria bacterium
CGATTTGCTCTATCCGTTGAGCTACAGGGGCTCTTGGCGCCCGTGCTCAATCCCCACTTCACGACAACATGTGTCGTAAAATGTTATTCCATGGGAATCTCCAGGAAACACGCGTCCGACTGGAACCGAGTGAACGGTGCCGGTATGATACGGAAACATCTGCGCACCGTCAACGCTCTTCCTTATGGACTCCCCCTTCATCATCCTTCTCATTGCCCTCGGTGCCCTTGCCGCTGCCGCGTACGCCGTGACACGCACCAAACAATCCGCCGGCCAAGACGCGGGCCTGGTGGACGAATTGCGTAATTTGCGGCGCGACGTGGAATCCCTGAACGCACAACACCGCACGGAGCTGCAGCAACGGCTGGACGCCATGAATGACCGGCTGTTCCGGAGCTCCCATGACCAAAGCACCCAACTTCAAGGCAACTTGAAGCAAACAAGTGAAATGATCCAGACCCTCGTCACGCAATTCACGGGGCAATTTAAGGAACAGAGCGGCGAATTCAAAAATGCCCAGCAGCGCATCATGGAATACGGCGCGCAGTTGTCGGACCTGCAAAACATCCTCAAGAACCCCAAGCAACGCGGCATCCTGGGCGAATATTTCCTGGAAACCATCCTGCGCAATTCGCTGCCGCCAGACGCGTTCCAGATGCAATACAAGTTCGCGGACGGAGAGATCGTAGACGCGGCGGTGCTCGTGAAGGACAAGGTCGTCCCGGTGGACTCCAAATTCTCCTTGGAAAACTACAACCGCCTCGCGGACGAAACCAATCCGGACACCAAAAAGCGCCTGGAGCAGCTCTTTCTCAGTGACTTAAAAAATCGCATCGTCGAGACGGCCAGGTACATCCGCCCGACGGAAGGCACCGTGGATTTCGCCTTCATGTTCATCCCGCACGAGGCGATTTATTACGAACTGCTCGTGAATAAAATCGGTGCGGGCGGCGGGGAAGACCAGGAAAACATCCTGCAGCGCGCGGCATCCAAGTACCACGTCATCATCGTCTCGCCGACGTCGTTCCTAGCCTACCTGCAAACCGTCTTGCAGGGTTTGAACGCCATGAAGATTGAAGAGAAGTCCAAGGAAATCCGCCAACGCATGGCAGAATTCGGCAAACACCTGGAGGCGTACACGGGGCATTTCCAAAGCGTGGGGAAGAACCTCACGACCGTAGTGAACCAGTACAATCTCGCCACCAAGGAGTTCGGCAAGATCGACAAGGACGTTTTCCGCATCACGGAAGGCGCGGTGGGGAAGACGTTTGAGGGAATTGAGGCGGAGAAGCCGAATTTGGACTAAGTCTTGACGAAATACGGGTATTTCCGTACACTCCCCGCACGCTATATCGATTCGCTCTCGATTAATTCGCGGTCCGTACCGAACCTATGCCCATCAAAGCGAACGCCAAGAAGGCGCTCCGCCAGTCGATCAAGCACACCCAGCGCAACAAGGTTGCCTTGGCCGAGATCAACTCGCTGCGCGTGAAGTTCCGCAAGCTCTCCGAGGACAAGAAGGCCAAGGAAGCCAAGGAAACGGCCAGCCTCATCAGCAAAAAGCTGGACAAGGCCGTTGCCCGCGGGATCATGAAGCAGAACACCGCCGCCCGCTACAAGTCCCGCACGACCAAAAAGGCCAACGCGTTGGCCAAGTAACAAAAACGACCGGCCTCGTGCCGGTCTTTTTGTTTGCTACGCGCCCAATAATTTTGCGAACAACAGGTCCACGGCGAGGGCTGCGTCGATGCGGCCGCTTTTCGCCCCGACGTCGAACGCGTAGGTAAGTGCTTGCGCGTCGCGGAGCGTCTGTGTGGCAAACCCGCGCGCCTGGGACAAAACCTTGCCCGCGACAAACGGCGCAGCACCAAGGACCTCTGCTGCCTGTGGTCCGGACGCGCGCGGGTCGTCATCTAGCAACAAACGCGCGGAGAACAATAGACGAATTTGGCGCTGCAGCATGGAGAGCAGGTAGAAATCCGCACTGCCGGCCTGGCGTTCTTCTTCCAGCATGCGCAGCGCCTCGCGCGGGCGCTTTTGGCTGACCATGTCCATCAGGGCGAACATCTGGCCTTCGAAGGCGGGACGCACCATCTCCGCGACCATCGTGGACGTAATCGTCGCCGTGCCGGCATAGGAGGCGAGTTTGTTCAATTCCGCGTCCGCCTGCCACAAGTCGCTGCCGGTGCGCAGCGCCAATTCCTGCGCGGCGTCTGCGGAGACACCCACGTTCAACGCGGCAGCGCGGCGGACGATCCACTTGGCCAATTCCGCCCCGGACGGGGAAGGGAGCGGTTCCATTTTTGCTCCGAATGCAGAAAACAGCTTGAACAGCGCGGATTTTTCCACCGTCGCCGTATCTGCCGCGTCCGCAAAGATAAGCACGGTGGACTCCGGCACGCGTTCCGCGCCGGCCCACGCCTTTTCCGCCTCCTTTTTGGCCCCGGCCACGGCGTCGCGGACGATCACCATGCGCCGGGCGCCCAAGAACGGGGAAGCGAGCGCGCTCTGCAGTGCCTCCGACGCGTTCACCTTCTGCCCGTCGGCGGGAAACTGGGTGAAATTCAACCCCGTCGGGTCGTGCTTGGCCCGAAAGGCGTCTTTCAATTCTTTCACCCGTTCCTTTACGCGGAACGCGTCGCCGTAGACGCAGAGGACCATAGTAGGGGCATCTTACCTGGTGGCCCCCGAAACGCAAAAGCGCCCCGGAGGGCGCTTTTCCTTATTCCATCTCTCCCCAATTTTTTCCAATCTCGACGTTCACGTCCAGGGGAACGGGCAGGTGCACGACGGTTTCCATGATTTCCTTCAAGCCCTTGGCGACTTTTTCCGCCGCGTCCGCGTCCGCCTCGATGACCAATTCGTCATGGACTTGGAGCAGCATGTGGGCGGGCCAACCGCTTTTTTTCAACCAGCCGTCCACGGCGATCATGGCCAGTTTGACCACGTCCGCCTCCGCGCCTTGGATCGGCATGTTGATCGCCATGCGTTCGGCCTGGGCGACCAGGACCGGCACGCCGGAAGAGATCTCCGGGAACGACCGGCGGCGGCCGTGCGGCGTTTCCACGTAGCCGAGCGTGCGCGACTGCGCTTTCATGGCGTCCATGTACGCGCGCACGGCGTGGTGGATCTTGAAGTACTTCTCAATGAACTGCTGCGCCTCTTCGAAACTCATGTTCGTGCTGCGGGCCAACGCGCGGGGACCCATGCCGTACAGCAGGCCGAAGTTGATGGCCTTGGCGTTCCGGCGCATCTCCGGCGTGACCTTGTCCTCCGGCACTTCCCAAATTTCGCTCGCGGTGCGCGTATGGATGTCCGCGCCGTCATTGAACGCGCGGATGAACGGCTCGTCCTTGGCGATCACCGCCATCAGGCGCAATTCGATCTGGGAAAAATCCGCCGCGATCAACCGTTTCCCCTTGCCGGCGACGAACGCCTTGCGGACCTCGTTCCCCAATTCCGTGCGGATGGGAATGTTCTGCAGGTTCGGGTCGACGGAAGACAGGCGGCCCGTCGCCGCCACGGTTTGGGCGAACGTCGTGTGGATACGGCCGTCTTTTCCGACCAATTTCGGCAGCGCTTCCACGTAGGTGGATTGCAACTTGGAAAGTTCGCGGTACTCGGAAATGAGCGGGATGATCGCGTGTTCGTCTTCCAGCTTTTCCAATTCCGACGCGGCGGTGGAATAGCCGGTGGACGTCTTTTTGATCCCCTTGGTCGGCAGCCCCAGGCGGGAGAATAGGACGTCGGCCAACTGCGACGGGGAATTGACGTTGAATTCCACGCCGGCCGCCTCAATGACCTGTTTGGTCAGCGCGTCGATGCGCTTTTGCAGCTTCTTGGAAAGCGCGGCGAGCGCGTCCACGTCCAGGGTGATGCCCGTTTTTTCCATGTCGTACAAGACGGGCAGGAGCGGCATTTCGATTTCATCCATCACCTTGGTCATGCCTTGTTCCCGGAGCGCCTCGCCGAGCTTGTTCGCCAGGGCGGGGAAGAGCGTCACGGCCATGCCGACCGCCTTGGCGTCCCGGTCCGTGGAAATGACCGTGGGAACCTCCGGCAACTTGGCCTTGAGGAATTCCGCGGCGATGGACGCGACGTCGTGGGCGCGGCTCCCCGCGTGGAGCAGGTAGGACGCGACCATCAGGTCGAACGCCTTGCGTTCGAAACGCCAACCCGTCAGGTGCATCAACGCCTTTAGGTCGTGGCCGATGACCAACGACGCTTGTTTCAAATACTGTCCGGCCGCTTCTTGCATGCCGGCATCCGCCTCGGCCGCCACGACCGCGTGCGTCCCGTCCGAAACCGCCACGGACGCCTTGGTGCCGCCGAACAGGTCCGCGGGGCGCACCGATGCGGAGACCGCCGCGACGTCGTGGCCCAGGTTCTTCAACGCGGCTTCAAATTCCGCGCGGGTTTTGGCAAGCGTCACGTTTTTGCCGAAGCCCTTCGGTTCCTTGGCGGGTTTCGCTTCACCGTCCGGATGTTCCAACGGGGGCGGAGCCACCTCCGAATACTTGCGAATAAGGCTGCGGAACTCCAGGTCGCGGTACTTCGGCACGATTTTGGCCGCGTCGCGCACCGGCGGCTTCGCGTCCTTCTTCCAGTCGAATGCCACGGGCGCGTCGCGCACCACCGTGACCAGCATGCGCATGTGTTCCGCGGTTTTTTCATGGCCCGTCAGCTTCTTGGCGTACTTGGAGGGGACCTCGCCGTTTTTGAGCGCGGCAAAAATGCCGTCCACGCTCCCGAACGCCTCAATCAACTCCACCGCGGACTTCTCCCCGATGCCCGCGATGCCGGGCAAATTATCAGACGGATCGCCGCGCAACGCCTTGTAATCGATGAGCTGTTCCGGATAAAGCCCCATGCGTTCATGGACGGCCGCGCGGTCATACCGTTTGGTTTCCGACATGCCTTTGACGAACGCGACCACGTTGATGCGTTCGTCCACCAACTGCAGCGCATCCATATCGCCCGTCACGATGTACACGTGGTAACCCAGTTTCTCCCCGTGCGTCGCGAGCGTGCCGATGACGTCGTCCGCCTCGTATCCCTTCAGAGACACGGACGGGATGCCGAACGTGGACAGGATGTCTTGGATCACCGGGATCTGGTCGAACAATTCCTGGGGCTTTTTCTCCCGCGTCGCCTTATACGGCTCGTACGCCTCGTGACGGAACGTCTTGCCGGGCAAATCCCAACAGACGGCCATGGCGTCGGGCTCAAAGTCGTCCAGGATTTTCTCCAATGCGATGGAAAACCCGTACGCCGCGTTCACGACCAACCCGGCCTTGGTGGTCATGGGGGGCAAGGCGTGCCAGGCGCGGTGGAGCAGGGCGTTTCCATCCAGCAAGATCAAGGTTTTGGAAGCGGATTTCATGTGCCCGAATGGTAGCAAAAACCGGAGCGAAAAGACACCGGTCACCCAAAAGAAAAGGCCGTCCCCGTGTTGCGGCACGGGAACGGCGGAAGAGGCGGCGTGGCGCGTCCTGTCTTGCGAAAGGTGTCGGGCCCTCCATCAGGGCCGAAGGACGCGTAGGCCGCTTAGAAGGAACGGACGAGCTGGTTCACTTCCTTGGGGAGGAAGGGGACCTCGGCGAGGCCCATGGGGCGGATAAGGCCCGTGACGGCGTCACGAGTGAGGCACGCGTTCCCACCCAGCACGTCGAGGAAGACGATGCGGGCGAACCGCGGGTGTTCCACGTGGCCCTCCGAACGGAAGGTCGCGCAGCGGCCGGGGTTGTCGGACCCGACGCTGACGAGGGTCGTCTTGCCCGCGCCCTGGACCAGGTGGTACCAGCGGGACGGACGGACGGACCCGCGCGTCTTGTCGGGCCACAGCGGCGCGGAGATGTGGACCACGTCGTGGGTCACGACGGTACCGCCGCTGTTCATGCAGACGGGCGTCAGGCGGGGATCCGGCCGCTCCGGGTACTCCGGGTCGGGGTCCGCGCGCTTGCTACTGCTCACGAGGACCAGCTGACCGTGCATGGTGGTGACCGCGAAGCGACCGTCCACCGCACCGAAGGTCCGGCGGGGCTCCCGGCTGAAGGAGTTCGACGTTCCCTGGACGTGGATCTCCATGTTCTGGGAGCCGAAGACCCACCGCAGGTCCTCCACTGGCGCGGACAGGTAGCCGCGGGTGGCCGCCAAGAGCGCGGGGCCGTGCGTCTCGAGCATCGGGCGGAGCGCCTCGAGCACCGAGACCGTCGGGAAGCCGGCGACGCGCAGCGCACGGACACCGGCGATGTGCTTGCCGGCGACGAACTCGCCGAACGGGGCCATCTCGGCGACGTAGCGGAACAGGTCCGGCCGGAACGTCACCTGCTCGTCCTTGGCCGAGGCCGGGGCGATGATGACGTGGGCCTTCTCGCCGCCGCGGCCGATGCCGATGGCGACGATGCTGTCGCGCGCGTTCTCCTGGAGCGCCCGACCGATGATGGTCGGGAGGTCGCGCGCGGGCACGATCTCGTTCACGTGCAGAACGGGGACGGAGCGGTTCGTGCGCGGGGGTGCAACGATCTGGGTCTCCACGAGTACCTCTTCTTGGGTGCCGCAAGCGGATGCGGCGGAAAACCGGCCAAAAGGGCCGGGCTGCGTCAATGGACGCCCGCCGAAGATACGCCCGAGGGCGAAAAAGGTCAAGGTGTAGAGAAAAAAATACCGCCCGCCTCTCCGAGTGGGAGAAGCGGGCGGGGAAGTGGCAGGCGAAGGAGTACTACGCCTGGGTCTGCTTGGCCGCGATGCGGTCGGCGCGGACCTTCCGGGCGGCGATGATGCCGGCCGGGAGGTGCTCCGTCTTGAGGCCGAGCTCCTCGATCGGGCGGAAGCCGAACAGGTTCGGCCCGCCGTTGAGGTTCGCAGTGACGACGGTGGTGCCGTCATTGGCGAAGCCGAGCACCGCCATGTCGTTCTGGAAGGGCACGGTCTCCTTCACCTTGGCGGTGATGGACGCGTCCTTCTGGGAGAGCTCCACGATGGCGAGGTGGTCCTTGCCGGTGACGTACACGGTGTAGCCGGTGGTGATCTGGGTCTCGGCGTCCTTGATCGAGGACGCGACCGAGGCTTCGAACGTGCCCATGCCCATCTTGCCGTCGAACGTGAGGGCGAGGTCCTTCCACGGCATCACGGCGACCTTGCTCTCGACCTGCGCGACGGCGGCGGCCTTGATCGCGTCCTCGAACGAGGCCGTGAACGCCTGGCCGTTCGCCGCGATGCCGAACAGGCCGTACGTGCCGAGGTAGGACAGCGAGAGGGCGCCGCCGTTCGCCGCGAGCACCAGGACGCCGTAGTTGCCCGGCTGCTTCGCCGGCCACCACGCCATCTGGCGCACCTTGGCGTCGGTCGCGAGGAAGATGTTCGTGGAGATCTCCTCCCCGCCCATCTTCGCGCCGCGGAGCGCCGTGCCGTTGTACGTGACGGCCACGAGGGCCTGCACGAAGCGGCGGACGTTCTCCTTGTTCAGGTTCTCGCCGATCGGGGCGTAGCCGTGCTGGCCGAACGCCTTGATCGCCTTCACGCCGCTGAGGCGGCTGAAGCCCACCTGGTTGATGAAGGGGGCGAGCATCTCCTTGGAGACGCTGCCCGCCTTGGCGCGATCGACGTTGCCCTCGAGGAGGACGACGGTCGCCTGCGGATCCTTGCCGACGACGTGGGTCTGGATCTCGGCGTGCAGGAGGTTGCGGGCGTTCTTGTTGCCGCGCACCTCCTTGAGGACGGCCTTGCTCGGGCCCGTGAGGACCTGGAGCCTGATGCCGTTGTCCTGCAGCCGCGTAATCGCGACTTCCGTCCGCGGCCCCGCGGAGGCGCGCTGCACCTGCTGGGTGCCGCGCCCCTTGGAAGCGTCCGTCGTGCGGATCTTCTTCGGGAACGCGGCGCTCGCGGCAGCCATGGCCTGGCCGAACGCCTTGGCGTCGAGGCCCATGGCCCGGATCTGCGCCTTGGCGTCCTTGAAGCCCCTGGCCTTGATGATCTTGCCGTTCACCTGGATCTTCTTCACGGTGTACCTTGCCTTGTGCGGTCTCATGACCCTTCGACCAATGGGTGCCTGCGGTGTCGCAGGCAGAGTGGCCCCGATCAGACAAAAAATCGGGGATCCTTCGCTCAGTTGTGAAGAGCGGAATGCCCGTTCCTTTCCGAGCAGCGGGGCGTAAGATACAAGTCTGAGAACGAACTGTCAATGGGGAAGGGGGTGAAAAACAAAAAAATCCCCGTCAATACGGGGATTTTTGTAATTTACGGCTGGAAACGGGCAGAAGGTTGCCCCTCGACGTTCACCACCACATTACGGATGCCCGGCACCTGCAGGAACGTCTGGGCAATCTGGGCCTTAATGCCGTCCGTACGGCAACCGGCGGCCGCCTGATTAATCTCTTTGCTGAAATCCACGGTCACCGTATCTTCATTCACGGAAATGGAACGGAGCGCAGTATTCGCCGGAAGCCAAGTGTTAAAACCGGACGCGCGTTCCGCATCGGTCGGCCCCTTCAACAGTTCCAAGGCGGCGGCGCGGGCATAGGCGGACGTCTTTGCCAACACGCGCGTCGTCGGGAACACCACGCTGCAGTTGGCGCGGGCGCCGAGGGTGGCGTTCGGGAACAAGACCGTCAAGCTAATACCGTCCTTTTCCAGAAGCTTGAGTGGGACAGAAGCCACGGCCGTGTCC
The DNA here is from genome assembly GCA_964616135.1 of uncultured Gammaproteobacteria bacterium. Classification (GTDB taxonomy): domain Bacteria; phylum Patescibacteriota; class Patescibacteriia; order UBA9934; family GWF2-40-263; genus JAJYIV01. The sequence continues at coordinate 8,669 of CAZTTQ010000021.1, forward strand.
GTGCCGCGCATATCGGGCACCGCCACTTCCAGGGAAAAATCCGCCGTACCAAGCTTAGGCAGGAAGATATCCAAGCGGAACGGAGCGAACACGTTCGCGTCACCCTGAACAGGTGCACGGCCCGACGCCTTAATAACGCCGGAGAAATCGCGCACGCGCCAGGTAACGGTTCCCGTAACCGTCTTGGCAAAGCCGAAGACCACCAACGGGGACGTGACGGTGGCACCCGCCGTCGGCGAGGCAATGCGCAGGCCGGAGTCCTGCGCGACGCGCATGCCGGACGCGCGGATAAAGCGCGTGGACAAGTCCCGCGTGCCATTCACGGAAATGAGCATGCCGACGCGCAAGTTGGCCAGGTCCCGGTCATTGTCCGAAGTTACGTCCTCGGCCGTGCCGTCCGGCAGTACTAAAAGGATGCGGCGGGCGGAGACATCGGTCTCTGCAACCACGCCAACCAGATCCGTAATAGCTTCCGTCGTGGCCGGGGCAGGGGTATTTGCGGGAGCCGGACGCAAAGACAGGCTGGCGCAGCCGACGCCTGCCATGGCCAAAAACGCGATGAAAGCGGCCAGAATGCGTTTCATAAATGCGGGGGTACACTAGCCCGTACGGGGGGATCTGTCAAAAGCGCCGAAGCCCCCTTGATCCTCGGGAGAAACGGTGCTATATTCCTTCCGCGTCGCAGCCACATGGTGCCTATAGCACAACGGCTAGTGCACTGGGTTGTGGTCCCAGCTATAAGGGTTCGATTCCCTTTAGGCACCCCACAAAAAATCCTCCCGAATTCGGGAGGATTTTTTGTGGGGGGGAGATTAGTTCCAGGTCAGACGTCCACGGACGATGTTTGGGCGTGGTACAAAGAGCGCGCGGGTGGCTACACTCTCTGGGACGATCTGGCATTCTAGGACGCAAATAGCCATCAACCTGTACACTTAGGACTGTATGAGAGAACAATTCCAACCTGTTCCGAGCGAACGACGAAGCGAAGGGTTGAAATACACACTTGCTGAAAAATTGACCCGCACGGAGGCGCGGACACGGACGTTGGAAATCCAGCAAACATTAGAAGCGTCTTATTTGGAGCGCGAATCCGCGTTGAAAGACAAAGAAATCATTGGCGCGCTAAGAGAGTATGGGTTAGATCCCAGCGGAGTGGAGCGCGAACCAAACGGTCTTTTTCGACTCCCGGTGAAGTCACATTTTTCGAAACGGCGTTTGCCGAAGACGGAAGGCGATTCCTTCTACGCATATAAAGGCGGGGCCGCACGTTCTTTATTGCTTCGTTCCCTCAGGATTGATCCGACACATGAACCGCGTGACGTCGATATCATGGCGTTTGGATTGGAGCCGAAGCCGGGTCTCGACACGCAGGTCGCCGAGCAATTCATGCCTGACGATTTCAAACACGGAGACAGGGTCGAACGGCTTGAATCGTTCGATCGCGCCATAGAGGACTATTTTGAGACGCGCGATCTTACGTTGAATGAGGTACTAGCTACGGACGAGGTGATCTGGACAACGCGTCTATGCCTCCTTGATTCTATTCGTCGTATTATCCGCGTTACTCCCTTTGAACGTGACTCATATCATGACGAGGTTGGGCCAAAGATGCTCGCAAAAATCCTCCGTCTTTATACGGAGGGGATCGAGCGCTGGGGAAACATGACCATCGCCCACGACGATTGGTCGTTTGAAGGAGCCTTCATTCAACCTTTTTGGCTCGCGCTTCAACTAGATAAAGCCTGTCAGCAATCGCTTGTGCTTGGAGAAGTCTACGTCAAAGAGCTCGTAGCGCGCCGTCAGATCCCTAAGACCATAAAGACCATCGAGGAAGCGGTGACTTATTTGTCTGCAGAGGTTTTTAATTTCGCTTTCCGTCACGCCCCTGTCGAGCAATTTAGTCTCGAGGAGAAATGGGCTCAAATGAAAATTGCCAATACGCCGAAGCGGATCGGTCTCGGACGAGACGCACAGAAAAAGGTGAAGAGGGCATAGGAGGCCAACAAAGCGCCCGCATACGAGACATCCTCGACCAACCGACCGGGGATTTTTCGTTTAAAAGGCGGACGTGTAGGATGGGGACGTGCTTTTTTAACCCGTTTCCCCGACACGCATATGCAAACGAAGGGAATTGTTGGATTGGTCATTGCCGGCGTCAGCATCTTTCTGTTCTTACTCCTAAATCCGTTCGTCGTAGTGGACGCGGGGGAACGCGGCGTCGTACTGACCTGGGGCGCGTTCAACGGGGACGTGCTGGAACCGGGCCTGCACTTCCGCGTACCGCTCGCCCAGTCCGTCGTCAAAATGGACGTGCAGACCCAAAAGCTAGAAATCGAAGCGTCCACGGCCTATTCGCATGACCTGCAAAACGTCATTATCCATTCCGTCGTCAACTACAACCTGGACCCTAAGGAGGTCGGGGTGATTTACCAACAGTACGGACTCGGGGCGGAAACGCGCATCCTGGAACCGAACCTGGAGGCGGCAGTCAAGCAGACAATCGCCAAGTACAGCGCGGAGGAAATCCTTTCCAAGCGCGGGGAAGTGACGAGCGAAATCGAAACGACGTTCCGCCAGTCGATCCCATCCACGTTCGTCGTGACCAAGTACGCGTTGGTGAACGAGACGTTCTCGGACGCGTTTGAAACCGCCATCGAGCAAAAACAGGTGGCCAAGCAAAATGCCGAAAAGGCCGACAACGACCTGAAGCGTGTAAAGATCGAGGCGGAACAGCGAGTTGCGGAGGCGACAGCGGAAGCCGAGGCGATTAAGATCCAGGCAGCGGCCATCCAGCAACAGGGTGGCGCTTCCTACGTGAATCTCAAGGCCGTGGAGAAATGGGACGGGCACCTGCCTGCACAGATGATTCCCGGTGGCGCGCTGCCGTTCCTGAACCTGCAAACCCAAGGGACGAGATAAAAAAGACGCGTCCGGAAAACGGACGCGTCACGGGGCGGCGGGACGGGTGACGGCGAGGACGGACCCAAAACGGACCACGGGAAGACGTCCGTTCGTCCACAGACGCGAAACGGTTCCGTCCAAGAACAGGGCGTCATCGCATCCAAGCGCGTCGCGGAACAGGGTCGCGAAGTCGTGAAACCGGACGTTTCCTTCCGACAGGGCGAAGAACACGGTCCGGCCGTCCGCCGACACGCCGACGCCGTTGCGCGACAGCTTGTTGGACGAATCCGATTGGAAATCGGGATGCACCGTGCCGTCCACCAACAGCATCGGGCCGGATTGGGTCGCGAGCGCGACCGTGGAATGGTCGGAAGGGAACGCTTCGGAAACCGTGACATGCGCGGTTCCGTCCGTACCAACCCAGAACACCCCGTTCGGCTTGAGATGGAAATTGCCCGGTCCGGAACGGAGGTTGATCGCGTGGCGTTCCGCGCCGCCGGAGAGGAACAAGCCGACCGGTCCGAGATCCGGGCCGTACATGCCGCCGTTCATGAGCGCGAGCGGCGCGCGGCCCTCGCGCGCGGCGGACGCCGCCGCTTCCGCGAACGAGATGCCGCCCGCGTCTCCGCCATACAACCGGAGATCGGCGGCGGTGCGCACCGTGACAACCGCATAGCGCTCACCGAGGTGGGTGACCGTACGGACAAGCGCCCGGTCATCCGCGGCAGAAGGCGGCACGCATAAGAACAAAAAGACGCTGGTAAGGAACGCACGCATGAGAAACCTCGTGGACCACGGGCGAGAACGCATAGGGCGCGGAAACTCGGTCGTTGGAAAACGACCGGGGACCATACAACAAAAGAAGAAACGCGTCCATCATACCGCATCAAAAAAACCACGGCCTTGCGGCCGCGGTTTTTTGGTGCCCCCGGTTGGAATCGAACCAACATATCACGGCTTAGAAGTCCGGCGCACGATCCATTGTGCTACGGGGGCGTTGCGTCCCTTGCGGGACGCCGGAACCTACCGCGTTTTGCGCGTCCGGTCAATCCGCCTCCGGCTTCCCATGGAACTTCTTGTGCACGTCTTTTAACTGTTTGTTGGTTACGTGCGTATAGACCTGAGTCGTCGTGATGGACGCGTGACCCAGCAAAGACTGCACGGAGCGGATGTCCGCGCCGTTTCTCAAGAGGTCCGTGGCAAACGTGTGCCGCAGCGTATGCGGCGTAATGCGCTTGGTAATCCCGCAGTGACGGGCGTAAGCCGCGACGATGCGTTCGATGCTGCGTGGCGTGAGCGGCCCCGTCTCCCCGCGGCCCTTTTTCGCCCGGTCATGTGATACCAGCAGATAAGGAGACGTATCGCGACGGGCGGACAAATAAGGAGATAGCGCGTCTTTGGAGTCTTGGGAAAGGAACACGACGCGCGGCTTGTCCCCTTTGCCACGCACGGTAAATTCGTCCTGTTTTAAGTTCACGCGTTCAATCGGCAGCGCGGCCAATTCGGAGACGCGCAGGCCCGTGGAGAAGAGCAGGGCGAGAATGGCCCGGTCCCGCAGCGCCACCAGGCCTTCCGCGTACTTTGCCGGCGCCGCCAGCAGGCGTTTCAATTCGTCCGGCTCCAGGAAGTCCACCACGCGGGCGCTTTGTTTGGACAGTTCGATCTGCTCGGGCGAAAGGGAAGCGATCTCGTGCTTCGCCAGGTACTTAAGGAAGGCGCGCAGGGCGATCAGGTGGTAGTTCTGCGTGTTCTTTTTAATGGTCGCCTCGTCCCGGCCGGGCAAGTTGCGGTTCAGCCACAGGCGGTATTTGTGGATCAAGTCGCGCGTAATGCCCTTGGGCGCCGGATCCTTCGCCCATTCCGCGAACCGCATCAGGTAGAAATGGTAATTCCGGATGGTCCGGGCGCTGCGGCCGCGTTCCACCTCCAGATATTCCAAGAAGTCCGTCATCAGTTTCCGCAGCGGAGAAGGCATAGCTTCCGCATTATACGACGCTTGACGCACGCTGTCTTTTTCCGCAAGGCACGCGTGGTATCATGGCGAAGCTTGTTATGCGTTTCACCTGGCACACGCGTATCGCCGCCTGCCTTGCCATCTTCCTGACGGCCGCGTGTTTATTGGCGCGTCCGACGGCGGACTGTTTGTCGTTCAAAGCGGCCTTTTGCGCCGTAGAAAAATTCCTGGCGGAAGTCCCAGACGTCGTGCCGCCCGTTTCCGCGCTTCCCGCTGCCGTCACCGTAGCGGCCATATCCTTTGCTGGCACATTCCTGTTTTTCCGGCCCGACCTGCGCGTGCGCATTCCCATTTCCGCCCAAGTGACGCGTCTGCCGTGGCGTGACCGCCATCTTCCGTACACCGTTGCGACGCGGGACCACTAGCGTTTCACCGTGCTCCACCCGACTACCAACTCCTAAAACTACCGGCTCCCTTTATGGACTCGCAAAAGTCTTTCCTTGAAACGCTTCCGCCCAAAACCGCGTTTGTCGGCGGCATGATCACGGCCGTCTTGGCCCTCGGCACCGTCGGATTCGTCATTCTCGGCTCCTGCATGCTCTCCGGCTCCTGCGGCACCGG
>CAZTTQ010000022.1:0-12599 GCA_964616135.1 uncultured Gammaproteobacteria bacterium
TTGAGCAGGTGCAGCAGAAGACGAAGGTCGGCATCGGCAACCCTGGCGTGTTGCCGGCCGTGGAAGACTTGATCCGCTTCTATCGCGAAAAGTACTTTGGCGCGTAAAATGAACCCACTATGTCGAAACTCATCATCAAAGTAGATCCGGACTTGTGCATCGGTGCCGCGTCCTGCGTCACCATCGATCCCGCGACCTTCGTCATGAACGAGGAAAATAAGGCCTACGTCCTGGACCATGGGAAGGAACCGCTGCCGCGCGCGTACCAACGGGTGGTTGACGTGACGGAAGAAGAAAAAGAAACGATCATTCTCGCCGCGCAGTCCTGCCCGACGCTCGCCATCTTCATCATTGACGAAGACGGGAACCAGCTCTTCCCGGACCTCTAGTGTGCGGTTCGTCATCATTGGCGGCGGCATCGCGGGCACGACGGCCGCGGAAGAACTCCGCAAGCTCCAGCCGGACGCCGAGATCACCATCGTGAGCGAAGAACAGCACCCGTGTTATTCCCGGGTGTTGTTGCCGCATTACGTGAAGGGAAAGGTTCCGCGCGAGAAGATCTTTTTGAAAAAGGAAACGTGGTACGCGGAAAAAAACGTCGAATGGCTGCCGGGCACGCGCGTGGAAACGCTCGACGTCCGCAATAAGTTCGTCCTGCTTTCCGACGGCCGCGAATTGCCGTACGACAAGCTGCTTATTTCCACCGGCGGGGAAGTCCGCCCGCTCGTTGAGGACGTGCGCGGCGTGTCCTATTTCCGCACCGCGGACGACGCGGACCATTTGGTCCAGCTGCTGCGCGAACTGCCGGCGGGCTCCACGGGCGCCGTGTACGGCGGCGGGTTCATCGCGTGCGAATACGTCAACATGTTCGGCCACTTCGGCGTGCCGTGCGTGGTCGCTCACCGCGGCCCGCACTTCTGGTCGCGCGTCTTGGACGCGGAAAGCGGCGCCCTCATCGCGCGGAAGTTGGCGGCGGGCGGCGTGAAGGTGTTGCCGAACGCGGCCTTGGAAGGATTCGCGGGAGCAGAACACGTGGAAGCCATGGTCACGGACAAGGAACGCGTTCCGTGCGGTATGGTCGGCGCCGGCATCGGTATCGAACCGGAATTGTCGTGGATTAAGGACGCGGGCGTGGAAGTCGCGCACGGCGTCCGCGCAAACGAATATCTGGAGACGAACGTGCCGGATATTTTCACCGCGGGCGACGTGGCGGAATTTTTCGACCTGACGGTGGGCCGCCACCGCGTGGCGGGGAACTGGATGAGCGCGCAGACGCAGGGTCGTACGGTCGCCAAATCAATGGCGGGCGAGCGCACCGCGTTCAAGTTGGTGTCGTCCTATTCCACCAACGTGCTCGGATTGGAAATCATCTTCATTGGTGATACGGACCGCGTGGCGGCGGAAGACGTGAAGGTTTACGGATCCGCGGCGGACGGCGGTGTCACCCAATTGTTCGTCCGTGGAGGGAAGGTGGTGGGCGCGACGTTGGTAAACCGCAATACGGATCGCGCGGCCGTGACTAAATGGATCAACGAAGGCGCGGATATCCACACGGTATCCATTGACATCCCCCTCAAAACTTGATGGGATGGAAGCAGAAGAAAACGGTCTCCCTATGAACGTCATGGCGGGGCCGTTTTTCTTTGTTCGTTCACAATCGAGCGGAAGAGGAAGTGGTTTTTGTCATCTCGAGCGAGGCCTCCGGGCCGAGTCGAGAGATCCCTATGCCATGAAAATCTATTCGGTTTACATCATTACCAACCAGACCCATACCGTGCTGTATATCGGCATGACGTCGAATATGGATCGTCGGCTCTGGCAGCACTTTTATGGGTTCTATCAAAACTCATTCTCTGCAAAGTACGGCGTGTATAAACTTGTTTATCTCGAGCAAACAACGGATGCATATGCGGCGACCAATCGAGAACGCCAGCTAAAACGATGGGGAAGAAGCAAGAAGGTAAGACTAATCGAACGGCAAAATCCCTTCTGGAAAGACCTAACAATAGAGGTATCTCCACTTCGGCCCTAACGGGCCTTCGGTCGATACGACAATGCGTTTTGTCCACCGTTCGTTGACAAAACGTCAAAAAAGTGGTATAAACATGCCTCGGCAAAACGTGTGGAAACGCACCATTTTGCTCGGGAAATCTGAACATTCCCAATTCGGGAAGAAAGATAAAACGCACGCCAACCCCCGGCCCTTGCGCCGGAGAAAGGTCGTCGCACCATGGCGGATTCCCCCGTCATTCGTCGTCCCAGTCCCCCCATTCCCCCGCCGCGCGGGGCCCCCGGTTCCGCCGGAGCCCGCGTCGCCGGGCAGCTGTCCGAAGAGGTCGCCGAGCGGCTCGTGAAGGACTTCCTGGCCAAGCGGCCGGGTGGTCTCGCGGGCAAGGCTGTCGACTGGCTAATCGGCAAGGACGAGCTCCTCGTCAAAGCGGCGGGCTTCTCGCTCTCCGAGGTGACGCGCGAGGCGATCTTCGGCGGCCTGCAGCGCCTCGGCATCAACACCGAGTCGGGGCTGGTCCGCGCGCTCGCCGACACGCCCGACAACGTCATCCGCGGCATCGTCGAGGCGTTCGCCGAGACGGCCCAGGGACGCACGCAGGGCGCACCCGCCCCGGCCCAGCCGGCCGTGGGTAACAAGGTCGCCGCCGCGGTTTCCAAGGATACCGTGGTCGTGCGCATCCAGCGCCCGGGCCTCGGCGGCGTTGTGCACCGCAGCGTCCTCATCTCCAAGCGCATGACTGGGCTCTGCCTGATCGTGCGAGAGGAAGAGGACAAGTGGAACGCCTCCCACCAGGCCACGGTCATCAAGGACCAGTCGGGTGGCGGAGGCGGCGGTCGCGGTGACCGTAAGGGAAAGGGTGGTGGCGGACCGGCCCTCAAGCTGGCCGACGCCGAACCGTTCCCGCTCGAAGTGTTGACCATCGCTGACGCGGAGGACACCGGATTCGCCGAGTGTCCGAAGTGCCAGCCCTACACCTTCGCCACAGCGGAGGAGCAAAAGAAGGAGGCCGCCATGGCCGAAACGACCGCGGCGGCCGATGCCGCCAAGGACGCCAATAAGCCCAAGCCCATCGAGGGCTGGGACGAGAAGGTGGGCAAGGTCGGCCGCTGGCTGGCCCGCGCCCTGGACGCGTCGGTGGAGTGCAGCGACGACGTGGACGACAAGAAGGTCGTTCCCGTCATCGCGTGGGCGGAGTTCGCCCTGGTCCTGGCCCACGAGATCCTTGTGGGCCACCCGGATCCGCGGCTCAAGAGCGGGTTCGACGCGGATGGCAAGATGAAGCCGCTCACGACGGAGCAGATCTTTGCCCTGCCACCGCGGCTCAACGACGAGCAGGTGGAGCGCACGGTGCGTTTCATCTTCGGACAGGGGGCGGGGAAGCTGACCAAGACGACGCAGCTCAAGGCTCTCCTCGACACCCTCACTGGCAATAAGAAGAAGGCCGAGGAGGGGAAGAAGGCGGCCGAGGTGCGGGCCGCCAAGCAGAAGGCTCTCGACGACGCCAAGGCCAAGGTGGCCGCGGCGACCAACCCCGTCGAGACCCAGAACGCGAAGGCGGAAGTCGCCAAGGCCGAGAAGGCCCTGGAGCCCCCGCCCCCTCCTCCGCCGAACCCCTGGCCGCGCCGGCTCGTCATCGGCGGCGCCGTCACGTTCGGCCTCCTCCTCATCGTCACGCTCATCGGCGTGGCGGTGGCCATGACCCTCTAGACGCGGCTCCGCGCCGCAGAAATGGAAATGAACCGTGGCCCTGAATCTCACGATGTTCGTGATCTACGGGGCGTGCGCCGTCGCGGCGCCCGTCTCGCTCGTGCTCTTCCTCTTCGGCCGCCTCTTCGGAGGCACGCTCGATCCGGTTGGGTCCGAGGCCTCGCGGATCGCCGATGACCGCGAGCGCGCGGCGGCGATCAACGCCCTGCCGGCGCCCGCCGGCTGGAGCGGCCGCGTCGGCCGCGTCCTGAACGCCCTGGGGGACAACCTCCAGCGCGCGTCCGGGCTCGCGTTCTTCTTTGCTACCCTGGTTGCCGCGGTCTTCGGCGGCATCCTGTGGTGGCAGGAAGGAAAGCACCTGTTCGTCGCGGCGGTTTCGGCCGTCGCGGCCGCGCAGATGCTCTACTACCTGTCCGCCCCCATGGCGGAGCGGGAGAAGCGGGCCAAGCTCGTCTCAACCCTGCTGACCTTCTCCGTCCTCGGGGCAGTGGTCCTCCAGGTGGCGTTCCAGAACAACGCCGCGTGGTACCGGCCGCAGGTCATCGTGGCGCACGCCACGATCCGCGGGCAGACCGAGGACTTTCCGGTCCTCACGACGCCCAATGGGACGTTCCTCGACCTCGAGCGCCTGGTGGGCGGCGACGCCAACCGGGTAAGGGGAAAGAAGGACGACGGCACGTCGGCGTACCTCGCCATGTGTCTGCCGCAGTCCAACCCGGACCTGGCCGGCTACGAGGCCCGTTGCAACGACGGGTACCTGGAGCTGCGCGCCCAGCGCGGCAAGCCCCACGGGGCGAACCTCGCCGCCGCGGAGTTCTCCTCGGTGGCCGAGATCGGCCTGGCCCGGCGCGACGCCCGTCTCGCCGAGACCGAGCGCGAGATCGTCCAGCAGAAGAAGGCCGAGCGCCTGGAAGCGGGGAAGATCCCGCTCACCACCACGCTCGCGAGCAAGTTCCCGATCAAGACCCTCGCGGTCATCGCCCTGGCGCTCTTCGTCGCTCTTCTGCTGATCCGTCTCGGGTTTGCGGAAAAGGCGGCGTCGAGCTTCACCATCACCGTCAACGACAAGAAAGACGACCCCAAACCCGCCGCCCCGAAAGCGGCCTAGAGGTGCACATGCTCCGTCTCGCCCGCTGGACCGGCTACGCCATCATCACGGCAGTCGGCCTGTACATGCTCGGCATCCTCCTCGAGGATGTGACCTTGCCGGGGCTCCCGGAGTTCCGCGTCTACCCGATCGTGGTCGCTTTGGCCCTCGCCGGCCTCGGCTACCTCGCTTACGTCGCCGCCAGCAACAACGTGGCGGCGTGGGGATGGCCCCGTGCCATCGTCGTGCTCGCCGTGATCGGGCTCGTCGGCTACGTCCTGTGGGAATACCGCAAGGGCGCCGCCAACGAGTCCTACGCCTCCGGCGGTTCTGCGTCGGTCTCCGGCGTGAACACGGATGGGCTCGAAAACCTCGGGACCTTCAAGGTCCCGCCGCCCGGCATCCCGCAGCGCGGATCCCCGGGCGCCACGTCCTGGGACCCCAGCCGGCCGCCCATGGCCGCGGAACCGAAGGCACCCGCCTTCGTCGCCTCCGCGACCTTGGACGACGGCAAGCCGTTCGCCGGGGACCTCTCCCTGGCCCGCTGGTGCCACATGTGTGCCAGCGGTAGGCTCCGGCAAAAGGACTACGATCGCCTCCAGTGCGATCCGACCCGCTGCCAGTAGCACCATCCCCGCCGCCCCTTCCTCCCTCCCAGACGCTTGGGAGAGGGAAGGGGCGGTATTTCTTTTCGGCCTAAACCCATGCCCATCATGGGTTGACAAAAGGCCGAAAATGAGGTATAGTTAGACCTTCCTGAAAGCTTGGGAAGGCCTGTGAAAACAGGTAAAAACAAGCCACACAGCGCCGGCAGGGCCTTGTCCCGAGTCGGTAAAGGAGAGGCCATGAAAAGCCTCCTGTACGTTCTCGGCTTCGCCCTCGCGGCGCTGACCGGGTGTGCGACGGTGGCGGAAGGCCCCGGTGGGCGGAACGTCTCAATGGCGTCGCTCTTTCCGAGCGACGCCCGGGCTTACGCGCAGACGGCGCTTGCCGCCGACAGTGCCAAGGCCATGACCGCCTCCGGGACGCCTGGCTTCATCAGCCAGTGCGAACCGAACGGTGCCTGCACCCAGGTGGCCATCGGCGGCGGCAGCTACGGCTATGCGGCAGGGAGCGGAATCAACCCCTGGGCCGCGCAGTACGTGGCCATGACGTCTCCGCCTCCCGGCGGAGCACAGGGTCAGGCCGGCGGGGGAACCGACACTGGCCTCGCCGCCACCGTCGACGCCCTCGGCAAACGCGTCGAGGGGGTCGAGGGACGGGTCGAGGGTATCGATAACACCCTCGGCGTCGTCCTGGAGGAACACGTTCCTCCGAAGAAGAAGTGACGCACGCGCGTGGGGAACCGGTCCGTCTGGACCGGTTCCCCGAAGCCTGATCGCACCACGGCGATCGGGATCTCAACCGGATGCCTGACCAGAGTGGTCGGGATCCTGAGAGATGGGGCATGCCGCCCCGTACGACAACCGGCGCCCCGCGCGCCAACGGAGGACCTCCCATGGTCCGTTACGCCCTGTTCGTCGCATTCGCCGTCGGTTGCGCGGGCCTTCCGCCCGTGCCGCCCTCGGTCCCCCCGACCCCCTCGGAGGCCTCCTGCGAGGCCTTCAAGGCGGAGGAGGTGAAGTACCTCCACTGCCTGGTCTCGGCCCAGAAGGTCGAGCTCGAGCGGGTGAAGCGGGCGCCGCCGCCCGTCGCCCATCCCGCACCGGCCGGCATCGCGGTCGGAGAGTTCGTCCCGCGCGGTTTCGTCCGCCCGCCGACGCTCACTCCGTTCGTGACGGCGGACACCACCGCGCGTTCGGAGGGGGGTGTCACGGTCTACTCTCCGGAGAAGTTCCAGGGGTCGACCGCCCGTTCAGAACCCCTCGCGATCGAGTGCGGGTTCACAGAGGGGAGTGGCCACCTTCCGGCATTGGGCGGCAACATCGCTCCCCGGTACGTGGACATGAACGGGGATGGGACGGTGTACGGCATGCCGTACGTCTGCGCGCCGGCCGGAGGCGCCCTCACGTTCCACAACGTTCCCCGGCGCACGTTCGTGACGGTGGTCTTCGCCCTTCCCACGGACCAGGTCCTCAACGGGACCTACGTGTACAAGGCGATGGAGATCAAGAAGTATTCCAGGGGCGACCGGCCTGGATATGCCGTCTACTCGGCCGCGGCGGGGATCACGGTCAGGAAGAACTGAACTCCGCCGCTCTTGCGCGCGCCAATCCACCGGCGCGCGTTTTCTTTTGGAGGCAAAAACAAACACCATCCCGTTGCCGGGATGGTGTGTTTCTTACTTCTTACTTTGCGACATTGACCAACTGGTCGATGATGAACGTCGAGATGGCGTAAGAAGCGATGACGATCACGAGGCCGATAATGGCGTTGATAATCAAGCCCTTGGCCTTTTTGGCATTGTCCGGGTTGGCACCGGCCTGCATGTAGAGGATGCCTGCGTATACGATGAGCAGGACGAACAAAATGCCCATGACCGACAACACGACGTTGATCAGGTTGCCGATGAGGCCGGGAAGGGTCGTCGTTGAATTCACGCCGCCAGCGTTCAGGGCCGTGCCGACTTCTTCAATGCCTCCCTTTGCGTCCTTGAGGCCCTGGGCGCCAGCCGTGAACGGCATGGACAGCATCGACAGGCCTACGGCGGCTTTGGTCATCAGGTTTTTCATAAGTTGCATGGGATGTTTAGGGGTATTTTCCTACGAGGCGTTTTTATTGTCAACGCGTCAGAAGCCGCCGCCGTTCCGCTGGAGCTCCAGAAGTTGGTCTTGCTGCAATCGGCGTGCCCGTTCCTCAGGTGTTATCTGGGTACCGGTCTGTTGGACGTCGACGACGTTGGAGAGCTGGTCAAAGAGGAAGGCCGTCGCAAGGTAAGACGTGGCAACGATGACGATGCCGACCACTGCGGAGGTGATCATCGTCTTTGAATGCTTGACCTTTTCTTGGTCGCCGCCGCTCGTCAGGTATTGGACGCCCGCGTAGACCAGGATACAGACGAGGATAACGCCCGAGAGACCCAGGATCGCATTAATGGCGTTTGCCAAGAACACGGTAAAGGATGCCGATTGTGCGCCGAAACCGGCCGCCTGCCCCGTCTGGCTTAATCCGCCGAGGGTTCGTTCTGCTCCCGCGGCCAGGGCGGTGGTTGGGAACAAGAGGAACGCGGCGGAGAGGAAGTTGGAAAGGCGCATAGTCTAGGCTCCGACTGTCTGGGTAATGGCATCGATGATAAAGACGGAAGCCGCGTAGGCGACGATGATGAGCACGATGCCGATAATCGAGTTGAGGATGAGCTTTTTTGCTTGTTTGACCTTCCCCTCATCTGCGCCCCCCTGCATGTACAAGATGCCCGCGTAGACCAGGACGCAGACAAGGATCAGCCCTGAGAGGGCCAGGACGGCACTGATGAGGTTGCCGACGAACGCGCCCGGGGATTGGACGGTTTGCAGGCCGGATGCCCCCGCGGCCAGGTTCAGGCTGTTTTGGAAGCCTTCTGTTCCCGCCTGGGCCTTGGCGACGAACGGAAACAAGAAAAGCGCCCCTCCGGCGATCAGGTGGTTCATCCGCATAAGCTCGATCCGCATCCGGGATGCGGGGCAAGCCCATGCCCGGTGGAAACCACCGGGATGGAAGGGAACTGCTTAGGCGCTGGCCGAACCGACCGCACCCGTGATGGACGTAATGACGAACGAGGCGATGGCGAAGGCCGAGAGCGTGATGACCAGGCCGATAATGCCCTGAACGATGAGGCGCTTGGCTTCCTTTACCTTGTCATCATTTCCACCGGCCGTCATCCACTTGAACCCACCCATGAGGATGATCACGACCGCGACGATGCCCAGGAAGCCCAGGATCGTGCGGATAATGGCGGCGATGGTGTTCGGGAGGCTGCCGGAAGCGAGGCCGGCCGTGTCGGCGAATGCTTGGCTGTCCACGCCGCCGAACAAGTCTTCGCCCGTCAGGGCGCCGCTGCTTTGGGCAAACGCGTTCCCCGCGGCCAAGGCCGCGGCGGCCGCCACGCCCAGGGCGTAGCCGATGTACTTCTTCTTCATACGTGCACCGTGAGGTGTTAAGAATGATGTCCTATTGGACCGTGCCGCTCGCAAGCGCCTGGATAATGGCGTTTACCAGCGTGTACGAGGTGAATAGTATCACAATCCCAATGGCCGCGGAAACAAGGGTGTTTTTCGCCTGCTTGACCTTATCCGCACTGCCGCCGGAAATGAGCCACTGCACCCCGCCCCAGACGAACATGGCCAAAGCCACGGCGCCGGACAGGCCCAGGACCGCGTTGATCATCTTGCCGATGAACAAGTTGATGTCCGTGACGCCCAGGGGATTTTCCAGTTGGGTCGGAGCGGCGGCCGTCGTGGGAGCGGCAAAGGCGGGCAACGGCTGGAAGGCGATGGGAAGGAGCAGAAGCCCCGTAAGGCCCACGCCGGCGATGACGCGTTGGAGAAAAGACATAATCAGGGAGTGAGTTTGCGTTCGTCGCAGCAAAGCACGTTGGGCCCGCCGTTGCACAGCTGCGGTTCGCACAGGCTCTTCTTGGCGGGGGAGAAGGAGCTGGTGTCCTTGCATGCGTAGAAGGGGTATCCGCCGGCATTGCGGATTTCGCAGAGGGTCATGCAGCTGGGAGGGAGTCTCTGGCTGGCACGGGAGACACAGATGCTATTGTCTCCGCATTTCTGGTTGATCGTCTCGTTAGAGCAGGCGACAGCAGCCCCTTCGACAACCCCTCCGGGCGTCTTGAGACCCAAGGCATTTTTGAGCGAGTAAACGCCTGCGTAGGCAATAAAGACAATGACCAGCCCAATGGTTGCTTTACTGATGGCGTCTTTGCCTTTTTTCACGCCTTCCGATCCGCCGCCGGAGGTCATCCAGCGGATCCCGCCGTAAATGTAGGCGGCGAAGACCAGGGAACCGACGATGCCGAGGATCCAATTGCCGATGTTGGCGACGGCCGTTTCAATGTCCCGCAACTCGCAGTCGCCGACGTTGCCGCATTTCTTGCTGATGCCTTGGAGAAACGGGCCGACGTCCGCGGCGCTGCAGGGATCTGTGGAACAGGCCGGCTTGTTGATTTGGGCGAAAGCCGCGGTGGGAAGCAGCAGGGAAAGGCCCAGCCCGAGCGCGGCAATGAGACGGATGGTCTTCATAGGCTTTGGTTCACTTTGTTTTGGGCCTTGCTGATTTCCGATTCAATTTCTCCTCCCGCGTTCGCGACGTCGATCAGATCAAGTAAAGCTTGCTCCGCGACGGCGGCGTTCGTTCCTTTGTACCAACTGGTGGCCGTCAGGAGTTGTCCTGCGAATGGGGCCAAGTCTTCGTCTTCCGACAAGCCGGCAATCAGGGCGCGGCGCGCCGGGGGTTTGGCGGATTCTTTCAGGTAATCCTTTACGTTGTCGGCCTTGCTGGCGAACTGGATAAAGTCCCAGCCCCAGAGTTGGTTTTTGCTGGACTTGGCCACGGAAGCAACCCAGTAGTTGGCGTAGTTCACCGGCCGTCCGCCGCCGATTTGGGGCAGGGGGGCGATGGCGAACTTCAGCTTGGGATTGCGTGCCCGCAGCAATGGCGCATGGTAGGAATAGCCGAAGAAAAAGGCCGTCTTGCCGCTGGCGAACGCGTCAAAGGACGGGGGTTGCTGGCGGTTCCACGCGTACGTGGCCTTGGTTGGATTGGCAAAGTCCGCGTAGAAGGTGAGCGCCTGCAATCCGGGCACCTCACGGTCCGCGTTGCCGTTGGCGAAGGCCGCGCGGCCGTGGTCATCCACCACCTGCGTGCCGTTTTGCATCATGATCACCGACAACAGGTCGAACGCGCGTTCCACGTTGCGCGACGTGCCCATGGCGGTGCCGGACTGGACGATCTGGTCGTTTGGCCCGACGGACGTGAGCTTGGGAACGGCGGCTTGGAATTCTTCCCAGGTGGCGGGCGGCGCGGAAATCCCGGCGGTATTCATCAGGTCCTTGTTGTAGTAGAGGGCAAGCGTGTCCACTGCGAGCGGCAGACCCCAAATGCGTTGTTCCGGCGTGTCCTTGGGTGTGGCCTGGTAAGGGCGGACCACGTCCGAGGTCACGACGTCCAGGAAGTCGTTTTTGAGCTGGCGCAGGCTGATGGTCGGCTCCGTCTTGATGGAGTAGACCTTTTCTTTCTTGATGGTGCCCTTCACCTCCACGTAGGGAATGGACAGGGACTTGGGCATCGGCGCCATGAGCGGCAATTCCTCTCCGATCCAGGTGTTATGGACGAAGAATACGTCTGGACCGCGGCCTTCCGCGAAGGCGCGGACCAATTCGTTCTTGTATTCGTCCACGCGGAGCTGGCGGTAGTCGAACGAGACGTTGGCGTGCAGGGCCTGGTACTTGGCCATGGCCGGACGCAACGTGTCCTCTCCGTCAAAGACGTTCCAAATGACCAGTTTTGCCGGCGTGACGGCCTGTTGTTGGGCCGTGCTCGGGCCGCCACAGCCTTGGCCGGTCAGTACCAAAAGCGCAAGCGTGCCGGCGGCGAGGAATCGGGAGGAAGGAAAGCGCATATCAGGCGAAATGGTGCTTGAGATAGCGATGGAGGGCCGGACCAACGTCGGGGTGCTTCAGTCCCAGTTCCACCTGTGCCTTCAGGTAGCCGAGTTTGCTGCCGCAGTCATAGCGCGTTCCTTCAAACCGGCAGCCGTACAAGGCGCGCTTTTTTGCCAAGTAGGTTCCAAACGCGTCCGCAAGGCGGATTTCCCCGTCTTTGCCCGGCGTTTGGGTTTTGAGCAGGTTTAGCACGTCCGGCGTCAGGACGTAGCGGCCGACGGCGATTAGGTTGGAGGGCGCTTTGTTTTCCGGCGGTTTTTCCACGAACTTGCTGACCCGCCAGATGCGGTCTTCTACCTCGTTTCCGCCGATAACGCCGTAGTTGGACACTTCGGACCGTTCCACTTCTTGGAGCGCGATGACCGGGTCCCGGTACGTTTCATACGCCTTGATCAGTTGGGCCAAGGCGGGCGGCTTCCCGTCAATGATGTCGTCGCCGAACAGGACGGCGACCGGCTCGTTCGGATCCACGAAGGGAAGGGCGGAAAGGACGGCGTGGCCGTCCCCGAGCGGCTTGGTTTGGCGAACGAAGGCGAATTTGGCCAGTTTGCCAATGGCGCCGACCATCTCCAGTTCCTTTTTCTTCCCCTTTTGTTCTAGGCGGTATTCCAATTCAAAGTTACGGTCAAAGTGGTCCTCAATGGCGCGTTTGCCGATGGAGGTGACGAAAATGATTTCCTCAATGCCGGAGGCGACCGCCTCTTCCACGATGTACTGGATGACGGGCTTGTCCACGACGGCGAGCATTTCTTTCGGTTGGGCCTTGGACGCGGGCAAAAAGCGGGTGCCCATGCCGGCGACGGGGATAATGGCTTTTCTAATCATACGATTGGGGCCAGTATAGCCCATTTTTCCACGGGACGGAACGGATTTTTTCGGCTAAACTGAGCGCAGACGATCCCTATGCGTTTCCACGACGCCTATCTTGAGCTGTCGGCACGCACCCACCGCAAGTTCGCGGAATTGCTGGGCCGGCGGTTGGCTGCCGGTGCCCAACAGGACTGGGCGGCGTTGAAATTGTCCCCGGATTATCGGAAACGCCTGGCAAAAGCACAGGAATATCTGCCCGCCAGCCGCCACGCCGTACCGCATCTGGTAGAAGAACTGGAAGGTTACGCCGCGGGCGCGGAATTGCCGTTCCCGGACGCGTGGTTGTTGTCGTTGGAGGATGAACTGGACGAGGGGGACCACTGCACCACGGCCGTGACAA
>CAZTTQ010000023.1:0-12565 GCA_964616135.1 uncultured Gammaproteobacteria bacterium
TGCCTGCAGTTCACGATCCACGACGGGCTTTTTTGTTTGTTCATCCTCCGAACAGGGATAATGATACGCGAGCGGCGGGCGAACGCAAGCAACGGTGTGGATAAGAACGAAAAACGCCCCGCGTGTGCGGGACGTTTTTGCTTATTCGAGAATGGCTTGGCCGCCGTTGACGCTGGCGTCGGGAACGGCGGGAACCGTTCCTTCGGGAACCAGACAGATTTTTGGCAGCGGGCGGTAGTGCGACGAGAACGTCTCTGTCTTGGACGTGCCGTCGGCTTTCACGATGGTGTAGTCGAACGATGCGTCGGCGCCGACGTGTGCCTCTTGGCACTTCGGTGCGTCACCCGGCTTCAAGTCCGGGGAAGGGACGTCCTTTTGTTCACCCGCGGGGATCCAGCGTTGAACCACGGGCGGCGTATAGGAGCCTTTTCGGCCATCCGACGTGCCCCACAGGGTGAAGCGGAGCTGCTTGGTCTCCTCAATCATCTCCGCCTGCAGCATCAGGTAATGCCCCGTATCATTGGCGAATTTCAGGTCCGGCGCCGGTTCGTAAATGGTGGCGTCGGTACCCGGCGCCCCATTGGACGGGTCATTGTAATAGGACACTACGAGCGAGTGGTTGCGGCGCTCCACGATGGGGAGGCCGGTGTTCAGTGCCGTGCGGAAGGTGGTGGTGCCGATTTGGCAGAGGCCGCCGCCCAATTCCGGCGTGATCTTGTCTCCCTTAATGACCAGTTCCGGATAGTACCCGTTTTCCGGCGTGAAGGGCGCGAGCGCCTTGATGGCCGAGAAGGTTTCGCCCGGGGCGATGAGCAGGCCGTTCAGCAATTTCACGCCATTGCGGATATTGCGGATGCGGTTGGACGGGCTGTTGCGGTAACTGGACGTGCCAGTACCCAGGGGTTCCTTGATGCCCAGGTCATTCACTTGGTCCGTGGTGGTGGCGGGGGTGACGTCCACCAGCGCCAAAGCGACGGTTTTTTCTTCTGCCGTCAGCCGGTCTGCGCGGGCGAAACGTTCTTCTAATGCGGCCGTGGCCGCATCCACGTCCGTTTTGCGTCCGCCGTGGCTGGGGGCGAACGCGACAACCCGGTTCCCCTCCATCTTGAACTGCGCGTCCTGCGGCTCTTGTTCAAACGGCTTCACGAACGAGACGAGGCCTTTGCGCAGCGCCTCATGGTCCAAGGCGAGGCTGCCGTCAGGTGCTGGTGCTAGCCATTTGGCTAAGACCTGGGCACTGACGGGGTAGGTGAGCGTTTCCCCATCCACGGTGAGCGTAAAGGCGTAGGGGGCGTTGTTGAGCGCTAGGAGGGCGAGAGGCTTGGCCAGTTCTGCCATGCGCGTGTCCACGATCGGTTCCGTGACTTGCACGTAGACGTCGATGCCGGCGGCATTGAGCGTTTCCAGGCGATCTTTGGCCTGGACCAAGAACGCAGAGCGGTCCAGGGCCGTTCCGGCTTCTCCGGGCTTCACCTCTGCCGTCCAACCCGTCCGCGTCTCCTTAAAGGTGAGCTTTGCCTCACGCGTCGGTTTTTCGCGGCGGGGGAAGGCGCGTTCCAGCCCTTCCGTCAACGCGTCCTGGCGCAACGTGGTGGGGACGCGCACGCGGGTCTTTTTGACTCCGGACCGGACGATTTCCAGCGCGGATTGTACGACGCTTGGCGCGTGGCCGACCTTGAACGCTTCGTCCACAGCGCCGGTGACGTCTAGGTTTGCGTCTTCCACAAAGTCACCGCCGACCAACGTGCCAAGCGGCAGGGTGACGGCTTCGTCTTCCAGGCGTAGGACCAATCCCCCCTCTGTCAGCTCGTCCGCGCGCTTCTGGACCAGGATCAGTGCCGCTTCTTTTGTGAGGCCGCCGACCCCGACGGAACCGATCCAGACGTTCGGCGCCATCCGGCCCTCATAACTGCGGGCCCATGCGCCGACCCCGACGGCCCCCAACACCAAGACAACCGCGACCATGGCCGCCACGGAGGCGGGGCGGGACAAGGGACGTTGGTCCCGTTGAAAATGGAGGAGTTGGATGTCGGGCATAGGGCGCTAGAGTTCGCTTTCGTCGATGATGGGGATGGAGCCGCCCGGTTGGGCCTTTTTCAGGGTGACGGTCAGGACGCCGTCCTTGAGCGACGCTTTTACCTCATCCGTCCGGATGTGGGCAGGTAAGACGACGGAACGGGAGAATTTGCCCCAGTGGCATTCTTGTACGTGGACCACGGCCTTTTTGTCCCAACTTTCCGCATGTTTGCGGCGTTCGCCGCGGATAGTGACCGTGTCCGGAGTGACGCTGACGTCCAGATCTTCCCGTTTGACGCCAGCAACCGGCGTGCGGACGACCACGTGCGTTTCCGTTTCCAATACGTCTACCGACAGCTGGCCTTCCAGGTCCGAAAGCCAACGGTCTTGGTCTTGCAGTGAAGTGTGGAGGCGGGGGAGAAGGGGCATAGGGGGAGCCGTTGGCTTTTAGCCCTTAGCTTTTAGCCGGCGGACGTATTCGTATAAGGGGCCGATGGCGAATCCGGCCATGGCGCTCCACAGCAGGATGTCCGTGGAAACGCCGCCGATGAGGTAGGGAGCGGACAAGGCACGGACGGCCGCTTCCGCGGGAAACAAGCGGACAAAGAACAGCTGTTGGCACAAAAACACCAGGGCGGACATGAACACGCCGGAAATGAGCGCGTTCAGCAGCAGGTCTTTCCTGTCCGCGACGACATAGACGGCAACCAGCAATGCGCCGGCGGCCAAGGCACGGGGAATGGAGAGTTCAAAGACGAACAGGTTGGCTACGGACACAGCGGCCCAAAATGACAGAGCGAGCATGAGCCGGCCGGCCCAAGCGAGCAGTGGATGCTTGGGGTCTTTACGAGCGGGGCGCACCGCGTGGAGATGGACCCCCATCAGTGCCTCGTACGCTACGGCTGCCACGCCAAAGAACGACACGGCGAAGAGGAGATCTTCTACGCCGATAGGACCTTGGATAACCCCGGTTCCTTCTTGTGCGGCCAAAAAGAGCGCGGCGGGCGCGACGACGAGCCCAACCGCGGACATAACCAGCTGTTCACGGCGCGTGGGACGCGAAAGCAGCAGCAAGATCGCCCAGACGGCAAAGAGGGCCAAGGACGCGTAGAGGAAGGTCGGCATACAGTTCTGCCAGCCATTTTACACGGTTCCGGTTAACGAAGCCACGGCTCTTGACGTGCGCCCGGCCGCGTCCTACCGTCGAGCCATACTCTTTCCCTCTATGTCCACCATTTTCGGCCTGTTCTGGTCCCTTGCGCCGTTCCTCTTCGTTCTCTTGTTGGTGTCCTTGAAGCAGATCAACCAGTATGAACGCGGTATCAAGTTCACTATGGGCCGGTTCAGCGGCACCGTGGAACCGGGTTGGCGCATCGTCATTCCCGTCTTCCAATCTTTGGTAAAGATGGACATGCGCCTGAAGGCCCGGGACGTCCCGTCCCAGGACGCCACCACCAAGCAAAACGTGTCCGCCAAGATCAATGCGGTCATTTATTACCGCCTGGCCGATACCACCAAGGCCGTTCTGGAAGTGGAAAACGTTCACTGGGCCGTGATGCAGCTGGCGCAGACCACCATGCGCAACATCGTCGGTGAGGTGACGTTGGACGAATTGCTGTCCCAGCGCCAGGTCATCTCTGAAAAGATCGAGCAGGCGGTGGAAAAAGCGACGTCCGACTGGGGTATCCAGGTGACGGGCGTCGAGTTGAAGGACATCAACCTGCCGAACGACATGGTCCGCACCATCGCCAAGCAAGCCGAGGCGGAACGCGAACGCCGTGCGGTCATCATCAACGCGGAAGGGGAAGTGGCCGCCGCGGAGAACCTGTCCAAGGCCGCGAACATCCTGGCGCAAACGCCGGGAGCGCTCCACCTGCGCACGCTGAACTCCATCAACGACATTTCGTCCGACGCGTCCAACACGGTCGTATTCACCCTGCCGCTTGAAATCCTGAAGGCCTTCGCCGGCTATAAGGACGGGCAGAAGTAGGACGCGCAAAAAACGGGCTCCGGCCCGTTTTTTCATTTCCACCACCCCTTGACACGCGACGCATTCCCGCGTATCTTCAACCTCCCGCACGCGCGTGCGCGGATGGCCTTTACCCAGGGAGTTGCCGTTGCGTAAGATCGTCGAGAAGTTCATGCGTCCGTTCCGCCGCCGGCGGAAGCCCGCCTCGTCCGCGCCGTCCGCCCCTTACTGGCGCCTGCCGGAATCGGGTGCCGTCAAGAAGTCCCTCATCGACGGACGGTGGGGAAAGAACACGGTGCCGACCGTCATGGTGTTCGACCTGACGCCACTGCGCTCGCTCAGCCACGACGACGAGATCGACGTGGCGCGGCAGTTCTTCGGGGAGGGGAAGTTTCCCTCCGGCGCGATCACTTACCGGGAGAGCCAGTCCTCGGAGCACCCGATGACGTACCTGACGGTGAAGTACGCGCACGCGTTCCACGCGGAAGCCCGGGTGCGCGGCCATCGGCTGCCGCTCTACCGCGTGTCCCACCGGCCGCCGGGGCGTTCCGGAACGGTGATCGAGTTCAAGGATCTCGTTTCGCCACCCCTTGACGTTCTCCAGCCGACGGGCTAGAGTGCCGGTCACCGCTCCTTCAACCCGTTGCTTCGGAGGTGGAAACGATGGCTCGCGCCGTTCTTCTCGCCCTCCTGCTGGGACTCATGTCCCCGCGGGTGTCGGCGGAGACGGCCCGTGAGACCGTCCCCGCCCCGCAGGTTTCTCTGAACGCCGGCCCCGTGCCCGCGTTCACGCAGCTGCCTCTGTCGGCCGTGCCCTCGCAGGCTCCGATGACGGCGGCGGTTCCGGGCATCCCCATCCAGACGATTGGGGAAGCCACGGGACGGAACCCCTCCGGTCCCACCGGACCCGAGGTGCGCGACACCGGAAGGCTCGCCCCTCCGGACATCTTCGTCCCGCCCAAGGCGGACCGCGGCTTCAGCCACGCTCCCCGTCGCGGCGAAGTGTCCGCTCCCCGTCATTCGACGACCAACAACCCTGACACGGTTGCGTCGAGTGACGGGTCTTTTCTTTTTCGGACGCCTCCCTTGACGCGCCTGCCGTTTCTGCCTACTATACCCGCACATTTGGCCATTCATGGCCCCATCGTCTAATGGTTAGGACACGGGCTTTTCAAGCCTGTAACCGGGGTTCGACTCCCCGTGGGGTCACCAGAAAAACTCCTAGAATTCGCCCGGGCGTAGCCGGGACAAGTTCTAGGAGTTTTTCTATTGATCTCTCTTCACTTTTCCCGTAGCCTAAGCTCGTTATGCGCGTGTTAGGCATTGAATCGAGCTGTGATGAGACCGCCATCGCCCTGGTCAAAGGCGAAGGCGACGTTTTGTCCGTGGAGAAGAGTCTGGTCTCTTCCCAGATCGACATCCATAAGGCGTTCGGCGGCGTCATTCCAGAGGTGGCCGCGCGCCGGCACGTGGACGTGATTTTTCCGCTGCTGCAAGAAGCGGGTATTCCGCGCGACGGGCAGGGGATCGACGCGATTTCCGTTACGTCCGGTCCCGGATTGGTCGCGGCGCTGCGCGTCGGCGTGGAATTGGGCAAGACCTTGGCATGGATGTGGAAGAAGCCGTTGGTGGGCGCCAACCATTTGGAGGGCCACCTCTACAGCACCTGGTTCGGGGATTCCCAGCCGCAATTTCCAGCGCTCGCCCTGTTGGTTTCCGGCGGCCATACGGAATTGATTTTGATGAAGGACCATGGCCGCTACGAATTGTTGGGCATGACGCGTGATGACGCGGCGGGGGAGGCCTTCGACAAGGTTGCTAAACTGGTCGGCTTGGAATATCCGGGCGGACCGAAGATTTCCGCCTTGGCCAAAGATGGGAACCCGCACGCGATCCCGTTCCCACGCCCCATGCTGGACGCGGACAACCTGGACTTCAGTTTTTCGGGCTTGAAGACGGCTGTTGCTGTGTACTTGGAAGCGCATCCGGGCACGCGCAAGGAAGATCTATGCGCGTCGTTTCAGCAATCGGTTGTGGACGTTCTGGTTTCCAAAACGTTGAAGGCCGTGGCCGCGCACCAGCCCAAGTCCTTGCTGCTTTCCGGCGGCGTTGCCGCCAACGCGCCGCTGCGCGAAACCTTGGCCCGCACGTTGAAGGATGCGTTTCCATACATCACGTTCCATGCGCCTACGCGCGACTTAACCACGGACAACGCGGCGATGATCGCGGCCGCCGGTTACTTCCGCGCCCGCGCGGGCAAGGTCGCCGACCCGTTCACGTTGCAGGCGGATCCAAGCCTGCGTCTCGCGTAATCATATGGTCCACGTTTCCCGTTCTGCGGAGGAAACAAAAAAGATCGCCGCCGATTTTGCTCGCACATTGCAGGGCGGGGAATTGGTGTTGCTTGAAGGCGAACTCGGCGCCGGCAAAACGACGTTTGCCCAAGGTTTGTGTGAGACGCTCGGCGTGCAGGGTCCTGTTCGCAGTCCGACCTTCGCCATTCTCCATGCGTATGACGCGGACGCCGGCTCCGTCCGTCGCGTCGCGCATTTGGATCTGTACCGTTTCAAGAAGCCGGAGGAAGCGTTGGAACTTGGACTGGACGACTGGCTGGACCGCCCCGACGCCGTCGTATTGGCCGAATGGCCGGCGCTCGGCGGCGAACATCTCTCGGCTGCGGTCACGCGTCGTGTTGCGTTCACAACCCCCTCTTCGCAAGAGGGGGGCAAGGGGGAGTCCGCGAGCATGCGTCAGATCGTGATAGAATAAGAAGGTATGAAGGGGGAAACGGGGGAGTGGCAGTCGGCGTTCGCGCGCCACACATTGCCCGGACGCGGCTACGTGCCGTTGCCGGTGTGTTTGCGCGTTGTGCGCCGTGCGGCAACGTATGATCCGGCACGGCCGCCCTTTTCCTTCTTATCAGATCTCGTTTCTACGCTGCGCCGGCTTACGGGGGCCTCCAACGCTGTCGTGCGTGGCTACTGGGCGCCGGATTCGCCCCTTTCTGCGTTCCATGGGGCCCACGGATGGGTTGAGCTGGTACTGGAAGACCAGCCGGTCATTGCCTTGGTTCCCGTGACGCATCCGCCGGCATCCGCCCGGGCTTATCCGGCATTCGTCCAAAAAACGGCCCTTGCGTGTCTGCAAGAATGGGCCCGAAACGTCCAATAAAACGCCTATTTTTCAAGAATGGGCGTTTTTTGTTGTCCTAGGACGGTTGACAAAAAGGCAAAAATGGGGTATAGTCCCCCCTTCGGCATTTGGCCGGAGAACTGCGGATTCCTTCCAAAACCCCGTAAAAACAGGCCGAAAAAGCCTGCAATGCCAATTTGTCCATGTTTCATGGGCTTTTTGGAAACGGGGATTGGGAAGGGATCCGGAGACGGACCCTGAAAACGGAGGAAGGAAGACGGGATGGACCCGTCGACACATTCCCCCTGCGCCCCGCGCAGCGGGGAGGAGATACACCATGAAGCGCACCACCACGCTCGCGGCCCTCACGGGCATCTGTTTCGTCCTCGCCGCCTGCGGCGTCGAGGACCTCTCGGGCCAGCAGCCCGAGAACGCCTGCGCGGCGGGCACCCACTTCGACGCCGCGTCGAAGGAGTGCCTGAAGGACGCCGACGCGGGCACCCCGGCGGATGCCGGCACGCCCGTCACGGGCAACGTGTGCTCGGCGGGGAAGGTGTGGGACCGGGACCTCGAGTCCTGCGTCCTCATCTCGACCCCCGATGCGGGCACTACGCTGGATGCCGGGTCGGGTACCACCCGGTGGTACTTCGACCAGGACGGCGACGGGTACCCCATCGCCTCCTCCTTCTACGACGCCTACACCCCGCCCCCCGGCTACATCGCCAAGGTGACGGTCAACGGCGTCGACGTGTGGGACTGCGACGACAGCCCGGCAACGGGCCGCGGCCGCAGCCCCGGCAACGTCACGGACTCCTGCGGCGACGCGGTCGATAACGACTGCGACGGCCAGGTGGACGAGAACTGTACGGCCACGTG
Organism: uncultured Gammaproteobacteria bacterium; assembly: GCA_964616135.1. Classification (GTDB taxonomy): domain Bacteria; phylum Patescibacteriota; class Patescibacteriia; order UBA9934; family GWF2-40-263; genus JAJYIV01. The sequence goes on from CAZTTQ010000023.1 coordinate 7,994, forward strand.
CCAGCAGCTCGACTGGTTCCGCGACGCGGACGGTGACCTCTACCCGGTCCTGTCCGACAAGCAGCAGAACTGCCAGAAGCCCGCGGGCTACGTCGCCGCGCGGGCGGACGGCAAGGTCGACTGCGACGACACGACGTCCGCCCGCAACCCGGGCCTCACCGAGGTCCCGAACAACGGCGTGGACGAGGACTGCAATTCCTCGAACGACACCACCGCGCCGGCGGGCACGAAGACCGTCTGCGTCGACGCGGACACGGACGGGTACCCCACCGCGGACTGCCTCTCCGGCATCCCCACCGCGGTGAACATCCCCGGCTACATCACTGTGCGCGCGGACGGCAAGACCGACTGCGCGGATAACGACAACACGGTGAACCCCGGCAAGACGGAGATCGCGAGCAACGGCAAGGACGACGACTGCAACACGTCGACGTCCGATACCGGCGCCACGGTCGTCCTGGACACGTGCTTCCGTGACCAGGACGGCGACGGCTTCGGGAAGTCGTCGGACACGAAGATGGTCGCGACGGGCACTGCCTGCGAGAGCGGGTACATCAAGGCCCGGAGCGACGGCCGGTTCGACTGCAACGACGGCGACGGGGCCATCAAGCCCAACGCCACGGAGCAGTGCGACGGCATCGACAACGACTGCTCCGGCGCCGCGGACGAGCCGTACGGTATCGGCACCAACTGCTCGGGCAACTACGGCCTCTGCGCCGTGACCGGCAAGGTGGAGTGCAATACCACCACCACGGTCCGTTGCTCGGTCAACCCGGGCGGTAGCCAGTCCCGGGCGGTCACCGAGATCGCCAACGATGGGATCGATCAGGACTGCTCCGGCAGCGACCTGACGACGGGATCGTCGTCGACGACCGTCACCGACGGGTTCCGCTATACGGCGCCCAGCGGGTACGCCGTCGTCGACGGCATCTACACGCCGTGCGTCGACAGCTCCTGCAGTTCGTTCGCGGGAGGCCTCGCCACCGGCACGGTGAGCGGCAGCACGTTCACCTTCGCGCGCACCCAGAACAAGGGCAGCGGCGACCGGTATTACAAGTTGAGCGTCACGCTCAATGGGAACCGGTGGAGCTGCAACGGCTCCAACCAGACCTTCGGCACGTTCGAAGGGACGGGTTCCGCCGGCGCCACGCTCGTGACGCCCGTCGGCACGGTTCCGAACGGGCTCGGTGGGTGCGAGATCGTCCTCCGCTACCGCGACCTCTAACCGCCTTCCGTCGCGTCTCTGCGGGCCGATAGTCGAGAGTCTTTCTCGGCGAGGCCCACGCGACGTTCCACATACGACACCCCCTAGTAGCCAGACGCTTGGCGAACGGGGGTGTTTCTTTTTGTCCAAATGCAAAACCAGCCCCCTAGAGATCTCTCGACGACGCTCGAGATGACAGGAATGGGCTGGTTTCTGTTTATACGCCTTCGCCTGCGACGCGCAGCACTTCTTCTACCGTGGTCAGGCCATCCAAGGCCTTCAACAACCCGTCTTGCGTCATGGTCGTCATGCCTTGTTTCTTGGCGATCTCGCGGACCTGGTATTCGTTGATCTGCTCCGACATGGCCGCGCGGACGGTGTCGTCCATGACCAGGATTTCATAGATGCCCAGGCGGCCCTTATATCCGCTGTTATTGCAGGCTTCGCAGCCTTTGCCATGGAAGAACTTCACGGCGGACATGTCCGCGATCTGTTCTCCCGAGGTGTCCGGGATGTCACCTAGGATTTTACGCGCGGTGGCATCCATCTCTGGCGGCAAGGCAAACGGTTCCTTGCACTGTTCGCAGATTTTGCGTACCAGGCGTTGGCCAATAATGGCGTTCATCGCCGGGGAGAGCAGGAACGGCTTCACCCCCATGGAAATGAAGCGGGGAAGCGCCCCGGCCGCGTCGTTTGTGTGGAGCGTGGACAACATGAGGTGGCCCGTGAGCGCGGCGTTGATGGCGGTCTCGGCCGTTTCCAGGTCACGGATTTCACCGACCATGACGATGTCCGGGTCTTGGCGGAGAATGGAACGCAGGCCGTTGGCGAAGGTGTACTGCTTGGTATGGTCGATTTGGGACTGGTTGATGCCTTCCAGCTGGTACTCGATCGGATCTTCCAGGGTCAGAATTTTCACGTCCGCCGTGTTTAGCTTGCGCAGGATGGCGTACAGCGTGGTGGTCTTACCGGAACCGGTCGGACCGGTGGTAATGATCATGCCGTGCGGCTTGGCGATTTCCTTTTCCAACTTGGCACCAGAGAGCGGACGGAAGCCGAGCTTGGCAAAGTCCACGTTGATGGCCGACGGTTTCAAAATACGCATCACGACGGATTCGCCCCAATTGGTCGGGATGGTGGATACGCGGACGTCCGTATCCCCCGTTTTCAGGAAGATGGTAAACCGGCCGTCTTGCGGGCGTTCCGTGACGTTGATTTTGAGTCCGCTGATGAGTTTGATGCGGCCAATGATGCGTTTCCACATGTCGTGGGGAACACTGGCCACTTCCTGCAGGATGCCGTCGATGCGGAACCGGAAGGCGACTTGTTTCTCCTCCGCCTCAATGTGGACGTCGGAGGTGCTGAACTGCAGCGACGCGGCCATGATGACCGTCATGATGTCGGTGACCGAAGCGTTGCCGATGACCAGCTGGATGTCCGCGTAGGTTTTGAGCTGGGATTGGAATTTCCCCAGTTCTTCATCAGTCACCCGAACGCCTTTGACGATGGTGCGGACCTTGGGGAGCGCCTCATACATGCGCAGGCCGGTGGCCAGACTTTCCTCTGAGATCTTATAGACGCCGCCGGCGGCTTTATTGCGTTCTTGGAGTTGGTAGAGCAGCTCCTTTACTTCCGCGGAGGCTGGATCCACCGCGGCGAGGCGGATATCGGTGCCCGTGAACAGGAAACAGACGGCCTTGAGGGCACGGGCGCGGTCCTCTGGGACCTGGGTTAAGGCTTCCGGGCTGATGGGGAAGCCTTTTAAGTCGATGTACTCCACGCCGAGGGAGGCGGCTTGGCGCTGGGCGTCCACCTCCAGCTCTTTCAGGCGGACTTCTTTCATCTTTTCATCAAACTTTTCCGCGACCGTGGGAGCGGCAGCGGTCTTTTTTGGTTTGGTAGGAGCCGATGCGCCTCCGGCTGCCGGGGCAGGGGGAGTCTTTTTCATCAGGTCCTCGATGCTGCCGGTGCCGTTCACCATATCGCACAGTTGAATGGCCTCAGTATAGCAGAAACGAAAGAGCCAGGAACAACCTGGCTCTTAGCGGATATGCTTGGGGTGGAACAAGCGGTGGGTTTTGGCGATCGTGGCCCGGCGAACCAGATGGTTGCTTAATCGGTCGTAGACGCGGACCCAGATGGCATAACGGAAGGTGGTGAGCATCCCCCAGCCACCAAGAAACAGTAGGGAGAACCCGACGGTTCCCAGGGCGCCAACGAACGCCGCGCCCGGGAGCCACGTCCCGGAACCGAGAGCGACCCAGAGGATGCCGCGCTAGAGGGAGGCGAGCACGGCTGCGATGACGAAGGCTGCCAAGGCAAGGAGGGACGCACCGCCCAAGAGCAGGCCGGTTTCCAAGAGAAGCAGCGGCTGTTCTTTTCCGAGGCGGAAGGCCCAGGCAAGCGCGGTGTGGGCCGGTTCTTCCTTTTGGACGGCGCGGATAGAGGACATGAGGGCGACCATCCACGCGAAACTGGAGAGCCCAAGACCAAGAACTACGGCGAGGGAGGCGGCGAATGTCTCCCAAATGCCTGGACGGACTAGGTACAAGACGACGGGAAGACCAATGGCGATGCTGAGGATGGCTTGTACGGCGCGAGCGGCGGCGTTGGCTATGAATAGCGTCCAAATGTGTTCCGCACCGCGGTGCAATGCCTCAGACAGCGTTGAGCTTTCTTTGGATACTAAGCCGGCAATGAGGCCGGTCTGGGTCCAGACGGTGAACGTGACACCGATGATTGTCAGGAGAGTAACGGCGAACATCCAGAGTTGGAGTTGCGTTTGGTCCACGCGGCAGAATGATTGGATCAGCGGACCCATGCGTTCCACCCACGCCGACAGAGACAGGACGTGCGTACCGTCGAAGAGCTCGGCCAATTGGTTGACGCGCAAAAACGACCCAAGGACGGGTTCCACGACGGCGCCGGACATTGTGGCGCCAGCAAAGACGGCGAGCAACCACAAATGAGGTCGCTGCCAGACGATTCGCCACGCCTCCGAAAAGACGTGTCGGTGAAAACCGGGTTGGGTCGTTCGCTTCATATCCTCCGTACGAAGCCTCGTTAGATTTTGCGGACCTTGGGACCCAGGAGGGTCTCAAATACTTCCTTCTCAATCGTTTCTTTTTCCAACAGTGTGGAAACGATCTGGTCCATTTTTGGCTTTTCTGCGCGGATTATACCACGCGCCGTTTCCACGGCGCCATGGACCAAGCGGTCAATTTCCGCGTCGATGCGTTCCGCGGTCTTTTCCGAGTAGTTGCGCTGTTCGTGCAAGTCGCGGCCGAGGAAGACCATTTCTTCCGTCTCACCGAACGCGCGGGGCGATAGGTCGGCACCCATGCCGTAGCGGGTGACCATGTCGCGGG
>CAZTTQ010000024.1:0-7854 GCA_964616135.1 uncultured Gammaproteobacteria bacterium
TCTTCTGCTGCACCGGCTCAATGGTGTGCGCGCCTTCCAGCACCGCTTCTTCAATGTCCTTGTCCGTCACCTTGGCGACGGGGTCCACCAAACGCGAGGCTTCGGCGACAATGCGGTCGAATTGGTTGCTACGGCGGAAATAATCGTTGATCGCGTCGCGAAGCGCTTTATCACACAGGACCGAGCAGTGGAATTTGCGCTGTGGCAAGCCGCCCAGACGTTCCATAATGTCCTGCGGTTTCAGTTTGCGCGCTTCGTCCAATGTGAGGCCGCCGTTTTCCGTGACCATGACGGACGCCATAGAGGTGGAGGCGATGGCGGAACCGCAGCCAAACGTCTTCCAGCGAAATTCCGCGATGCGTTCCGTGGCGGGATCGACCTTCATCCATACCCGCAACTCGTCCCCGCACGCCGGCGAGCCGACTTTGCCGACGGCGTTGAAGCGGGAGACGTCTTCTTCGCCCTTCAAAAAGTTCTTGGGGTTGAAGAAGTGGTCCTTCACGATGTCCGTGTAAAACCAAGACTGGCCGCCGTCCTTGGTAGTGACGTCGCCTTGCGTGCCGGGATTGGAAGGTTGGACGTGGGACATATTAGGCGAAGTACTTCGCGTCCACGTTCACGGGCGAAATGGACCGGAGCTTTTCCACCAACGGCGGGAGGACGTCCAGGACGTAGTTCACGTCGTCCATGGTGGTCGCGCGGCCCAAGCTGAAACGCAGGGAGCCGTGGGCGACTTCATAGGGCATGCCGAGCGCCAAGATCACGTGGGACGGATCAAGCGACGCGGACGTGCAGGCGGAACCGGTGGAAGCGTATACCCCGGCGGCGTCCAAGTACAACAGCAGGGCTTCCCCTTCCACATCCATGAATGACATATTCACGTTGTTCGGCAACCGTTCCTTCGCGTGGCCGTTCAGGCGCACCTTGGGCACGCGGGTCTGGATGCCCGCGATCAACGCGTCGCGCAGTGAGACGAGGCGGGCATTTTCGGTTTCCCGTTCCGCCTGGGCCAGTTCCAACGCCTTGGCCAAACCGACGATGCCGGCGACGTTTTCCGTGCCCGGGCGGATGCCGCGTTCCTGCGCGCCACCGAACACGATTGGGCGCAGCTTCAACCCGCGGCGGACGTACAGCGCGCCGACGCCCTTGGGGCCGTAGATCTTGCTGCCATTCACCGTCATCAGGTCGACGTGCAGCTTGTTCACGTCCAGTTCCAACGCGCCGGCCGCCTGGCAGGCGTCCGTGTGGAAGACAAGGTGCGGACGCTTGTGCTCCGCGCGCCATTTCCAAATGGCGTTGCCGATCTCCGCGACCGGTTCGACGGTCCCGATCTCGTTGTTCGCGTACATGACCGAAACCAAAATCGTGTCGGGGCGCAACGCCGCGACAACCTGTTCCGCCGTGACACGGCCGAACGCGTCGGGCGCGAGGTACGTCACTTCGAAGCCTTCTTTCTTTTCCAAATGGTTGGCGGATTCCAAAATTGCCTGGTGTTCCACCGCGGTCGTAACGATGTGTTTGCCGTGCTCCGCGTTGGCGCGGGCGTAGCCCAAGACGGCGAGGTTGTCCGCTTCCGTGCCGCCGGCCGTAAACAGCACTTCGTCGGGACGGGCGCCGAGGATCTTGGCGATCGAAACGCGGGCGGCGTCCACCGCGTCCTTGGCGCGCTTCCCCACCGTGTGGAAGCTGGACGGGTTGCCGTGCGTCTCTTCCAAAAACGGCCGCATGGCCGCAAACACCCGCGGATCAAGCGGGGCGGCGGCGGCATGGTCCAGGTAGACTTCGCGGAAGGCCATAATGTAGGCGAACGCTAGCAAGAAAATGGCCGTCCGTCAATGGAAAAGCCGCCCGTTCGGGCGGCCGTTACTTGGGCGGCTGGCTGGGGACGTAACGTTCCGGATCTTCCAAGAAGTCCTTGAGGCATTCCTGCCGATCAAAGGCCAGCAATTGGCCGTGGTATTCCTCCGTAAAGGCTGCCCGCACGTCCGGCACCGGCAAGCCACATACCACGCAAGCGAGCGCGTTTTCTCCGGCGGTCTGTTCCAAGTGGATGCTCATACGCTGATGTGGAAATACTGGCTGACAAAGGAACCTATGGCATACCCGGCGCCGGCGGCGGACAAGGATACGACCAGCATCTCCATTCCCCCACGTACCAGGGACCGGCGGGAAATCCACGCGGCGAACATGCCGACAAGGAACAACGTGCAGGCCGTGACCACGACGGCGACGATGGATGCTTGCGCCAGCGGCAGCAGTAAAAATGGCGTCAGCGGAACGCAGCCACCGAGTACGTAAAACGCCCCCATGACGAACGCCCCGCGAATCGGATGGTGCTCCATCGGCGCGTCTTTTTTCTTTCCTTCCCTGGCAAATTCGCGCTCAGCCTCGTCCGCCGACTTGGAGGAAAGGTAGCTGCCGGCGGCCATGGAGATCGCCTCTACGACAACCAGCACCAAGCCGGACAAGATGACGATGTTCCGACTCGGCGCCCCGGCAGCAATGCCAACCACGGCCCCCAGAGTGGAAACCAGGCTATCCTCCAATCCAAACACGATTTCGCGCATGAAGCCGGCGATTTCCTCCCGGAACCCTGGACGCTTCATATGGAATAAGTATAGCAGACGCATGCTATACTCGCTCGCGAACTATCCCTTATGCGCATTCCCGATTCTCTTCGCCCGTTCGCCAAGCCGACCCTCATCGTCGCCACGGACAACGTCCACGCGACCATTTACCTTGCCGACGGAGAAGAAGTGAACAAGGTCGCCCATCTGTCCGCCAAGGCGGACGAACTGCCCGGCGAACGCAGTGCGGTTGGCCGCGGCTCCGGAGACGCCGGCAGTGCGGAACCGGAAGACGACCGCCTGGACTGGTCGCGCGAACGCCTGTATGAAGAACTGAACACCCAACTCATGCGGCGCCTGCAGGACGGCGAGTTCGAAGACCTCGCCTTCACGGCACCCCACGATGTCATCGGCGAATTAAAGGAGACGCTCCACATCGACTTACTGAAGCGCGCCATTGCGTTCGTCCCAAAGAACCTCATGAAAGAAGAGTTGGTTGACCTCGTCACGCACGTGCAGGAAGAGATGTAAAAAACGCGCCCCGTCATGGGGCGTGTTTTTCTTGCGTAAAGACCGATGGGTCGACGTCGTAGACGACGCGGCAGTCGTTTGCCGCGATGAGCCGTTCGTCTACGCGGTTTCCCGTCGTGCGGTCCACGCGGATCTGAAACAGCCGGTTGTGGCGCCACGCGGATCCGTCCTCCGCCCGAGTGAACGCGTGGTCGCGCTCCTCCACGTGGAAGGTTTCCGGCGGGAGCAAGTCCGAAGAAAGTTCCCCGACCAACTGCGTATCCGTCACCCAAACATGGAGCCGATACGAATAAGGCGTTTCATTCTTCCATGCGAGGTCCATGTAGTTATAAAACAACGTCGCGCCGGACCCAAACGGCAGGACGCGGCCGGAGTCCGGAAATAAGTCCAGGCTGTGGCGGTGGCGTTCCGTGACGGTCAGGGGCGTATGGAGCACCATCCAGTACAACAAGTTTGCCATCTGGCAGAGCCCGCCACCCACGCCTTCCCGCACGCGCCCGTTTGAAATGAGCATGCCGGGAATATATCCGCGCGCGGCGGAGGGATTCCCCACGGCCCGCCAGAACGAAAACGTCTCGCCGGGGCGGACCACCAACCCGTCTAGAGCCTTGGCCGCCAAACGCAAGTTCGTCACCTTGTTCCGTTGCAAACGCATGTCCGCGTCGCCCAACGTCCGAAGCAGTACGGACTGGTGGCGAATGAGACGGTACGGGTATTCCCCGCTCCGTCGTTTTGCCCACGGCCCGCCCGCCAGCCAGCGGACACGACGAACCAGGCGCCGGACGCAGACAACCGCGGCGTAAAGGAATGGATGGTAACTACTGACGGGGCGCTTCATACGAAAACACCTTCCACGCGCAGGTGAAAGGCATTTCCGTGGAGGCCACGGCCGGGATTGAACCGGCGCATAGCGGTTTTGCAGACCGCCGCGTTAACCAGCTTCGCCACGTGGCCCTAAGGCGGGTGAAATGTAGCAAAACCAACCCTCAAACGCAAACCGGGCGCTAAAACACCTGCACTTCCAGGAAGCGGCGGCCCAAGGCCTTGGCTTCCGTCACGCTGTCCATCCAGACATCCACGTGATTGCCGTACCGCGCGTTCATGCGGTCTTCTACGACGAATACCTTGTCTCCGTAGATGGAAGGAATGCGCAGGCGCGTGCCGATCGGGAACCTATTGGTCGCAACGATCCCGTCGCGGACGCGGGTGCCGGACGCAGTAACGAACGGGGTGGCATCCGTCTCTTGCGGGCGGGACGTGTACGCCGACACCTCCATGCGCAAGACGTTGCGCGGCGCGGCATCCGCAGACGCGGGCAGGACGCCAAACGGCGGCTGGTCGTCCGCGCGGGCAACGGCGGGACCGAATGCCATAAACGCGAAAGATGCGGCCGTAAATCCCGCGACGATGCCGGGGCCGTACGAACCTAAAATACGCGCCAGTTTTTGTCCCATCGACGACATAAAGCGAGGTCGGAATAGTATCATGGGCGCCCGAGCCGGGTCAACGGACTTCCCCGTCAAAATCTTCAATGTTTAGCGGTATTCTGTTACAGTGCTTTCACGATTCCTTGCATTTCTTTATGTCGGCGAACGCCCATCAATCCTCCCAGCCGTGGAAGCGCCATAAGCACGGGTTTTCCCTGCCCAAGCATTTTTGGAAAAACCTGTTCTTACTCGGTTTGGTCCTGGCGGCGGCCGGCACGCTCGTCTTGTTCGCCGTCTTTGCGTACGTCAGCCATGACTTGCCGGACCCAAACGCACTCACCAAACGCGTCATTAAGCAGAGCACCAAGATTTACGACCGCACCGGCGAACACTTGCTGCGTGAAATTTCCGGCGACGAGACCCGTACCTTGGTGAAAATCCAAGAGGGCTTCTGCAAAGACGACCCCTCCATCGCCGTGGACCCAAACGGCATTCCGCTCAAGGCACTGCAGGCGACGATCACCGCGGAAGACCGCAACTTCTGCAACCACTTCGGATTCAGCATCAAGGGCCTGCTGCGCGCCGTCGTGTACGGCGGCAGCCGCGGGGGTGGTTCCACCCTTACCCAGCAGTTGGTGAAAAACGCCATTCTTTCCAACGAGCAGACGATCACCCGCAAGCTAAAGGAGTTGATTTTGTCGGTGGAATTGGAGCGCCGCTACAGCAAGGATGAAATCCTCCAGATTTACTTCAACGAAATCCCGTACGGGTCCACGTACTACGGCATCCAGGCCGCAGCCACCAACTTCTACGGGAAACCGGTCAACGATCTCACCCTGGCGGAGACAGCCACCATTGCCGCCATTCCACAGCTGCCCACGTTCTACATCAATAATCCGGACCGATTGAAGGTCCGCCGCGACTGGATTCTGGACGGCATGGTGGAAATGGGTTTCATCAGCGCGGATGAGGCGGCCAAAGCAAAGGCGGAAGATACGCCGCTGAAAAACGCCAGTGAGCGCAAAGGCCTCATTCAGGCGCCGCACTTCGTCTTCTACATCAAGTCCCTCTTGGAAGAAACGTACGGCGCGCGCGTCGTGGAAGAAGGCGGGCTCAAGGTCATCACCTCCCTGGACTACGACCTGCAAAAGCTGGCGGAGGAATCCGTCGCAAAAGGCGTGGAAGACCGCGGAAAACTCCACAAGTTCAACAACGCGGCGCTGGTTGCCGCAGACCCAAAGACGGGGCAGATCCTGGCCATGGTCGGCAGTAAGGACTACTTCGGCAAGCCGGAACCGGAAGGCTGCGTCCCCGGCAAGAACTGCACGTTCGAACCGAATGCGAACGTCGCCTTGCGCGCGCGCCAGCCGGGATCCAGTTTCAAGCCGATCGTCTATTCCAAGGCGCTTGACCTTGGCTATACGCCGAACACCATCCTCTGGGACGTGAATATCGCCTTCCCCAGCGTCACGGGCCCCTACACGCCAAAAGACTACGACCTGAAGGAACGCGGGCCGCTGCGCATGCGCGACGCGCTCCAAGGATCCCTCAACCTGCCAGCGGTCCAAGTGCTCTACATGGTCGGTATTGAACGCGCGCTGGATTTCGCCCAAACGCTCGGGTATACGACGCTCAACGACCGCTCCCGCTTCGGCCTTTCCGTCGTCCTTGGCAGCGGCGAGGTGAAGCTGCTGGAACACACGCTTGCCTACGCAGCGCTCGACAATGACGGCGTCTGGCAAGGCGCGCACCCTATTCTGAAAGTAACGGATGCGGACGGAAACGTCCTCCAGGAATGGCAACCGACGGACGGCACGCGCGTGATGCAATCCAACACGTCCAAGATGATCACGGACATCCTGTCGGATAACAACGCGCGCACCTACGTGTTCGGCCCGAACAGCCCGCTGCAATTGGGCGGCATTCCTGCCGCCGCCAAAAGCGGCACGACCAACAAGAACTACGATGCCTGGACGATGGGTTACGTCCCGTCCTTGGTCGCCGGCGTCTGGGTCGGCAACAACGACAATACCCAGATGGGCGCCAAGGCGGATGGCTCCGTCGTTGCCGCGCCCATTTGGAACGCCTTCATGAAGGGCGCCTTAAACGGCAAGCCCGTGGAACCGTTCCCTGCGCCGGAAATTCCACGCACAGGCAAGCCCGTCATTGACGGCGAAATGCCAGGCCTGCGCGTTACGTTAGACCGCGTATCCGGATTGCTCGCCACGGAATACACGCCTCCCTCCACGCGGGAGGAGCGCTTGTACGCGGAGTACCACTCCTTGCTCCATTACGTTGATCCCGCCGACCCACTCGGTCCTCCGCCGACCAACCCAGCACAGGACGGACAATACACGGCATGGGAGGCGGGCGTCGCCGACTGGATCCGCCGGGAAGAAGAACGGACGGGGATCAAGGTCAGCACCCAACAGCCGCCGACGGAATACGACAACGTCCACACGCCGGGTAACCGGCCGACCGTCTTCCTCCAGTCCCCCGCGTCGGACGCGTCCATTTCCGGACGTGTCGTGGACGTCTCCGCTGCCGCCGGCGCCGCACGCGGTGTCGCGCGCGTGGAGTTTTACGCGGACGAACGATTGCTTGGCACAGACACGTCGTTTCCCTACTCGATTTCCGTGCGACTTCCCGCGTCCATCGGCCGCGGCATCCACACGATTAAGGCCGTCGCCTACGACGACGTGGATAACGCGGGGACAGCCACAGTGAACGTCCAGGTCCTGGAAGATTCCCAAGGCGGCGCGTTCGACATCACGGATCCCCGCCAAGACCAAGCGGTGGAGCGGAACACTCCGACATACACAGTTACCGTAACGGCGGAGAAACCGCAGAACATCCGTTCCGTCAGCCTCTACGCGCAGAAAATCGGCAGCGTCACGCGCACGCAGGTCGGTTCACGAGCGGACATTTCCTCTCCGTTCATCCAATTCGTTTGGACGCTTCCGGAAGATGGCGAATGGCTCCTGACCGCCAGCGGCGCGTCGCTCTCTGGGGAAAGTCTGGAGACAGAAGGGACGCGCGTCACCATCCGCGGTGGAACGCTCGCGTCTCCGACCAGCGCTCCGTCTCCGCTCAGTCCGTTCAGTCGCTAACAAAAAAACTCCGTCCCATCCGGGACGGAGTTTTCTATCGTCTACTGCTTGATCGGCATGATGATGTACAAGTAGCCCGAGCCGCCATCTTGGGCGCGCAGGACGCACGGATTGCCCGCGTCAATCATTTGGAATTGGATTTGGTCCGTTCCAACCGCGGAAAGGCCATCCAGCAAGTAGCGGTAGTTGAGCGTGACGTTGTTCTGCCCACCGTCCACT
>CAZTTQ010000024.1:7888-11483 GCA_964616135.1 uncultured Gammaproteobacteria bacterium
CGTGACGTCAAACAGGCCGGTGCGGGAGAACAAGCTGGCCGTCTTCACCGCCTTGGTAAAATCATCGCGGTCCAACGTCGCCTTGGTTTGGAACTGCTGCGGGATAATCTGTTGATAATCCGGGTAGTTCCCTTCAATCGTGCGGGAGATGAGTTCCACCGAACCGTACGAAAACACCAACTGGTTTTCGGAAATGCCCATCGAGACCGTAGAAGGCGCCTCCACGGAATCCTTAAAGACGGACAGTACGCGGTTCACTTCCGACAGCGTCTTTGCCGGAATGATCAGACGGCGGCTTTCCACGTTCTGTCCCGGCAAATCCAGGACGCTTTCCGCCAGACGGTAGGAATCGGTCGCCGCAAACACCGCCTCCGCGCCACCGGCTTTCTGTTTAAACTCGACCAGGACGCCGGTAAGCTCTGGACGCGCCTCATTCGTCGCAACGGCGAACAAGACGCGGTTAAGGGCCTGCCGGAAGCCTTCCACGGGCAACGGGAAGACCTGGGAGCCCTGCACGTGCGGCACCAGCGGGAAATCCGTGGAAGCCATGCCATTCACCTTTGTCTTGTTGGACCCGCAGGTGACGGAAATATTCGTTCCATCCGAGCTAATGGACACGTTTTCGTTCGGCAACAAGGAGACGTAGTCAAAGAACAGTTTGGCCGGCACCGTGCATTCGCCCGGTTCCTCCAATTTTCCACGGACGACGCAGTGGGTCGCGATTTCCAAGTTGGTCGTAGTGAGACTGATGGTCCCCCCTTCTGCTTTTATAAGAACGTTCTGAAGGATTGGGAGATTCACGTTCTTCCCCGTTCCATGGCTCACGATAGAGAGCCCTTGGTACAGATTGTCACGCGTGCACGAGAATTTCATATCTGGAAGGAAGGGTATAAAGAAGAACGGAAGTAGCAGTGAGGGGGTGGATAACAGGGATAAGTCAGAAATTCACCTATGTTGAGAGCCGTTTTCTCTATCCTCTCTGTGGACGGACGGCGGAGGACGATGGGGACGCGGTGTGCGTAAGTTTCTCCCTCCTTTTCGGCCACCGTAGTTATCCACGGGTTGGCACCGACCTTATCCCACCGTTATCCCTATGTGTGTGGGGCGTGGATAAAGCTGTGGCTAAACCGTGTACAAGCGCTGGCGAATCAGTTCCATGTCATGTTGGAGCTGGTCGTCTTCCGTCAGCTTGTTCATGATTTTGTCGTAGGCGTGGATGGCGGTGGTGTGGTCGCGACCGCCCAGTTCCGCCCCGATGGACGGATAACTCGATTTCATTTCCTCGCGCATGAGATACATGATGATCTGGCGTGGGAAGGCAAAACGCTTCTCCCTGCTTTTTCCAAGCAAGTCTTCAATGTGCAGGTCAAAATGCTCCGCGACGGTTTGGATCAGGTGACGCGCAGTGATGGTCTTTTTGACGGAAGCGGTGGTAAAGCTGGAAAGGATCGGACGGACCGAGTCCAGCGTAGGAACGGTGTTTTTGAAGTGGTGGAAGGCAATGACCTTGTTCAGCGCCCCCTCCAGCTCACGCACGTTGTTCTGCACCGCGTTCGCGATGTGGTGCAGGATTTCCCGTGCCATGGAGAACGACTTTTCCCGGCACTTTTGTTCCAAAATCGCCACGCGCGTTTCAAAGTCCGGGCTGCCGATGTCCGCCATCATGCCGCACTCAAAGCGGGAGACGAGACGGCTTTCCAAGGCAGGAATGGCCTTGGGCGGACGGTCGGACGTAATGACGATCTGCTTGTTGTTTTGGTGGAGCTGGTTGAACGTGTGGAAGAATTCCTCCTGCGTCCCCTCCTTTCCCGTGAGGAATTGGATGTCGTCCACCAACAACAGGTCTACGCCGCGGTAATAGCTGCGGAAATCACGGCCTTGGCCGTTACGGACCGAGTTGATGTAGTCCGTCGTGAAGCGTTCCGACGTCACATAGAGGACGCGGCTGCCGGGCGTGCGGCGGATGCTTTCATTTCCGACCGCTTGGACCCAGTGCGTTTTTCGCCACCCGCCGCCGCCGTAGATAAAGAGGGGGTTGTAGACGCCGCCCGGCTGTCCGGAGACGGCTTGCGCCGCCGCATGGGCCAATTCGTTCTGTTTTCCAACGATGTAGTTCCCAAACGTGTATTTGGCGTTGATAGAGAACTCGCCCAACCGTCCGGCGGGGGCCGCGGCGGTCGGCGGGGCTGGTTCCGCGACGGCTTGCGGGAAGGAAACGGGGGCCGCGGCCGGTTGGCCGTAGCTTGGAACTGGTTCGGGCGGGGTTTCCGGGATGGCAGTGGCCGGTTCTGCGTCCATGGCCAGCGCTTGCGGGGCGGCGGTGCGCGTTTCGACCCGATAGGAGACGATCCGGACGCGCTGGTCGGTCAGGTGCTGCAGGGATTGGAGGATGTCGCGGTGATATTTCTTTTCCAACCAGGCCTTGGTGAACAAGTTGGGAACGCCGATGGCAATTTCCTCACCCGCGATGGACGCGATGAACGTGTTTTTAAACCACGTCGTGAAATTGGCTTTACTGAGCGACAATTCAAGTTCGCCGAGGACGGCCAGCCAGAGTTCGTTGGAATTCATACCACGGACATGGGTCACAGTCGGAGAAGGCGGACCTAAAAATAGGGGGTCCCGACGAAAGGCGATGGGGTCAGTGTAAACAGATATCCACATGTGGGCAAGTTCAGGATAAGTGTGTCGTGGGTTGATAAACTGTGGATACCGTGATAGGGTGTATCCACTGACGTTTCATCTGTTTCCTCTATGGCCGCCAAACGCACATTCCAGCCGAAGAAAGCCCGCCGCGCCAAAGTGCACGGCTTCCGCGTCCGCTCCCGCAATAAGGACGGCCGCTCCGTTCTGAAGCGCCGCCGCGACAAGGGTCGCAAGCGCGTTTCCGTCCAAGCCAAGAAACTCAAGTAAAACCCAAGCCCCGCCTCTCGCGAGCGCGGGGTTTGTCGTATCCCTATGCTGTCTTCCGCCAACCGCCTCCGCAAAGAAACGGACATCAAGGCGCTCTTTGCCAAAGGCAAGGGGGTGTTTGACGGTGTCGTCGGCGTGAAGTTCAGGGCGAATGGCTTGCCGGACTCCCGCTTTGCCGTCGTGGTCGGCCATACGGTTTCAAAAGAGTCCGTCACGCGCAACCGCGTGAAGCGTCGTCTGCGCGAGGCGCTGCGCGCCCGACTTTCCCTGATCAAGCCCGGATTCGACGTGATGTTGTTGGTACGGGCGGGTGCCGCCAAGGCGACGTTTGAAGGATTGTGCGGCGCCCTGGACCGTTCCTTGAAACGCGCGGGCCTGCTCGTATGAAATGGCTGTTCATTTGGTTCATTCGGCTGTACCAAAAAACGCTTTCGCCCGACCATGGGCCGATGCGACGGTTTTTCCCCTACGGATACTGCCGTTTCCATCCGACATGTTCGGAGTACGGCCTGGAATCGTACAAGAAGTTTGGCGTTTTTAAGGGAACGGCGCTGACCGCTTGGCGGATCTGTCGGTGCAACCCGTTTAGCGCCGGTGGTGAAGATCCGGTGCCAAAGCGCTAGGGCGGAGCCGCACATCTTTGAGAGACTGTTTATTTCGAGTCATCCCACGGTTTCCTGAG
>CAZTTQ010000025.1:0-10816 GCA_964616135.1 uncultured Gammaproteobacteria bacterium
CGGGTGTGCGCTACCACATTGTGCGCGGCGTGTACGACACCCAGGGTGCCGCCGACCGTCGCCGTGGCCGCGCCCTCTACGGCGCCAAGAAGCCGAAGGCGAAAAAGTAATTTCGCTCTCCCTTTCTAACTTTTCGACGGAGTACCCCAACGCAGGGGGAAGCATACCCGTCTCCTCATCTATCCTATGCGCGGTAAGCAAGCAGTACGCCGGGAGCTCCTTCCGGACCCGAAGTACGGAAACGTGTACGTCACGAAGCTGGTGAACTATCTCATGCGCGATGGCAAGAAGTCTGTAGCCCAAACCGTGGTCTACGGCGCATTTGATTTGATCGGAGAAAAGACCAAGCAGGACCCGGTCGAGACGTTCGACAAGGCGGTCAAGAACGCCATGCCGGCGTTGGAAGTGAAGTCCAAGCGCGTCGGCGGCGCCAACTACCAGGTGCCGATGCCGGTGCGCGGCGAACGCCGCTTCATGCTGGCGTACCGCTGGATCATTGATGGCGCCCGCGCCAAAAAGGGCCGCCCGATGTCCGAAAAGCTGGCGGACGAGATCATCGCCGCCGCCAAGGGCGAAGGCGACGCCGTGAAGAAGAAGCTGGACGTCCAGCGCATGGCCGAAGCCAACCGCGCGTTCGCTCACTTCGCCCGCTAATCCTTTCCGCCCATATGCCTCGCGACTATTCCCTCGAGAAGACGCGCAACTTCGGGATCATTGCCCACATCGACGCCGGGAAGACGACCACGTCCGAACGCGTGTTGTACTACACGGGCAAGAAGCACAAGATCGGTGAAGTGCACGAGGGCGATACGACGATGGACTGGATGGAACAGGAACGCGAACGCGGCATTACCATTACGGCTGCCGCCACCACGTGCTTCTGGCACGACCACCGGATGAACCTGATCGACACCCCGGGACACATCGACTTCACGGTCGAAGTGAAGCGCTCGTTGCGCGTCCTGGACGGCGCGGTCATGGTGTTCGACGGCGTCGCCGGCGTGGAACCGCAGTCGGAAACCAACTGGCGCTACGCGGAAGACTACCGCGTGCCCCGCTTGTGCTTCGTCAACAAGCTTGACCGCACGGGCGCCGACTTCATCAAGGACGTGCATTCCATTTGGAACCGCCTGTCCAAGAAGGCGGTCGTGACCCAGCTCCCGATCGGCATCGAAGACGGCTTCAACGCCATCATCGACCTGCTCAAAATGAAGGCGTACGCCTTCAACGGGGAAATGGGCAACAAGATCGACGAAATGGAAATCCCGGCCGAATACTTGGACCAGGCTAAGGAATGGCGTCACAAGATGGTGGAAGCCATTGCCGAAACGGACGAAACCTTGATGACCAAGTACTTGGACGGCAAGGAACTGTCCATTGAGGAATTGAAGCCGGCCTTGCGCCGCGCCGTCCTCAAGACGGAAATCTACCCGATCCTGTGCGGCTCCGCGCTTAAGAACAAGGGCGTGCAGCTCGTCTTGGACGCCGTCGTGGACTATCTCCCGTCCCCGCTCGACATCCCGGCCGTCAAGGCGCATGATCCGGCGGATCCGACCAAGGAAATCGCCCGTCACGCGGACGACAGCGAGCCGTTTACCGCGCTCGCCTTCAAGATCGCCGCGGACCCGTTCGTTGGGAAGCTGGCCTTCTTCCGCGTGTACTCCGGCACCATCAAGTCCGGTTCCTACGTGCTGAACTCGAGCAACGGCGAACGCGAACGCATCGGCCGCATCGTCCGCCTCCACGCCAACACGCGTGAAGAAGTAGACCAGGTGTACGCCGGTGAAATCGCCGCCGCCGTGGGTCTCAAGTCCACGTTCACGGGCCACACGCTCTGCGACGTCGACCACCCGGTGCTCCTTGAGTCCATCGTCTTCCCGGAACCGGTCATCTCGATCGCCATCGAGCCGAAGACCAAGGCCGACCAGGAAAAGATGGGTATCGCCCTCCAGAAGCTGGCCGAAGAAGACCCGACGTTCCGCGTCCGCTCGGACGAGGAAACGAACCAGGTCCTCATCTCCGGCATGGGCGAACTGCACTTGGACATCATCGTCGACCGCATGAAGCGCGAGTACGGCGTCGAAGCGAACGTCGGCAAGCCGCAGGTGTCCTACCGCGAAACGATCCGCGGCACGGCCGAAGCGGAAGGCAAGTACATCAAGCAGTCCGGCGGCCGCGGCCAGTACGGCCACTGCGTGCTCCGCGTCGAAAAGAACGAGGCCAACAAGGGCTTCGAGTTCGCCGAAGAGATCAAGGGCGGCGCCATCCCGCGCGAGTTCATCAAGCCGATCGGCCAGGGCGCGGAAGAAGCCGCCCAGCGCGGCGTGCTCGCCGGTTACCCGGTACTCGACGTGAAGGTGACCGTGTTCGACGGTTCCTACCACGACGTCGACTCGAACGAAGCGGCCTTCAAAATCGCCGGTTCCATGGCCTTCCAGGAGGCCTGTAAGAAGGCGGGCGTTGCCCTCCTCGAACCGATGATGAAAGTGGAAGTGGTTACGCCGGAAGAATTCATGGGCGCCGTCGTCGGCGACTTGAACTCCAAGCGCGGCCAGATCCAGGAAATGGGCGAACGCTCCGGCGTCCGCGTCGTCTCCGCCTTCGTGCCGCTCGCCGAAATGTTCGGCTACGTCACGCAGCTCCGTTCCATGTCGCAGGGTCGCGCCTCCTCCACGATGGAATTCGACCATTACGAGGAAGTGCCGTCCAACGTCTCCAAGGAGATTATCGAATCCCGCGCCGGCGTTTCCCGCCGCGCGTAAGCAAATCAAAAACTCCCCGGAAGGGGGAGTTTTTGATTTGCGTCCTCACAGTGTTGACATCTTCTCGGTCTTCTGGTAGGTTCGGCGCTTCCCGAAGATGGGGAGAGGAGGACGGGACCGTGTCGAAATCGCGGAACTATACTGGGCCCAATCCAGACAAGGAAGCGCTCATCCATGTCAGAAGCATAGCTGTCCTTTCCAGGAATACGCGGTCCCGCTCGAATGGGATCAGGAAGGTTTTTGAGAAGGATCGGAGGGAAATGATTGCGCAGATTCCTGTCGTCATGCGAGACCTGACGGAAGAGGAACGTGAGTACGCCGTCGCATGGGCGCGCCGGATCGTGTCCGGTCCGGAGCCGATGGATGGGCCGATTCGTGGGTTTGTTGTGAAGATCCTGCGTCAGTGCGGAGTGGCCGGGGCTACGATTAACGATGTCATACCCCAACGGGAGGGCTTTGCGCGACCCAAGGAGACTGTCGCCGGTTTCAATTACGGCAACCTGGGGCCCATGATGGCCGCGCGTTCGCCGGATGAGGCAACGAGGCTCTTTGCCCGCCTCCTATCCTTGGCCAAGGATCCGGCGGATTGGGATGTGTTGGCGGTTAAGATCCCGTCTTACGTAGGAAGCCAGCTTGTTCGCGCACACGTCTTCCGGTTTTTGGAAACGTGTCCCGGCCATGAGCAGCGGGTTCGCTTTCTCGACGAGCTGGAGAACCACGCCAACCAGTTTAAGGGGGCGACCCACCCGAAGCGTCCCATTCGAGAGCGCCTTCTCTCCTGGATTGGCCACGCCCGTTTCATTGGGCGATATTGAGCGCGATCTTACCGAGCCTTTTAAGGCCGGTTTTTCTTTTCTGCCTGCCCGCGGTATCCTGCGAGCCGTATGGATTTCCCCGTTTCTCCCGCCGTACTGGCCGCGTTTCCGATTGGGACGGTTTCTTCTGTTGAACCGCTTACGGCCGGCCTCATCCACGCCACGTACAAGGTAGAAGCGGAGCAGGGAAGCTTCGTGTTGCAGAAATTGCATCCAGCCTTGGCGTCCGATGCTATCGCGGACGATTTCTTGGCTGTCACCGCGTTCTTGGCAGAAAAAGGATTCCCGGCGCCTCGCTGCGTTTCAACCAAGGCGGGCCCCGTGTTGCTTCGTGATGAAACGGGTACGCCGTGGCGTCTGCAGACATTTATTCCCGGCGGCAAGACGTTCCATAAAGTAGAAACGCCTGAAATGGCCACGGAAGCCGGCACGTTGTACGCACGGTTCCACGCGGTGATGTCAGAATTTCCGCAGGCGTTTAAGACGGCGCGTGTCGGCCATGACACGCCCGCGATCTTTGCCGCGTTTGAGGAGACCGTGGCGAAATTTGAAAACGATCCGTTGATGGAAGAAGTGCTAGACGACGTCGCGTTGATCCAGGAAGAACTCCCCAACCTGTTTTTGGCCGAAACCCTGCCGCTCCGGGTGATCCACGGGGATCCGAAGGTTTCCAATATCCTATTCGACCACGCGGGGAAGACGGTCGCCCTGGTTGATTTGGATACCTGCAACCGCCGGCCATTGGCTGTGGAATTGGGCGACGCGTTTCGTTCCTGGTGCGGATTGGAGGAAGATCGTGCGGATAATCGGTTCCGTTTTGATATTTTTGAAGCGGGATGGAAGGCGTACCGCGCGGCCGCGCCGTTTTTGACGCCGGAAGAAATCGCCACGGTCGGGCAGGGGATCGGACTCATCACATTGGAACTCGCGTCCCGGTTCTTGATGGATTATTTCACGGATTCGTATTTCGGCTGGGATAAGACGCGGTATTCGTCGCGTCGCGCGCATAATTTGGCGCGTGTCCGCGGGCAATTGGCGTTGTATCGGGATTTTGTTGCGCACCGCGCGGCGGTGCAGACTGCGCTGGCGGAATAGTTCGGCAACAGAAACGGCCGGTGTGGTATAATGCCCGCAAATTATCCACGGCTTATGCCCGCAAAGAAGCGTTTGAGCAAGCCCCAGAAGCTCCAGTTGGCCGCCCACCACGTGGTTGCCAACCAGACGCGCCTCCAGACGGCCGTGCGTGCGACATTTTTAGTCGTCGCCGCGCTCGGTATTTCTGCCGCCGCCGCGGTGGCGACCGTGTCCCAGTCCGCCAAGAAACTGACGGTTGCTGTCCAGCCAGCCGCGCGCAACCCGGTTGTCGCGGCGCCAGACGCGCAGGGGGTGAACGTGCTCGGCGTGCGCCTGCGCGGGTGGGGAAGTGCCGTGAACGTGCGTGAATTAAACGTCTCGCTCCAGTTGGACGGGGACGGGGACGTGCGCGGGAAATCCACGGCCCAGCCGTTGGACGCTTCCAAGGTGTTCCGCGCTTGCAGCGTGTACGCGGCGCCTGATCAAAAAATCTCCGGACCATTGGATGTTCCTGCGGGCACGTCCGAATTGAAGTTCGCCATGGACCTGTCCGTGCCCGGCAATGCGTGGGTTACCGCCCGTGTCCTGTGCGACGTCCGTCCCAACGCTCCGTTGGCTGGCGTTGCGTTTGTTTTGTCTTCTCCCGCGTCCGTCCGGGCGTCTTTGGGTGGAAAAGACCTTGCGACTGACGCGATTTCCTTCGGCTTGGTGCCGCGCGTATTGAATGACCGTGGTAATTCGTATGCGCTGAAAGTCACCGGAGAAAAAGTTGCGGCCGCTTCCGTTGGTTCTACGACGGGTACACCGACGCCTACTCCTACAAACGCGGGGCTTATTGCCGGTTTCCTGCAGGCAGGAAACGACACGGCTTCGGGCTTGCTTGCCGCCCTTCGTTCAGAACAAAAAGGTGTGGAATTGGGCCGCTGGCGCTTGGCAGCTGATCTGGCTGCCAACGGCGCTGAACCGCTGAAAATTCGCAAACTCGGATTTATCAACTGCTCCGGATACGGCGCGACGGGTCCTTGCGCAAAGCCGGGAAAAGCTACGTTATTTACCGCGTACACGCTTTCGTACGTCGGGTCTGACGGAAAAGAAAAAACCGCATCCGTAAAAGCGGACGCCCAAGGCCGCGCCGTGTTTTCGGGCTTGGACGTGTTCGTAAATCCCAATACGGTCGTGACGCTCGTTGGGGACGTCGGTCCGTATTTTGCGGATCTCGCGGGTGCGGAGGCGCAGTTCGTCCTCTCTAGTGCGGACGGACTGTTTGAAGCGGTCGGAGCCCGGACGGGTTCGTATTTCACGGGGTTTGCCGGAGACGGCATTCGCGGGGCTAGTTCCGGTACCAGTTTTGCCCTGGCCCGCGCCGTGCCGTCCGCCGCACAGGTGACGCCGTCGCAGTCCACCGTCACGCCGTCCATGACGGAAGTCCTTCGGTACACGTTGGCGTCCGTCGGGGCCAGTCCGGTTTCGGTCCGGACCATGACGTTCCGCCTCGGTGCTACGGACAAAGGCAACAGCGGATGGAATTTGTGCGACAAGCTCGGCTCCACGTCCAAATGGGGCCTGCGCGACGCGGCGGACCCAGAACGCCGGTTGGAAAATGCGCAGGACTGGTCCTTCTACCAGGCGGACGGCACGCCGTGCGCGGAAGGGAAGAATCTCGCCTTCGCCGTCGTGGATTTCGCCCAGTCGGGAGACTTGAATCCGTTGTCGGTTGCCGCAGGAGCGAAACGGACGTTTATCCTGCGCGTGGACACGACCCTCGCCTCCGGCGCGCTTCATGACACGATGCGCATTGACCTGACGCGCCGGCCTGACGTACGCGCGCTCCCCGGGTTCATTTGGTCGGACGGCGTGCTCCCGTTCTCGGACCGCGACCCAGGCATCGGATTCCCCGTGTTCGGCACTACCATTAATTTCTGACCACACTATGCCCGCCAAAAAGTCCGCCCGTACGTCCGTGAAAGCAAAAACGTCCGTCTTGTCTTCGGTGGCCGTGCAGGTGGCTTTGGTCGCGGGCGGGGCGGCGATCACTGCAGCCGCGGCCGCCGGGCTTAGCATCCAGTTGTCCCGCACGCAGTTGTCGGTGGCGCTCGTGGCTCCCACGACAAATCCGATTGTCGCAATGGCGGGAGACAAGGATGTGCAGGCTTTTGGGTTGAGGTTCCAGGCGGTCAAAGAAGATCTGTACGTTAGTAAGGTGACCCTTGGCGTCATTGCGGACGACGATGCTGATTTCGTGAAGAAAATCTCAAACGACCTTGATCCCGCCAAATTGTTTGCCGGCTGCTGGCTGCAAGAAGGGACTCGCGTCGCGTCGGACGTTGTGGCGGGCGCGCCGTCCATGGGATTCACCCTCATCAATGGTTTCTCCGTCGCTGCGCGCCAAAGCGGCACACTTAAGGTTGTCTGCGATTTGGCGAAACAGCAGGTTGCGGGAAATACGCCGGACCGCTTCGCGTTTAAATTGGCCAAGCCGGCAGACATTGTTGCGGGGGTGAACGTGAAGGGCGGTGCTGCAGTTCCTCCCGGCAATATCTCCTTCGGCAGCACCTTGGGTGGGCTGAACACGAAGGGATCGACTGCGTCGGTCTTGGTGAAAGCCGTCCCCGGTTCTGTTGTGACACCCCCTCCGACTGCGTTGGCCACCTATTGTCCTGACGCAGACGCGGATGGCTACCCGCTCGGCGGCTCCGGCTGCGTACAGGCGGCCTCCGCCGGTGCCGGTCAGATTGCGCCGCGCGCGGACGGTAAGCTGGATTGCGATGACACGAACGCGGACGTGAGTCCCGCCAAGACTGAGGTTGTTGGCAATGGCAAGGATGACGATTGCGATGCGAACACGTCGGACCAAGCTCGGGTCGCCGCCACGCCAATTGTCACCGCCTCGCTCGCCTCCGGTTCGCCCTCCGGTGCGGGTGTTCCTGGATTGGCCGAACTCGTCCGCTTCAACGTAACGGTGGACCAGGCGGCTGACGTGAATCTTCATGGATTCACTTTCCGCCTCCTCTCCACGGATACCGCCGGAAGCGGATGGAATTCCTGCGACCAACTCGGTTCCACGTCCAAGTGGGGCCTGCGCGCCTCGTCTGACATGGGCACGCGCGTCGAAGATGCCGCCGACTGGTCTTTCTACCAGGCGGACGGCACGCCGTGCGCTGCGGGGAAGGAACTCGCCTACGCATCCGTGGACTTTACCGCTGCCGGCGACCGCGACCCGAAGTTTGTGGGTGCGGGGAATACCAATACCTACCTCTTGCGCGTGGACACATCCGGTGCTTCTGCGGCCAACGACGATATTGTGCGTGTCGACATGCCCGCTGTTTCCACGTTCCAGTCGCTCAGTTCCGTACTCCGCTCGGTCCGCTGGTCTCCCACATTCCCCCCGACGGCAGCCGTGTCCGACGTCGTCCGCAATCTGCCCGTCATGGGCGGCACCGTCGTCTACTAACCGATAGTTTTCCTATGCCGGAAGAGTTCTGGAGCACCTTTGCCGTCTACTTCGTCCTCTTCGGGGGACTGGGGGTGCTTTGGTTGCTCCGCCGGCATAAAAAGCAGTCGTCCACGGCCCAGGAATTCTTCCGCGACCTGACGGAACTGGCCCGGGAGAAAAAAATAGACCCCGTGGTCGGCCGTGAGGAGGAAATCGACCGCATCATCCACGTCATCGCGCGCCGGACCAAAAACAACCCGCTCCTCATCGGCGCGCCGGGGGTAGGGAAGACCGCCATCGTGGAGGGCTTGGCCCACCGCATCGCGTCCGGCGACGTGCCGGACGTGTTGAAGGACAAGCGTTTGTTGGAATTGAACTTAAGCGAACTCATCTCCGGGACCAAGTATCGCGGGGAATTTGAAGGCCGTCTGCGCGCGGTCACTAAGGAATTGGAAGGCGCCCCGCGCTCCACGATCCTGTTCATCGACGAAATCCATATCGTGGAGCAGACGAAAGGTGTGGAAGGCGCCTTGTCCGCGGCCGACATTCTGAAGCCGGCGCTTGCGCGTGGGGATTTACCGGTTATCGGTGCCACCACGTTCGCGGAGTATGAAAAATACATCCGCGCGGAGCCGGCGCTCGATCGTCGCTTCCAGCCGGTGTACGTCGCGGAGCCGACGCCTGAAGCAGCGCTTCTCGTGCTGCGCGGCGTGCGTCCGCTGTATGAACAGCACCACGGCGTTTCCGTCACGGAAGAAGCCTTGGAAGCGGCCGTGAACCTCTCCAAAAAACTCAAAAGCCGCCACCTGCCGGACAAGGCAATCGACCTGATCGACGAGGCATGTGCCAAGGTGTCCGTGGAAGCGGCCGGCATCCACCGCGTTCGCTTGGGCCTCATGCACGGCGCCGCCAAAAAAGCCAAAGCCCGCGCCAAAGCGACGGCGCCGGTGTGGGAAGAAGCGCATGCGGCTTCCGTGAAGGCGATGAAAACGGACCCGGCGTTAAAGGAGGCCAGCCGTGTCGTTTCGGCCCGTCTCAAAAAATCCGGATTGAAACTGCAACGCGGGGAAGTATGTCCGCCTGCCACGCCCTGTGTCACCGCTGCGGACGTAGAAGCGGTCCTGAACGAATGGGACGAATTGTCCCGCCGCGAGGCATAGCAAAAGCCCCGTCTCTTACGAGATGGGGCTTTGCGTATTCGGACGGAAGATTCGGTATGCAGGCTTACAAAGTAATTTCATCCTGTCGTTTCTTCGGGAGCTTCTGTACTCACTGATGCCCGTAAAAGGGCCGTCTGAACTTCATGGGTTGCAACCAACAGAAGGGAATATAGTACCAGAAATCGAGGATTTTGTCAATGGTGTTCCCCAAACCGTTGACAAATAGTCGTTTTTGCTGCCTATATAGCTATTGTCCTACCTCGGTATTTCGCCGATGGCCTGGAAACGGAGAGACACATGCGTTCGTTGATCGTTCTTGTCCTTTGGTCTTGGGGATCCGTTCTTTGGGCGGAGGAAGTGGAACGCCCGCGCCCCGTCCAGGTTTCCTTGCCGTCCGGTACGCCCCTTCCGCCACTACAGCTCTCTCTCCCGGACGGTTCGGTGCCCCTCCCGCTGCAGCTGTCCGTCTCGAGTGTTCCGACAGCCTCCGTACATGTACGGCAGAAGGAGTCGGCCTCCGTCCGAGTTTTCGCGGCACCCCCGCGCTGGTCTGCGTCCATGCACTGGCATCTCATCAATGCATACCAGTTTCGGACACGTCCCCCCATGCCGGCCCCAAGCAGGCCAATGCCGTGCCCGGGGCCATATCGTCCGGTGTTTTCATCGCGGAGACACCGTCGTTAGTCGCTGCCGTTTCCGTCGGTCCTTCCCGTATTGGGGAGGAGCCGACGTTTTTCTTGACAGGGCAGGGGGTTGGATGCGAAGAATGGGCCCATATGAACGACGCCTTCAAGCGCATCCTGGCCCTCGCCCGCCGTACGGGAGACCGGCTGATCGTCACCGACCCGGATGGGCTGGAGGCGTTCGCGTTGCTCAGTCTCGACCAATATGAAGAGCTGCTGGGCGGCCCCAAGGACGAACCGCCGCTCCCTCCGCCCCCTCCGGACCTGCCTCCCCCCATTCCGGCCGCACAGGATATCCCCACCGTCGCGTTCCATGACCCGGAACCCCCCTTGGAACCCCAAGAATCGGCCCCGTTCCCGCCGCCGCCTGTTTCCGCCCCAGTTTCCGTCCCCGTTTTGGAAGAAAAACAACCTGAAAAACCGCCCGTTTCCCAAGCGCTTCCGCCCATTTCCGGGGAGGAAGACGACTTCGGGGAAGAGCAGTTTTACCTCGAGCCAGTGGAGTGAACCCCACTGGCTTGCGCGTTTTAAGGAGTTCTGCTATCCTTCGCCTCACCTTCCTATTGGTTCTTCATAGGAATTTAACTATTTCGTGATCCGTTTTCGCTTCGCCTCACGGTCGAAACGAAAGCGGTCGCACGCACCATAACGTATGGCAGACGTCTTTCAACGCACCAAGCCGCACGTGAACGTCGGTACCATCGGTCACGTCGACCACGGTAAGACCACGACCACGGCGGCCATCCTCGCCGTCTTGAACGCCAAGGGCATGAACGCCCAGAAGAAGGGCATCGATGACTTGGACAAGGCTCCGGAATCTAAGTCCCGCGGCATTACCATCGCCACGGCCCACTGTGAGTACGAATCCGACAAGCGCCACTATGCGCAC
>CAZTTQ010000026.1:0-10772 GCA_964616135.1 uncultured Gammaproteobacteria bacterium
AGCGAGACGCCGTCCAAAATGACGCGCCCACCGAGGGTCTTGGAAAGGTTAGTGATTTCAAGCAAAGGCTGCATGGCGGGGATGATACGCGAATTTTGGGAAAACAAAAACTCCCCTTGCGGGGAGTCTTTGGGCTATTACGCCAAGGTCACGTTAATGGCCTTGGGACCCTTGTCAGAGTTTTCGATCTCGAAGGCGACCTTCTGGCCGACCTGGAGGGAGTCGAAACGGACGGACTGGTCCTGGAGGGAAGTGGCGTGGAAGAAGATGTCCTTGGAACCGTCTTCCGGGGCGATGAAGCCGAAGCCCTTGCCCGTCAGCGTCTTGATGGAACCCATCATAGCGTTTGTGGAAACCTGCTAATAATTACCGCAAATCTCGGCCTTCGCGGAAATTCTACGATTTCCCTCGGGCTGTTTTTGCTGGGGACACAATAGCAGAACGCCGTGTTTTTGTCAATCACCCGGGGAGCACGCGGGGGATAATCCATTGACACGGGGAGAAACTAAGCGCAGCATAGCGAAGTCCTTCAAGGTAAGGACGGAGACATCCATGCAAATTGCCGTCATCTGGCACGCGCTTCCCCTCGCTGGCGACGCGCCGAAATCCGGTAGCCCTGCGGATCCTTCCCTGTGCGCGCGCGGGCGGCGGCAGGCAGAAGAAACCGCCAGCGTCCTCCACCTGGTGCTGCCGGTGAACAACTTCCGCCGGCCCGTCATCCTGCACGCCCCGGCGCTTCGCGCCAAGGAAACGGCGGAGATCATCGGCCGCTTCCTGAACGCCGACCTCGTGTCGGACGCCGCGTTCGCCGAGCGCCCCTGGCTCACCGAGGCAGAGGCGGACGCGTGGACGTCCCACAACGCCCCCCGCCTCCTGGAAGACGACGGCGTGACCCGCATCGTGGTCACGCACCGGGAACCGTTCCGTCGCCTGGCGTGCGTCCTGCCCTCCCTCTACGGCTCGCGCGAACCGATCGTCGGCGACAAGCTGAAGCCGATCCTCGCTCCCGGGCGCGGCTTCTACCTGGGCCGGGACATCCCGACGCACGTCTCCATCCGGCCCAACGCCTGACGCGCACCCTTCTTGCCGCCTCCTCGCCTCGAGGAAGCGGCTTTTTCTTGACAATCACGTTTAGCACTCTATAATTGAGAGTGCTAAATCGGACCGGCCCGCTTCCCTCCTATGTTACCCAACAACTTCACCCTGAAGTCCCAGGAAGCCCTGCAAAACGCCAACGCCGTGGCGTTGGAATACGGCCAACAGGCCCTGGAACCCGTCCACGTCCTCGCCGCCCTGCTCGCCCCGGACGACGGCGTCGTCACCGCCGTGGTGAACAAGGTTACCCAGGACATGCTGGGGTTGAAAATGCGCGTGGAAGAATTGCTGGAATCCCTCCCCAAGTCGCGCCAGCGCCAAGGGAGCATCGCGCAGATCTACCTTTCCCAGGAGACGGTCAACGCGCTCACCATCGCTTCCAAAAAGGCCAAACAGTTCGGCGACGAGTTCATCTCCACCGAACACCTGTTGTTGGGCTTGTGCGCCGTGAAATCCACCGGCCCCCTGCTGGCGGACTTCGGCTTGGAGGAAGAAGCGGTCATGCGCGCGCTCAAGGACATCCGCGGCACCCAAAAGGTGGACTCCGCGGAACCGGAATCCAAGTACCGCGCGCTCCAAAAGTACAGCCGCAACATGACGGACGCCGCGCGCGCGGGCGAACTGGACCCGATTATCGGCCGCGACGCGGAAATCCGCCGCGTCATGCAGGTCCTGTCCCGCCGCACCAAGAACAACCCGGTGCTGATCGGCGAACCGGGCGTCGGCAAGACGGCCGTCGTGGAAGGCCTGGCCCAGCGCATCGTGGCCGGTGACGTGCCTGAATTGCTCAAGGACAAGGAACTGGTCGCGCTCGACGTCGGCTCCATGGTGGCCGGCACCAAGTTCCGCGGCGAATTCGAAGAACGCCTCAAGGCCGTCATTAAGGAGATTGAAGACTCCAACGGCCGCGTGATCTTGTTCGTGGACGAACTGCACACGCTCATGGGCGCGGGAACGAGCGAGAACGGCACGCTCGACGCTTCCAACATGCTGAAGCCCGCCCTGGCGCGCGGCAAGCTGCGCTGCGTCGGCGCCACCACCCTTAAGGAGTACCAGAAGCACATTGAAAAGGACCCGGCGTTCGAACGCCGCTTCCAACCGGTCCTGGTGGAAGAACCGTCCGTGGAAGACACCATCGCCATCCTCCGCGGCATCAAGGAGAAGTATGAGGTCCACCACGGCGTGCGCATCAGCGACCCGGCCATCGTGTCCGCGGCCGAGCTTTCGGCCCGCTACATTTCGGACCGCCGCCTGCCGGACAAGGCCGTCGACCTGATCGACGAAGCCGGCTCCGCCCTGCGCATGCAGATCGATTCCATGCCGGAAGACCTGGATATCATGAAGCGCGACCTGCTCCGCCTGGAGATCGAACGCAAGGCGCTGGAGAAAGAAGAAGACCGTGATTCCAAGTCCCGCCTGAAGGACATTGAAAAGCAGGCGGCCAACCTGCGCGAGAAGACCGACGCGCTTGAAGGTAAGTGGAAAAACGAGAAGGAAAAAATCGGCGACATCCGCGCGACCACCAAGGCCATCGAACGCCTGCGCGGCGAGGCCGACATCGCGGAACGCCGCGGCGACCTGGAAAAGGTCGCGGAGCTCCGCTACGGCACCATTCCCCAGGAAGAAAAGAAGCTGGCGGCCGCGGAAGCGTCCCTGCAGAAGCTGCAAAAGGAACGCGGCATGCTGAAACAGGTCGTGGCCGAGGAAGATATCGCCCAGGTCGTCTCCCGCTGGACCCACGTGCCGGTGTCCAAAATGTTGGAAAGCGAATCGGCCAAGTTGGCGCGCATGGAGGACGAATTGAAGAAGCGCGTCGTGGGCCAGGACGAGGCGATCGTCGCCGTATCGAACGCCCTGCGCCGCTCGCGCGCCGGCATCTCGGAAGAACGCCGCCCGATCGGTTCCTTCATCTTCCTCGGCCCCACGGGCGTCGGGAAGACAGAACTGGCCAAGGCGCTCGCCGGCTTCATGTTCAATGACGAAAACGCGCTCATCCGTCTGGACATGTCGGAATACATGGAGAAGCACTCCATCTCGAAAATCCTCGGTTCCCCGCCCGGCTACGTCGGCTACGACGAAGGCGGCCAACTGACCGAATTGGTCCGCCGCCGCCCGTACTCCGTGCTGCTCTTCGACGAAATCGAAAAGGCGCACCCGGACACGTTCAACGTCCTCCTCCAGATTTTGGACGATGGGCACGTGACGGACGCCAAGGGCCGCAAGGTGAACTTCAAGAACACCGTCGTCATCATGACGAGCAACCTCGGCTCCGACGTCATTTTGAACGCGGGCAAGGTCAGCGGCTCCATCGGTTTCGCCTCCGGCGATTCCGCCCAAAGCGAAGGCGAGGAAACCAAGCGCCGCGTCATGGACATGCTGAAGGACAGCTTCCGGCCGGAATTCCTGAACCGCGTGGACGAGATCATCATGTTCCGCGCGCTGTCGAAGGAAGAATTGTCCGGCGTCGTGTCCATCCAGCTGCAACGCGTGGTGGAACGCCTCCACAAACAGCGCCGCGTGGACATTTCCTTCACCCAGGCCGCCAAGGACCTGGTGGCGGAAAAGGGCTACGACCCCGCGTACGGCGCCCGCCCGCTGAAGCGCGCCATCCAAAGCGTCGTGTTGGATCCCCTTTCGCTCAAGCTCATCTCGGGCGAAATCAAGGAAGGCGACAAGGTGACGATCTCCGCCAAGGACGGCGCGATCACCATCGGCAAGAAGGCCGAACGTAGCAAGGAAGCCGTCGCCGCGTAACGCCGGAAAACCCACCCATTCTGTCACCCCGAGCGCAGCCGAGGGGTCTCTACGGGTGGGTTTTTGTTATCGGAAACAATTGACAAACCGGTAAAAAAGGCGTAGAGTCGCTCCCTGCCCTTTCGTCCCGGCCGCAAGGCCATTTCCCGGGTCCGCCCGCACGGACCCCAAGGAGAACCATTGTGCTCGAAGCATTCCTCATCGTAGGCATCTCTGTCGGCGCGCTCTACGCCGGCCGGTCCTTCTACCGCAACCGGCACAAGCAGAAGGCGCTGCCGCGCTAACGCGAGCCTTCTCTCCCCGCCGTTCCCGACTCCCCGCCAAGGGACGAAGGACGGCGGGCTTCTTTTTGCCCGCCCACGATTGACAAACCGGCCAAAACGCGGTAAAAGGACGAGGTCGTTCTTTCCCAACGTCAGAGGAAAAAACGACGGGAGAAGCCTTCAAACCGCCCACGGATCCTCTGCGGATCCACAAGGAGTCATCGTGCTCATCAAACTGTTCGTCAGTACCACCGTCTTGGCCGTCGGCCTCGTCGGCGGCTGTGATACCGGAGTCCGCCGCGCGGACCAGGGGTGCCCGGACGAAGACGTCCTGGCCGCTTCCGGCGCCTGCTGTGACCCGGCGTTCGCCGTGGTCGTGGGAGGCATCTCGGACTGCGCCAACGCTCCCGTCGTCCGTCCGGACGCGGGAACGCCCGACGCGAACGACGCCGGCGACGCGGGAGACTTCGTCTTCCCGTGCAAGCCCGACGAGTTCCTGCGGGCAAACGGCGACTGCGTCCAGTTCTCCATCGGTGACGGAGGCCTCGTGGACGGAGGCGATACGGACGGCGGGGCGTGCACCACGGTCATTTCCGTGAACTGCCCCGCCACGCAGGCGTACGATCCGCAAACGGGCCTGTGCGTCAGCACGGACGCGCCGGACAGCGGAACGCCGCAGTGTCCCGACGTAAAGTGCCCGGCCGGCCAGATCTACGACCCGGCGGCCCAGCGCTGCCACGACCTGGCAGAAGCCTGCCGGTTCACCTGCGACGCGGGACAGCTGCTCACGGACACGTGCGACTGCGTGGACCCGACGCCGGCCTGCAAGACCTGCGTCGGCGCCCTCCTCGACACGACCACCAACGAGTGCGTCGTGGCGCCCGTCTGCCCCGGACCCTGTCCGGCCGGCACGGCGCGGAATAACGCGGGAACGTGCGTCACCGTCAGCAGCACCTGGACCTTCCCGTGCAACGCGGGACGAGGCGAGGTGCTCAAGGCGGACGGCACGTGTTACGTGCCGTCGGTCCCCCCGGGCCCTTGCCCGAGCGGCCAGGCACGCGACAACGCGGGAACTTGCGTCCCCGTCTCCACGCCGTGGACGTTCCCATGCAACCCAGGCGAAAGCCTGAGCGCGGACGGCACGACGTGCCTACCGCCTCCCCCGCCGGCGTGGAACCAGACGTGCGCCGCCAACCAGTACCTGACGCCGAACGGTCAACAGTGCGTGACACCGCCGGCTCCCTGGACCTTCCCGTGCAACGCGGGATTGGGAGAGGTACTCAAGGCGGACGGCACGTGCTACGTGCCGCCGGTACCCCCGGGACCCTGTCCCGTGAACCAGGCACGCGATAACACGGGAACCTGCGTGGTGCTCAACGCCGCGTGGACCTTCCCGTGCGCCTCGGGCCAGCTCTTGGCCCAGGACGGCACGACGTGCGTGGCCCTTCCGACCGCAAAGGTGGAGGCCTCGTTCCAGATTTCGCCCGATCTGCCAACACGCACGGACGTCACTCCAGGCCAATCTAACGTCACACTGGGTAACATCACCCTTCGCGTGGCGGGTAGTGATCTGCCGGCCGAGGTTACTGCCATTCCTGTCCTGTTCTGGGCAGCGGATACGGCGAGTGGTCCGTTCTCGGAAAGTCTCTCTGCGGGTGCCCGTGCCCAGGATCGGTTCCGGAATTGCTGGCTCAAGGACTGGCCGCCACTCACAGGCACGTTCGGCCCAGTCAATCCCGGGACGGACGGACGACTGCTTTTCACTGGCACGTTCGCTGTGAACCAGCTCCGGTCGTTCAGCCTCGTATGCGACTCCGCAAACGTGGCACCAAACAACGGCATAGATGCCTTCGCGGCAGACGTCGTCGCGCAGGGCGGGTCGGCCGTGTCAGTCAACGGTTCCACACGTACGGCCCTGCCGTACACCATCGGACCCGTCAACGGCAACCCGCCGCGGACCGGCCTGAACGTCCAATGTCTGTACACGGTAATCCGTTCCACCGGAACGGCGTACCAAGTGCAGACGCGGCCCACGTTCTCCCTCTCCCCCGACTCGCCGCGCGGCACCGTCGCGCGCGGCTGGGTGGAAGGGATCCGCATCCGGGTCTCCGTGCCCGCCTGCGGGGACCTCCGGGTCCGCGGATTCCCCTTCACGGTCACCGCGACCGGATCAGGCGCCTCTGCCTGGATGTCGACCATCTACGGGAACCAGGCGGTCAACCTGCGCATCACCGCCGGCGGCGTTTTCTCCAATGTCATCGGTACGGTCAGCGGCCTGAGCCAGAACCAAGGGACGATGAACGAGTACCTTGATTTCTCCGGGACCAACCTGGCAGTCGTAGCGGACTCCACCCAAGAGTTCAGTGTCTGGGTAAATGGAACGACCGCCACGGCTGGTACAAGCTTCCTCATCCAGCCCGGGGACACGGCGGAGTGGAACGGAATCATCAATCCGTCCTCCTATCCGCCAACGAGCCAGGCTCCCGACCTCGCCGCCATGGTCGGCAACCTGCTGACCTTCCAGTAGCTCGCCGGCCCGCTCCCCTCCCTGGGGACCGGGCCGGTTTTTCTTTGCTATAATGGGACCCTATGAGGCGTTTTGCCGTCGGACTGCTGGCCGCCGCCCTTCTATTCCCCGTTCTCCCCGCCCGCGCGGAGGAAACCGTTGCGTTTGATCCGGACTTCCTGCTGGCGGACGCGGAGTTGACCGGCACGGCCGGATTTTCCCGGGACGACCTGGCCCGGCTGTTTTCCCGCGGCTCCTTGGGAACGTATAAGACGCCGGACGCACAAGGCGTCGTGCGAAGCGCCGCGGACATCGTCTGGAACGCCGCATTGGAATTTAACGTCCGTCCCAAAGTCTTGGCAGTCCTGTTGCAGCGTGAACAGAGCCTGGTAGAGGACGACCGCCCGTCCCAAGACCAGCTGGACTGGGCTATGGGTTATGCCGTGTGCGACTCGTGCGGTAAGAACGACCCGCAGATCCAGAAATACCGCGGCTTCGGCCCGCAGGTGTATTACGCAGCCAAACGCATCCGCGAATCGTACCTGGACGACCTGGCCGGACGCGGCACCACGCTCTCCGGCTACGGCGTCGGCGTGCCCGCGGTCGTGGACGGCATATCCGTCACCCCGCAATCCCTCGCGACGGCCGTGCTGTACACGTACACGCCGCACCTCCACGGCAACCAAAACTTCGTCCGCATCTGGAGCCGCTGGTTCGTGCCGACCTACCCGAACGGCACGCTCCTGGAAAGTCTGGAGGACGGCACGCGCTGGCTTATGCAAAACGGGCGCCGCCGCCCCGTCCTGTCGCGCGCAGCGCTGTTCAGCCGCGTCGGCAACCGCCCGGCCGTGTTCGTGACGGCCGAGGCGCTCCAAACGTTCACGGAAGGCCCGGCGCTCCAATTCCCCAATTACACCCTGGTCCGCACGCCGGACCAAACGGTGTATTTGCTCGTCGACGACCTGAAGCGCCCGTTCGCGTCCCTCCAGGCCCTGCGGAAATTCGGCTACGCGGAGGACGACATCGTGGACGTGGAAACCGAAGAGCTGGCCGGGTACGCCGACGGCGCCATCTTGTCCGTCTCGGCCCCGGACCCGAAGATGCGCCTGCTGCAGGACAAGAAAACCGGCGGCGTCTACGCGGTCCGCGACGGCATTAAGCGCCCCATTCTCTCGCGCGGCATCCTCAAGGCCGCGTTCGGCACCCTTTCCGTCACTCCCGTCGCGCGCACCGTGCTGGACGGATTGAAAGACGGCCCGCCCGCCACGTTTCCGGACGGCACGCTGGCCATGCAGGACGGCGGAAAGGACGTCTACGTCATCGACGGCGGGAAGCGCCGCCACGTGGTGGACGAACGGGCGTTCCTAGCGTACGGTTGGCGCTGGAAAGACGTGGTAAAGACGGACGCCAAATCCCTGGCCCTGCACCCGCTTGGCGATCCGCTTACCGCCCCCGAAGACCGCGAAGCGCCCGTCCTGGACCTCGTATCCGCTTCCCTATGATCGTATTCTCCGCCTTCCTGCCGCACACGCCGCTCCTGACGGAAACCGTCGGCAAGGAACACCGGAAGAAACTAAAAAAGACCGTGGCTGCCGTCGCCAAACTGGCCGAGGGCCTTGTTTCGGCAAAGCCGGATACGCTCGTGGTCATTTCGGCCCATCCCACCCGCCATGCGGACGCGTTCTCCATCAACCTGCACGAACCGTACCGCACGGACCTGTCCCGCTTTGGCGACATGGGGGCCGAACGCGCCTATCAACCGGACCTGTCGCTCATCGACACGACGCAACGCGCCTTACGCCGCCAAGGGATCCCGCTCACGCTGGACACGGACCATACGTTGGACCACGGCGCGACCGTGCCGCTGTTGCTGCTGGCTTCCCAATTGCCACGCTTGCGCGTCATGCCCGTCACGTACGCGGGCTTGGACGCAAAAGCGCACGTCGAATTCGGCCGAGCACTCAAAGAAGTGCTCACCGCGTCAAAAACGCGCATCGCCGTCATCGCGTCCGGTGACTTGTCGCACGCGCTCACGGAAACCTCGCCGGAAGGCGCACGACCGGAAGGCAAACTGTTCGACGCGGCGGTCAAGCACGCCGTGGAGAGCATGGGGCTGTCCCAATTGCTTGGCTTAGATCCAGTGCTAGTAGAAGCGGCCGCGGAATGCGCGTACCGCCCGCTGCTCATTCTCCTCGGCCTGTTGGAAAAAACCGCCGTGGAGCCCGAAGTGCTTTCCTATGAAGCGCCCTTTGGCGTCGGTTTGCTGACCGCCCGGTTCCATTTGGATTGATTTGTGTCCGTCCGGATCGCCCACGTCTACCCGATTCGCCCCATGCCGCGGCGCATGGGCTTTTTCGATTACGCGGTACCGGACGCCCTAGCCGCGGTAAAGCGCGGGGATTTGGTCGAAATCCCCCTGCGCAACGAGCGCGTCCCCGGATTGGTCGCGCGCGTCACGATGGACGCGGCCGAAGCGAAGGGCTTGAAGGAACTGGCAACCATCACCGTGCCTGGCTACCTGCTAGACGCGGAGGTGGCGTGGTATGAGGCCGTGGCCGCGGACCTGGTCCAAAGCGTTCCGTCCGTGTTGGACGCGGGGCTGCCGCTGCCTCCCAAACGTAAGGCGAACGAAACGTCCGCCGCGCTCCCGCGTGCCCCTCTGACGCTCCCCAAAGAAGAAGCTCCCGCCATCCGCGCCACGGCGGAAGCGTTGCGCAACACGGGTGGCGCGTTCATTGCCTTGTCGGACCTGCGCCGTACGGCCGCGTTGGTTGCCGCCAGTTTGGACGCGGATCCTTCGTCCAAGGCCGTCCTGTTGGTACCGAACGTGCGTGACGCTCTTTTGCTCCACGCGCGCCTCTCCCGCTTCTCCCCCGGCCTCATGACCGGAGAAGAGACGAACAACATGCGCTTCCGCTCCTGGCAGGCCCTGCGGACGGGCGCCACGCGGCTCCTGATCGGCACGCGCGTCGCCGCACTTGTGCCACCGCCGGCCGGCGCGCTTATCTGGGTCGCGCGTGCCGGACACGACAACCACAAGAACGCGGACCAGAACCCGCGTATCGACGCGCGCATCCTGGCACGGTTGGCTGCGGAGCATCTTGGCGGCCGTCTGGTGATGAGCGGCCCCGCTCCCCGCGCGGAGGACGTCTTTCCCGCGCCAGCCTTCCACGCGCCCGTTCCTTCCGCCGAAACGGTTCTCGCCGACATGGGCCAGGAACGAGGGCGTGCGCCACACCCGCTGCTCGGCCCGCGGCTCTTGGAGGAACTCGAAACCTGCCTCGCTTCCGGCAAACAGGCAATCTTGGCGTACAACCGCACCGGCACGTCGCGTGCCATCCGGTGCCGCGGCTGCGGCTATCCGTTTCCCTGCCCGACGTGCAAACGCGTGCGCGTGGTAGGAGAAACCGTCCTGCGCTGCCGCACGTGCGAAACGGAAGAACCGTTCCCCCTCTCCTGCCCGGTGTGCATGGGCTACGCCATCGACCGGACCGGCCACGGCGCGGACGCGGTCGCCGCGGCGCTCGCCCGGCAATTCCCAGAAGAACGCGTGACGACGTTGGAAAAAGGCGGCTCCTTGGATAAAGCTGGGCGCATGCTCATCACCACGTCGCACTACGCCGAAAATCTCTTCGACCCGTTCATTCCTTCCAAGGTCGGCTTGGTCGCCCTGCTGGACGCGGACATGTCCCTGCGCCAACCGGACGTGCGTTCACACGAACGCGCCGTCCAAGAGGCGGCCGAATGGCGTGGCATCGCCCACGCAAGCGGCGCGCGGTTCCTATTGCAATCCGACGCGCCAGAAACGTTCCGTACGGCGTTTGAAGATCCGTGGGCCGACGCCGCGGAGGACCTTATTCAACGCACCGCCTACGCCCAACCTCCCGCCGCCCGCGCCGCGCGCGTATCCTGCCGGCAAAAACCGCCCGCCGCCGCCCGCGCCGCCGTGCAAAAACTTTCCCTCGCCGCCAAAGAGACGGTGCCGGAAGTAACGGTGGAAGAAGGGCCTGGCGCCGTTCCAGGCGAATTCGCCGTAACCCTGCGCGTTTCGCACGAACGCTGGCCGGTATTGCGCGCCTTCTTGGCAACCTTGGACGACGCCCATATCATTGACACAAGCCCGATTTTCTGGTGAAATACGCCACTGACCACCC
>CAZTTQ010000027.1:0-10583 GCA_964616135.1 uncultured Gammaproteobacteria bacterium
GCGGCGCCGCCCGTTGGTTTCCAGCCAGCAATACGCACGTGCTTCATCCGGGACGTCGTGCCGCGGACGATGGTGATGGCCGATTTCGGCACGTCGAGCGCTTCTGACAGCACGTCTATGACCGCCTGGTTCGCCTTCCCTGCTTCTGGCGCTGCCGTTACGTCCACTTTGACCGTGTCCGCGTCCAACCAGGAGGAAACGGCGTTGCGTTTGGCGCGCGGCTTCACGTGGACGGTAAGCAACATAGGCTTCCAGTATAAACGAAAAAAGGGCCGAAGCCCTTTTTCTTACTTGATTCCCGACAATTCCTTAATCCGCGCGATCGTCTTGCGGTTTTTCAGGATGGTCGTGACGTACTCGCGATAGGTCGGGGAAAAAATCTGTTGCTTGGCTTCCTTACTTTCATAGCGGGAGGCAAGTTCGTCGACTTCCGCGTCGACGTCCTTTTCTTCCACCACAATCTTTTCCTTTTTAGCGATATCCTTCAGCGCCAAGGCAACCTTGATGCGGGTTAGGGCCTGTGGGGTGAAGTCGAGCTTCATCTCCGGCAGGGTCTTGTTAATGCTCTTCATGTAGGCCTCGAAGTCCAAGCCTTGGGCCTCCACGTTGCGCTGGAGTTCGAACACCATCTTGTTGATCTCTTCGTTCACCAGGAGGTCCGGAATGTCCTCAAAGCGGCTTTCGTTGGCGATCTGCTCCAACAAGTCCTTTTCCACGCGCTGGTTTTCCTCTAGATCCTTTTCTTTTTGCAGGTTCGCACGGATCAATTCTTTCATGGTGGCGGCATCCTTTTGGCCGAGGGCCACAGCAAAGGCGTCGTCGAACGCCGGCGTTTCCAGGGAGTAGATTTCCCGGGCCGCAACGTCGAATTCAATGTCCGAACCGGCCAAAAGCGGCGAGGCGTGGTCCTTGGGGAACGTCAGGGTGAAGGACTTCTTGTCGCCTTCCTTCATGCCCTGCAACTGGTCCTTCATGCCCGGGATGTAGTGTTCCTCTCCCAGGTAGACGCCGTGGTTCGGGGACTGACCGCCTTCCACCGGCACGCCGGCCTTTTTCATGTCGATGGCGATGACGATCTTGTCCGTACCACCGGCAATCGCTCCCGCGGCGCGGCGGACCTCCTTGGTCTGCATGCGCGTCAGGTCGGAGATGGCCTGCTGGATGTCTTTTTCAGAGACTTCCACCTTTGGGCCGGCAACCTTGATTTTGGCGTAGTCCGCAAGGCGCGTGATGGCCGGCAAGCGCGCGACTTCCGCCGTGTAGACGAGGTCCGCGTTCGGGTTCATCTTTTCCACGTCGATGTGCGGGGAGCCGACGGTGTCCACGTCGTGTTCCGTGAGCGCGTCGCCGTACGTCTTGCGGACGATGGGCTCCAACGCTTCCTCCAACAGTTTCACGTCGCCGACGCGCTGCTTCACGACGTCAAACGGCGCCTTGCCCGGGCGGAAGCCGGGAATGGTGCTGTTCTCCGAAATGCGGGTCGCGGCGGCTTCCAGGTACGGGCGCAGCTCGTCCACGGGAACCGTGATGGTGAATTTCACCATGTTTTTCGGCAATTGTTCGATCTTGGAGGTGGCCATAAGTGCGGCGATGGTAGCGAACCCCAGGCATGCCGTCAATCGTCGGGTATACTGTCGGCATCTATGCGTCCGCCTACGTTCCAGGTCGAGAAAACCTTATGGAAGGCCGGTTTTCGGTTGATTGCGGGTGTGGATGAAGCGGGATGCGGTGCGTTGGCAGGCCCTGTTGTGGCTGGAGCGGCGATTTTGCCGTTTGATTCCCGCTTGGGAATGATCCGGGACAGCAAATTGCTTTCGCCCGCGGCGCGCGAGGAATTGTTTCCGCTCATCCAAGAACGGGCGATTGCCTGGGGCGTCGGTTCCGCGTCTGTAGAAGAAATTTCCACGTTGAATATCCGCCAAGCGGGACTGTTGGCGATGCGGCGGGCGGTAGAAGCACTTGCGGAGCATCCAGACCATCTATTAGTGGACGCCTGGACGATTCCTGGACTGGATGTGCCGCAGCGCGGCATCATTAAAGGCGATCGGTTGGTGAAATCGATCGCCGCCGCGTCCATATTGGCCAAAGTAACGCGTGACCGTCTCATGGCGGACCTGGCAAAGGCCTATCCCGCGTATCGATTTGAGATCCATAAAGGATACGGGACGGCACTCCACCAAACCGCGATCAAAAAACACGGTCCTTGTCCCGCGCACCGCCTGACATACCGGACCTTCGCGTCGGCGTGATACCATTGACCAAATGCCCGTTCTCCGGCAGCATTTCGGGTCTCACCGCCACGCATATCAAGGTTTCCTTCAAACAATCGTTGGTACGCGCCGCCCTGGGCTTTTTGCGCGGGCTCATTGCCGTTAAGCGGATGGCGGGACCCGTGGGTCGCGTGTTGGCTTGGCCGCTGAAAAAACTGGGTGGGTTTCTCCTGACCTGGGTCGGGATCCCTCTGTACCGCGGCTATTTCTTTTTTCGCCGCTTGTTGGGTCACATGGCTGGCGCCGCCCGGCACCGGGTGTTGTTTATCGTCACCTCCCGCCAATTGCTCCATGTCGTCATGATCGCATTGGTCTTGGGCGTGGGGGGAGCGAACGTGAAGGCGAAGGATGAAGTGCGTGCGGACGCATATGGCCGCCAGAGCATTTTGTACCAGTTGGTCGCGCAAGAGGGTTTGGATACCTTGGAGACGGAGGGGCCGGTCACATCCCGTTCGAATACGCTCTCTTCGTACCTGCAGGATCCGTCGATCAGTCCGGACGCACACATGGACTTCACTTCCCCGGATAGCGAATATGCCGTGACGACGGTCGGGGGCGTCCTCGTGCCGTTGCCGAATGCCGGAACGCCCGTCGGAACGCGTCCGCCCGTCGCGGCACGCACGGAGACGGAAACGTACCGCGTACAATCCGGGGACACGTTGGGCGGTATCGCTGACAACTTCGGCTTAAACTTGAGCTCCCTTCTCTGGGCAAACAACCTGTCCACCCGCAGTCTGATCCGCATCGGCCAGGAATTGAAGATTCCTCCGGTCGATGGTGTGTATTACACCGTGAAGAAGGGCGATACGGTGGCAAAGATCGCCAAGACATACGGCGCGGACGCGGACCAAATTGTCGCGTTCAACCGTTTGGATGATGGTGCGCTCAAGGTCGGCACGGAACTGGTCCTTCCGGGCGGCGAACCTCCGGCGGCTCCCGTCGTGGTAGTGCGTCCGGCGTCGGTCACGTCGCTCTTTACCCCCAAACCGGACGGACAAGTTGCGCCCGCGGCCCGCGGGGCGTCTACAGGCAAAGGAACCTGGGTTTGGCCGACGGACTGGCGCATCATTACGCAGTACTTCGGTTGGAAGCACACGGGGATCGACGTAGATGGCGACTTCACGACACGCTCGTTCGCCGCGGCTGATGGCACGGTCATCTATAGCGGCTGGCGCAATGGTTACGGGAACACGGTGGAGATCGACCATGGCGGTGGCATCATCACGCGCTATGGGCACCACTCCAAGTTGTACGTGAAAGTCGGCGACGTCGTGAAGGCGGGTGATGTCATTGCCCAGACGGGAACCACGGGTCGTTCGACGGGCACGCACTTGCACTTTGAGGTGATCAAGAACGGCAAGTTCCAAAACCCGCTCGAATACATCCGGTAAGACCTCCCTCGGGAGGTCTTTTCGTTTACTTCGGCTATAATGCACGCATATGGAAACGACGTGTCGCAATTGCCGTGCGGAAGTGGAGGCTTGGAACAAGTCCTGTGCCGGATGCGGGTTTCGGCTGGTGTTGGAGCCAGAAGAAGAGGCACGCGCCCGTTCCCTGCGCCGTCCGTCGCTCGGCGCCCTGTTTTGGACCCAAGGGTGGACGCTCGGGTCCCGGCTCTACGGTTGGTTTCTCCTCTCGCTCATTCCGCCGTTGTCCCCCATCGCGCTTGTCGCGTGTTTGCTCTACGGCCGGCGGTGGAGCTGGAAGCGCGGTTCGTGGGCGGACTGGGCCGAATTCGAATCCCGCATGCGCCTCATGGACGCGTTGGCGGTCGCCTGGTTCGCGTTCCTCGGCGCCGGCTACCTTTGGTTCCGTTACCGGTCTTAAGGAAGGCGGTACTGCAGTGCTTCCGCCACGTGGGCGTCCTCCACGTCGGTAGCGCCGGAGAGGTCCGCGATCGTGCGGGCCGTTTTTCGTATCCGGGCGCAGGCGCGGGCGGAGAGGCCGTGCGTTTGTGTCGCACGTTCCAATAACTGGATGGCCGATTCCGACAGCCGGCACCAGCGTTCTACGTCCGGCGGGGTCATGTCGGCGTTCGTCCGCGTGCGGGTGCCTTCAAAACGCTCCGTTTGGCGTGCCCGCGCGCGACAAACGCGCTCGCGGACCGCCGCGGAAGATTCTTCCGCCGTACGGCGCAGGAGGACGCCTGCGTCCTGGTTTAGGACGCGAATGACCAAGTCGAACCGGTCCAGGAGCGGCCCGGACACACGGCGCGCGTATGCCTCCGCCCGTCCCGGCGGGCAAAGGCATGGTTTTTTGGGATCCCCAAGGTGTCCGCATGGGCACGGGTTCATGGCGGCGCACAGCGAAAAACGCGCGGGGAAACGCACCGAACCTGCGGCACGTGCGACGACCACTTCCCCATCCTCCATCGGTTGCCGCAATTGTTCCAACGCGGCACGGGAAAATTCCGGCAGTTCGTCCAAGAACAATACGCCGCGGTGAGCCAAGCTCGCTTCTCCTGGCCGTGGCTGGGTTCCGCCGCCCACCAAGGACGTCGGCGAGCTGGAATGGTGCGGATGCCGGAACGGGCGCGTGCGCGCCAATCCGGCGCCATTCAGCAATAATCCGGCAGCGGAAGAAACGAGTGTCGTTTCGATGGCTTCCTCCGTGGAGAGCGGTGGCAATAATCCCGGCAGCGCGCGGGCTAACAAGGTCTTGCCACTGCCGGGCGGACCAGAAAAGAGGACATTGTGTCCGCCCGCCGCCGCGATCTCCAGCCC
Source organism: uncultured Gammaproteobacteria bacterium (assembly GCA_964616135.1). Classification (GTDB taxonomy): domain Bacteria; phylum Patescibacteriota; class Patescibacteriia; order UBA9934; family GWF2-40-263; genus JAJYIV01. The sequence continues at coordinate 4,994 of CAZTTQ010000027.1, forward strand.
GCGTTTCGCTTGCCGGTGTCCCGCGATGTCCGACAGATCTCCTGCGGAGTGAGGGGAGATCGCCAGTTTCTCCGTCGAGACATACGGCATGCGCAACGATGGATCCCGCGCTTGCGCGGCAAGATCGTCGAGCGTGCGCACGGGCCAGATGCGGATGCCTGGAACGGCCGCGGCTTCCGCCGCATTTCCCGTCGGGACAAACAACCCGTCACACCCAAGCTTCTTGGCAAGCAATGCTGCCGCCAACGCACCCCGCACCGGCCGGACGACCCCTTCGAGCGACAATTCTCCAAGCATAAGGCACCGGTCGAATGCATCCGCGGGAACCAGTTCTTGGGCTTGGAGCAACGCGGCGGCAATGGGAAGGTCGAACGCGGGCCCCTGCTTGCGTACGTCTGCCGGTGCCAAGTTCACCGTAATGCGTCCGTGGTAGAACGGCAGGTTCGACGCGCGGAATGCGGCGCGGATGCGGTCCTTTGACTCCTTTACGGCGACGTCCGGTAGTCCGACAACGGAAAATTGCGGCAGGGCAAAGGCTAAATCGGCTTCTACGTTCACCAGCGTTCCTTCTACGCCCGTCAGGGCGACACTTTGAATAGACGGCATAAAACAACCCCCCCCCGTTTGGGAACGGGGGGGGTATCCCTCCTTCCAACCTAGGCGGTTTTTTCCGTTTCGTCAATCCTCGATTCTTTTTTTCCGGCCCAGAGCATCCAGACAATGCCGCCCATGATGACTAGGTCCGACAGGTTCAAGGCGGAACGGCCGAAGAAGAGCAGATAGTCCACCGTGTAGCCGTAGAAGGCTCGGTCCAGCATGTTTCCGAGTCCCCCGATGAAGACGGTCAGGGCAGCGATTGTGACGTCGTTCGGTTCCTGGCGGTGTTTCCAGGCCATCCAGAGCAATGCCGCGCCCAGAATGAGGGAAATAGCCAGGACGACCGGGATGCGCAGAGGGATGTTGAAGGCGAGTCCTGGGTTTCGATGGACGACCAAGGAAAAGATCCCGGGCGCCGAGACGTCCGTGTCCGCGGGAAACGAGGCGAGTGCGACGCGCTTTAACCAAGCGTCGAGCAAAACCACGCCGGCGGAACCAAGGACGAGGGCGGAGCGCTTGTTCATGGGATTAGACCTCTTGGGTCAGGGTTTTCTTGCATTCAATGCATGAAGACGACATGGGGCGTGCGCGCAGGCGGCGTTCATCAATGGTGCGCTTGCAGTACTTGCAGACGCCGTAGAGGCCCTTATCAAGCGCCTTGAGTGCGCTTTCTGCGTCCCGGAGGGCTTTGAGGAGTGCTTCTTCCAACGAAAGGCTGTCGCTCATGCCGGCCACGTCCGCAGCGCTGTCATCCGCGCTTTCCGTGGTGCCGTGGATTTCCTCCGCCAACTGCGGGTTCCGATGGGTGATTCGGGACAGTTCCTCTTGGAGTTTGCGGTGTTCGTCTAGCAGGCGCAGCTTCATTTCCGCAATGAATTCCGTAGAAAGGGACATAGGGAGAATGCCAATGCATTTCCAAGGACTATAGCAGTCCCCGCAGGGCGCAGCAACTGTTCCCCCTTCTTTTTAAAAAAGAAAACGGGCCCGCGGCCCTACAAAAAGTGAGTGTAAGGCAAACGAGTCCGTTAGGACAAAATGGCGCCGGTTGGCGCAGACATAGGGACACGGCCACAACCCATTGGGTTCTGACAATCTCTCTATGTCCTACTCCAACACAAACGTCTCATCTTGCAAGATGACACGCCTCCTTTACCGTTCATTGGTCTTGTCCACGGACGAACCCGGAGGTTCGTTATGATGTGGACGGGCCAAGTCATTCCCCGAGAGGAACGACAGAAGAGTAAAGAAGCGGGATATTCCCCGAAAGCGTGGGGTGCCTTCGGAGAAACTCTCTGTGGTGTCTTGGAAAGAGCGTGCGTCTAAGGTACACAGATAGTATATACTTTTTTACTCAAGGTGTCAACCGTTATATCTTCCGTAATATTAAATGAAAAAACGACCGGAACACACGAAATGTATTCAAGTCGTTTTCCTTGTGGGTAAAGTTATCCACAATTCGGTGTGGATAAACACAAGTTATCCACATTTCTAGAAACACATAAGGAACACTGAGGAAAACCAACTCTTTTTCAGGGAGACCGCGTGGAAGGTCTGGCTCAAGTCACGAACGACGCTTGGCGTGTGAAACGTGAGGTCACTGGCTGAAAGCCGGTAGAGTCTCTCTAGATTTACGTAGGCACTTGGTTTTCCGCGTTCGCAGGCGCCTTCCGTACCTGTCGCCGCGGATTTCTTTCCCAACCAATCCATCAGGAGACTTTCGTCGTCGCTGAATCCGTAACGGCCGTCCGGTTGGATAGCCAACAGTAAATTTTCCTCCGCCGTCGGCTTAGCCTGCATGACTTTGGCACCAAGCACCGTGCGTTCCTCAAGGGTAACAGAGGCCGGATCTACGCGTATTTCCTGAGCCTTCGTCGTGTCAGGGAGGGACCAGGACTGCGTTTTTGGGTGCCGGAACGCCGCCGCGGCCAACAGGAGCTTTCTCCATCCGTCCTCTTCGACGTCCATTCCTTTGCTGCCCAGCAAGAAGGAGAAGCCGTTTTTGCGCTCTTTTATAACGATTGCACCTTCCTGGCGCAGGAGTTCGCGGGAAAAGAGCTCTAGGGACGGGAGGTTGAATGGGGCTACGATGCTCTCCATCCGTTCGGTCACACCGCTTATTTCAATGCCATTTGTCAAAACAGGTGTAGCCAAAAATGCGACAGTTCCCTCAGGGAGATGGGGAAATTGGTTTTTAGGGAGCGCTTGGCGTGGAAGGCGCAGGCTCCAGCCATCTTTGTTGGAGGAGATGACTCCAGCACCCCACGTGTCCGTTCCTCGCAGGTAGAGGGTGCCGATCCGGCCAATGCCGAACCACGGACCGGTCCGCGGTAATCTCACTTGCTCCGTCGGGCGGACGCGGTCCGTGAGGAGCGCGAGTCCGTTTCCGGACGTCTGGACCGAGATGCCATAGGCATCGAGCAGCGCATGTGGAATATGGTCTGCGGTGGCACGTATGGCCGTACTGCGCCGTCCGTCCGCGTCCACGAAGACTGCCAGTTCGCCGGCACTATAGGGTGCAAGCTCTTGGAGGGTCAGAGCCCGGTCGGAAACCGCGGTGAGATGTCCTACGGCCTTTAGAACGGATTCCCAGTGTTCTTTTCCCGGCTGCAATCGAAAAATGAGCTGGGTTCCTTCTGGAGCCATGACCCCAATCGTCGGTCGTTCAAACCACCAGCCAGCGATGAAAAATGCGCCCAGGGCCGGCGCACAGAGCGCCAAGAGCCAAACAACCCGCCGGTGTGGGCGGGTTGCGTGGATAGATCGATCAAGGGGGATGTTGAGGCGTTGCATGCAAACTAGCGGCGGGGCGGGCGGGGACCGGTGGTCGGCGCGCCGGCGGGAGCGGTGTTCGCTTCCGTCTGGGCCGGATAGGTGTTGCCCGTCGCCTGCTTCATGGACAGGTTGATGCGTCCCATTTCGTCGATTTCCTTCACGCGGACCTGTACGACGTCTCCGATTTTCACGATATCACGGACCGCGTTGACCCGCCACGGGGCCAATTCGCTGATGTGGACCAGGCCGTCCTTTTTGGGAAGGATTTCCACGAAGGCGCCGAAATCCATCAAGCGGGAGACTTTGCCGGTATAGGTTTCGCCTACCACGACCTTGCGGGTCAGGCCGCGGATCCAGGCTTCCGCCTTTTGGGCGGGTTCGCCGCCCTGGGACGTGATCATGACCAGGCCGTCGTCTTCGATGTCGATGGTCGTCACGCCGGTAGTGGCAATGATTTCGTTGATCATCTTGCCGCCCGGGCCGATGACGTCGCCAATGCGTTCCGGATCGATGCGGAGCGTAATGATGCGCGGGGCGAACGGAGACAATTCCGGGCGCGGCGCCTCAATGGCCTTCTGCATGACGTCCAGGATCTCCAGGCGTCCGGCGCGGGCCTGGCGTACGGTCTTTTCGACCATTTCCTTGGTAAGGCCGTGCGTCTTGGTATCCATCTGGATGGCCGTAATGCCCGCGCGGGTACCGGCGATCTTGAAGTCCATGCCGCCGGCGCCGTCTTCCAGGTCCTGCAGGTCCGTGATGACCACGTACTTGTCGGAGCCTTCTTCCGTGGCGAGTCCCATCGCGACGCCCGCGACCGGGGCCGTGATCGGCACGCCCGCGTCCATCAGGGCCAAGCTGGAGCCGCAGGTAGAACCCATGGAGCTCGAACCGTTGGAGGTCAGCACTTCGGACACGACGCGGATGGTGTACGGGAAGTCTTCCTTGTTCGGCAGGACGGGGACAATGGCCTTTTCCGCCAGGGCTCCGTGGCCGATTTCACGGCGCCCCGGGCCGCGCATAGGCTTCACTTCGCCCACCGCGAACGGGGGGAAGTTGTAATGGTGCAGGTAGCGCTTGGTGCCCACGTTCGCCATGCCGTCCAACGTTTGGGCGTCGCCCGGGGCGCCAAGGGTCACGACCGACAGAACCTGGGTTTCCCCGCGGGTAAAGTGGCCGGAACCATGCACGCGCGGCAGGACGGCGACCTCGGAGGTCAGCGGACGCACCTGGGTGACGGCGCGACCGTCCACGCGCTTCCCTTCTTCCACGATGGCACGGGAGACTTCGCGCTCCACGACATCCCCGACCAGGGACGCGCCGTACTTCACGTCGGCTTCTTCCATGCCCTGTTCCTTCAAAAACGCCTCGGTGCGCTTTTTCACCTCGCGCTTTTGTTCCATGCGCTGGACCTTGGAGGCCTGCGGCACGGAGAACAGCAGTTCGCGGGTCAGCGCGGCGATCTTGGGGCGGGCAATCGCTCCTACCTCTGCGCGGCGGTCCGCTTTTGCCTTGTCTTCGGGCGACTTCGGCGTGAAGATGTCGCGCTTTGCCTTGCCGGCGGCGGCACGGACTTCCTCGATGAGGCGGATCGGTTCGGCCAAGTGCTTCATGCCGAACCAGAACGCTTCCAGCATGGCGTCCTCCGTCGCCTCCGCAGCGTCGGCTTCCACCATGACCACGCGTTCGGGCGTTCCGGCGAACGACAGGTCGATCGGGGACGTGTCGCGGACGGCGTAGGTCGGATTCACGATCCATTCCGTGCCCGTCTGGCCCACGCGGACGTCGGCGATGGGGCCGTTCCACGGGATGTCGCTCATGTGGAGCGCGCAGGACGCGGCCACGAGGCCCAGGACGTCCGGGTCGTTTTCGCCGTCAAAGGCCAAACAGGTCACGACGACCTGCACTTCATTGCGCATGCGGTCGTCAAACAGCGGACGGATGGCCCGGTCAATGTAGCGCGCGACCAAAATCGCCTCGTCCGTCGGGCGGCCTTCTTTCTTGATGAACCGGCTGCCCTTGATGCGGCCGGCGGCGTAGAGGCGTTCTTCAAATTCGACCATGAGCGGGAAGAAGTCGATGCCTTCGCGCGTGGTTTCGCTCATGACGGCGGTCGCGAGGACGATGGTGTCGCCCAGGCGGACGACGCAGGAACCGTTTGCTTGGTTCGCGTACTTGCCGGTTTGGATGGAAAGCGTCTTTCCACCCCACTGCGCTTCAAACG
>CAZTTQ010000028.1:0-10501 GCA_964616135.1 uncultured Gammaproteobacteria bacterium
CGGAGGTCCAAGTACCACTGGAACGGTTCCACCGGCAGATTGTGTTCCTTGATGCGCTTCAGCAGTTCGTCGTAATTGTCCTCACGTTGGGAGCCGCCGATCACTTCCCCGTAGCCTTCTGGGGCGAGCAAATCTGCGTTCAACACATAGCGAGGGTCCGCTGGATCGCGCTTCATGTAGAAGGCCTTCACTTCGGCCGGATACTTCTCCACGAAGATCGGGCGGTCGTACTGCTTGGTCAGGATCGTCTCGTCATCGGCGCCAAGGTCGTCCATCGGGCCGATATCGGAGCCCATTTCCTTCAGCTTGGCGACCGCTTCCGCGTGCGTCATGCGGACGAACGGCGCTTGGACCTTTTCCAACGCGGCGACGTCACGTTCCAAGATAGCCAATTCCTTGCGGTTCTTTTCCAAAACGTCCTTTACGATGCGGCAGACCAGGCCTTCCTGCGTTTTCAGGTTCTGTTCATGGTCCGCAAACGCCGCCTCCGCGTCCATCATCCAGAATTCCGTCAGGTGGCGGCGGGTCTTGGACTTTTCCGCGCGGAACACCGGGCCGAAGTCAAACGCGCGGCCGACGGACATGACCGCGGCTTCCAAGTACAGCTGGCCGGACTGGGACAGGTACGCCTTGCCCAGGTCGAAGTAATCCATTTCGAACAACTCCGTGGTTCCCTCGCACGCGTTGGGCGTCAAAATCGGCGCATCAATTTTAATGAAGCCGTTCTCGGCGAAGTACACGTACGTCGCGTTGATGATGGTGTTGCGCACGCGCTGCACGGCCCACTGGCGCTCGCTGCGCAGCCACAGGTGACGCATATCCAACAAGAAATCCGGACCGTGTTCCTTCTTGCCGATCGGATAGTCGTCCGGCGCAATTTGGATCGCGGCAAAAGAAGTTCCGTCCAGTTCAAAGCTGCCGGGCTGGCGGCCTTCTTTTACTTTTCCCTTCACCGTGACGGACGATTCAATGCGGACCGTGTTCAACAATTCCCACTGGTCCGCCGGCAAGTTGGCGGCCGAATACACCACCTGCACGCGGCCGGAACCGTCGCGCAGCTGGAGGAAGAAGATCTTCCCGCTGGAGCGGAAATTGTACGCCCACCCGTTCAACTCGATTTCTTGGCCAAGATAAGCGGCAATTTCATCAATGCGGACGGAGGGCATAGAAAAACGGGCGTGGGCAAAATCAGGCGAATTTAAGCGGAATCAGTGTAGCAAACAGGGGGAAATGGGCAAGAAAAACTATATTCACTTTTTTACTCAGTACGAAAGGCATCAAAACAAATAGAGACATTCTTCCCTTGAAACGGAATGGGGAAGCAAAATTTCAAAACAGAAATACCATTACGATTCTCAACCTCCCCCATTTTTCCTGATTGGATACCTTCTAGGTTGAGTATTATTTTTACCCCCTGAAGCATGGTAAGTACATCAAGAAACAGTGTGGCTGATTGAGAGATGATTTTGCTTTCATCGAATTTAAAACCTTGCCTTTTTAACTCTAAGCACAACTCGGCGATAAACTCAGATTGTTTAAAAACAGGTGAAATGACGACTGTCCCCGATCTCTGAGTAATCTGCTGATGGACTGAGGCTGCAATAGCACTACCATGATCGACAACCAGGCCTCGATCGCGTCCGTCATTATGTGCGATAAAATCACCTATTTCACGAAGTTTGCTATTAGATCTGGCACCCTCTCTCAGATCAATGAGCACAGACTTGAGTTCATCCCTGGTGAGGGTCGGTTGTAAGAGTTTTTCTTGGATCTCTTTTCTGCGATATTCATTCATATACAAAACCCTACCACAAACCAAACCGCCCCGCGATGAAGCAGGGCGGCGGATGGTCCCGGAGTTGTGGACCCGACGGGAGTTGAACCCGCTTTCTGTGGTGTCAATTCACGTAAGGTAACCGTACCCAGGCCCATGGCCTAGGCAAACGTAGCCCATTCTCCGGGATGAAAACAAAACTCCCCCAGTCGTTTAAGACATAGGGGAGTTTTATTGACACCACGTTTATTACCTCACGTGACACTACTATCCAACCAGAAATTTTTCGTCCTGTCAATCCGTGTAGCGTAGCGAAACCAGATATGCCATGTTGTGCGACGTTGTGCTGTTTTTTTAATCCACCATTATAGATTTTTGTATAGTTTGCTTTCCTCCTTCGTCGGAAATTACAAAATCGTATAATACAGATTTTTCATCCTGCCATTTTGCATTTTCCAAATACATCTGCTGCAAAGCTCCTTGAAGAATATCATATTTTATTCCAAGACTTCCTTGATTATTTATAAATATTCCTATTGGTTTTGAACAACATTCTTTAGTTATTTCAATGTCAAGGCCAAATAGGACGGCAGATTTTGTTGAATTTGGACTCTTTACTTCTTCGAAGATTTTGTAATTTTCGACAGCGGCAGTTGGATAATTTTTTTCTATTAATTCCTTCATTAATTCTGTTGATGTTTTGGCACTTTGGCTGGGTTGCTTCTGTGGTATTGGCTTTTGCTTAGACTCTAATGTGCTTGGCACGTTTTGTGCAACATCATTCTTCTGTTGCCAAAAATAAACTACTCCGCCGACTACCACCGCCGTAACAATAACGGCAACGATGATTTTTCCTGTTTGTTGCATAGATTTATGGATTAAAAAAACAGCACAATTTCGCACAACTCCATGATATCACGCTGCGCACGCGGCGCGGATGGAGTTCGCCGGGATGGTCGGAAAATGGGACACGATCAGGCTTTCGACCGCCTCGTGGAATTCGCCCAAGACAAGCCCGGGCAAATGCGGGCGCAGCTGGTGTTCAAACGGATTCTCCAAGGCGAAGCGCAGCAGTTTCAGCGCCTCGTCCGTCATGGCGCGGGCCGCGAACCACTGTTCCTGTTCCCGCTCGGTGCAATTGCGGCACACCACTCCCCCTTTCAACGCATGCCAACGGTAGGCGCCGGGCTGAAGCGCTTCCTGGCAGGACAAACACAATCCGAGCTGCGGCCGATAGCCGGAAACGGACATCAGTTTCAAGGCGAAGGACCCCAACATGAATCCGGCGCGTTCGGACGAAATAGACGGCGACGCATCCACAAACGCCAACCAGTTCAATAAGATATCGTACAGTTTCAAATCCGCTTCCTGCGGCTTCACGCCAATGTCCACCAAATGCAGGGCGCCGCGAATAAGCAACGACCGCTCCAAGTCTGCGGAGGCAGAGGAAAACGCGCGCAGGCGCTCCACGCCCGCTACCAAGTCATATTGGCGACCACGAACCAGCATGAGGGAAACCTCGGCGGGAAACTCCAAATGCGGCGAGAGTTTCGCGAGCGGCTTGTGCGAGCCGCGCGCCAAGGCCTCCACCTTGCCGAATTCCTTCGTGTACACCGAATACCACCGGTCGGCTTCCCGGTGGTCGTGCCAGCCAAGGACGATGCCGGTGGCGGCATACGTCGCGGACATACTAGGCGGAATGGTTATTGAGGTACTGCTGCACGATGAGCATCGCCGCGAGCGCGTCTTCTTCCGCGGCCGTCTCCCCTTCCGCCATCAGGCGGCGGCTTTCGGCCGTGGTGAAGCTTTCGTCTTCTTCCACAATCGGCACGGAAACCGCGGCGGCCAACTTGGCCGTGAACGCGCGGACCTTTTCCAACTGCGCCGTGGACTGGGACGAAAGCGGCGCGCCGACCACAATCAACTCAATGTCCTCCGTCTTCACGCGCTTGGCCAATTCCCGAATGGTCGCCTCGCCGGTATTCAAAATCACGTCCAACGGCACCGCGACCTTCACGGAGCTGTCGCCGAAGGCCGTGCCGATCTTCTTGTCGCCGTAATCGATGCCAAGGATGCGCATACTAGTCGTAAAAAGAAACCAGGGCGCCGAGTACAAGGAATACCCAGGCGAGGACGACGGCGACCGGATGCCAGCGGACGCGCGCGCGGATAAGCGGGATGCGACTTATGGCAAACCCAATCATAATGGCAAACAACACGTTCACTCCCCAACGCCATTGGAGCGCCGGTGTCGTCAGCCAATTCCAGTCATTCCCCATCGGAGGCACGGGAATAGGAAGACGCAGCGGAAAGCCCGCAGTGCCGCCCCACGATAACGGATCAATCGTGCTAAAGGGGCGAGAAATATCTCCTGTTCCGTCAAACGAACGCCAATTGATCAGCCAAAATGAAACCGCAGACCAACCGAACGCATTCCAAAATTCTTTCCAGGACCACTTCATAGAACTGATTAGTATCCGGCCGGCCACGGCGTGAGAATCTCCGTTCCCTTGTCCGTGCAGGCCACGGTCATTTCAAAATGAGCCGCCCATGATCCGTCCTTGGTGATGATCGCCCATTTGTCCGGGGCGGTGCGGACGTGGTAGTCGCCCATCGTGATCATCGGCTCAATGGCCAGGCACATGCCAGACTTGATCTTCTGGGCCGGATACGCCGGATCCACGTAGTTGGGCACGCTGGGGCCTTCATGGACCTTATGGCCCACCCCATGCCCTACCAGGGCCCGTACGATGCCATAGCCATTGGGAAGCACCACCCGTTCAACGGCCCGGGCGATGTCCTGGATCGGCGCGCCAACCTTGGCGGCGGCGACCCCGGCCAACGTCGCTTCGCGCGTCACGTCCATCAGCTTGCGGTTCTCGGGGGAGACCTTCCCCACCCCGACGGTAATGGCCATGTCGGTGCACAGGCCCTTGTACCAACAACCGATATCCAACCCGACGATGTCACCCTCGTTCAAAACGAGATCGCGGTTCCCTAAGCCGTGAACGACTTCTTGGTTCACGGAAATGCAGACGGTCGAAGGAAACGGCGGGTCCGTGGGATCCGTCTGATACTGCAAAAACGACGGCGTGGCACCCTCCGCGCGCATGGAGGCCTCCGCAGCGGCGTCCAACGCGCGCAGCGTGACACCCGGACGCACCAAGGCCGCCGCGGCGCCCAGCGCGCGGCTCAAAATGGCGCCCCCTTCGCGCATGGCGTCAATTTCCTTGATGGTCTTGGTCATAAATGTAGAAAGCGTAGAAATGGTAGAATCGGCCCGTTTGGCCTTGTAGAAACGACGCGTCGGTTCTACGTTTTCTACGTTCTACGAGTGAGCGATGAGCGAACGATTCTACGTCAATCCAAGTTCTTTTTCAATCCGTTCCGTGACGAGCGGAATGCTGCCGACGCCGTCCACGTGGCGCAGGCTGCCGCGCTTCCCGAATTCGTTTAAAACGGGCGTCGTCTCATTGGCGTAGATACCCAGGCGGCGTTCAATCGCCTCCGGAACGTCGTCCTTGCGCTTCTCAAAGATACCGCCGCACGCGCAGGCGTCGCCCTTGGCGCGGCCGTCCAGTTCGTTCGCCACGGCCCCGCACTTGGTGCACGTCAGGCGGTGCGTCAGGCGGCGCAGGGATTCCTCGCGCGGCACGTCCAGCACGATCACGTGGGTCGGCGTGTCGAACGTAAAGTACGACAACTGGCCCACGCTGCGCGGATAGCCATCCAAAATGTACCCGCCCGCGACGTCCGGTTTGGCCAAGCGGCCCTTCAAGATCTCCGCGGCAATCGATTCGGGTACTAAGCCGCCGCCTTCTACGGCTGCCTTCATCCGGCGGCCCAATTCCGTACCGGCGGCCACTTCGTCGCGGAGCAGCTGGCCCATGGACAGCGCGGGGATGCCGAGCTTGGCGGAGAGGCGTTCGGCCTGGGTTCCCTTCCCGCTTCCCTGGGGTCCGGCGATGAGGATCTTGTAGGTCATAGACGCTCCCGAGTCTAGCAAACCGGGTGGGAATGTCTATGTTAAGAGGAAAGAAAAGAGCCTCGCACAAGTTCATGCGGGGCTCCGGCGCGCGGGGGCGGCAAGGGGCTAAAGTTACGTACCCTCCACGAGAACAGCGGCGGGAAATTGGGGACCGAACAGGTCATCGAGACAGTAGCGGCCCGAATTCAATCGGCCATCCTTGATTTGCACGTACCGGACACAGAGGCGACCATCCGAAATCCGATAGATGGTGCCCCAGAAAAAGACCATACCCTTGTCCAACCACGCATCCGGCATACACTCCCGATGCAAGAGGAAGTGGTCCAAGACATTGGCGTTCAGGACAGGCTTACTCCTGAGCTCTTCGTTGAGTTCATGGCCAACAATCCACTTCTCCCCCTCCGTCTGCCGTTCGGAGAGATAGAGTCCCGCCTTCGAGGCGTCGAACGCCAGCCGACCGCCCTCCCTGTGCTCCTCAACCTTCCAACCGTTGGGGATCATTGGCAGCACGTCACAGTCGATGATGTCCATGTTTTTCATCCTCCTTGTCGACGCATCCCAGCGGCGACTATTCGATACTGGATTGACCGCACGTATTTCTGTGAGCATTGGGCCGGGATTAGCCCTACACAGCCACGGATCGCAACCTACCTTTTTTCTGGCTCTTTGTCAACCCATTCACCCATTTCCAAGCTCAATATCAAAACCCCGTAGCAGGGACACAGCTTCGGGCAGAGCGAACTTGGCGCCCTTGATTTTGGCGTGCAGCGGGTTGATCGCGTAGTTCCTCGCCTTGGCGAAATTCGCCTCGCGCAGATCCGCCTGGTGGAATTGGCTCCCCGCCAAATCGCTGCCGCCGAAATCGGCCCGTTTCAGGTCCGCTTCCACAAACGGCGTGTCGCGAATGGTGCAGTTCTTAAACGGCACGTCCGCCAAGTTCATTTGGGAAAAGTTACAGGTGTCGATGAGACATTCTTCAAACGACAAGACGGAAAATAACACCCGGCATTTGCGGAAATCCACGCCGATCATCTTGCACTTCTTGAATTTCACGTCGCGAAACGCGCAATTCGTTAGTTGAACCAAACTCAAATCACATCCATCAAAGACGACCTGGGAAAATTCCGCGCTCCGCAGATTCGCCCGGGCGAAGCTTCCCTTCCAAAACGTACAGTCGGCAAAACTCTTGCCGGACAGGTCGTCTCCCGCGTACGCCGGATCCGGAATGATGTTTCCTTTCATACGCCGGCCATGATGGCACGGTTCTGAGAATTTAAAAACCGTTTAAAGACTTCAGATGCTAGGCGCGGGTGGCCAATCACCGGAGCTGTACAAAGACGTACAGCGAGGCGATGGACGGGACCCGCAACAACGCAGATGAAGAACTTTAAACGGTTTTCCTTTACATCTCGTACTCGTGCATCGACATCTGCGCCTCAATCTGCTTGATGGAATCGATCACCACCGAGACCACGATCAGCAGGGATGTGCCGCCGACCACCAGGGACGCGTTGCCCGTAAAGGCTTGCGTCGCGACCGGCAGCACGGCAACGGCAGCGAGGAAGATGGCGCCCAAGAGCAAGAGGCGGTTCACCACGTGGCCCAAGTATTCGGCCGTAGGTTCGCCCGGACGGATGCCCGGGATGAAGCTGCCTTGCTTCTGGAGGTTCTCGGCCACCGTCTGCGGGTTGAAGATCACCGACGCGTAGAAGAACGTGAAGGCGAACACCAGGACCGCGAAGGCGACGCCGTACACCAGCTGGTTCTGGAACATCTGGGACACCCAGACCGCGGCGTTGCGCACGGCTTCCGTGCGGGCGTTGACGAAGAACTGCGCGACGACCGTCGGGAACAAGATGACCGACACCGCGAAGATGATCGGGATCACGCCGCCGAGGTTCAGCTTGAGCGGCAAGTGCGACGTGACGGCACCGGCAAGGCGCGCGCCGCGCACCTGGCGGGCATACTGGATCGGAATGTTGCGCTGCGCCTCGTTCATGATGACGACCGCGACGACGGTCGCGAGCAACAGGGCGACGACCACGATGGCCGTGACCAGCTGGCTGCGGTCATAGACCGCGAGCGCCTGGGACAAGTAGCTCGGCAACCCCGCGATGATGCCGGCAAAGATCAGGATGGACGTGCCGTTGCCGACTTTCTTTTCGGCGATCAGTTCCCCAAGCCACATCAGGAACACGGTACCGGCGGTCATGCTGGACATAGCCAGGATCTTCGTCCAAATGTCCGTACCGACGAACACGGCCGTACCCGTCTGCTGGGTGAAAAGGAGTACCAGGCTGTAGCCCTGGAGGAACGCGAGCGGAACGGTCAGCCAGCGGGTCCACGCGTTGATTTTCTGGCGGCCCGATTCTTCCTTTTGCATTTCCTCGAACTTCGGGAAGATCATCCCCATCAGCTGGAACACCACCGACGCGGTGATGTAAGGCCCGAGGCCCAGGGCGACCACGGAGAAGTTCTCCAACGTGCCGCCGGAGAACAGGTTCAGGAGGCCGAAGAACTGGTTATTGGCGAACAGGGACGGCAGGGCCGTCGCGTCGATGCCCGGCGCGGGAACGTGCGCGGCGATGCGGAACACGACGATCATGGCGAGGGCGAACAGCATGCTGTTGCGCACCTCACGCGTTTTCCAAATACGGCCGAGCGAAATCATAGGATGGATAGGCGTTAGTCGCTGGACGCAGGGTACAAGACCTTGCGTCCAAGAGCCAACGTCCAAAGACGATTAAGCCTTCACGGTGCCGCCGGCCTTCTCGATCTTTTCCTTGGCGGAAGCGGAAACGGCGCAGCCTTCCACCGTCAGCTTCACGGAGATTTCGCCGTCGCCCAGGACCTTGACCTTGCAGTCAGCGGCCGGGATGAGGTTCTTTTCCGCGAGGAGCTTCGGGTTCACCGTCGCGCCGTTCTGGAAGGAAGAGGACAAGGTGCCCACGTTCACCACTGCCGGCTTGTCCGTGCGGCCGTTGAAGCCACGGGACTTCGGCATGGAGAGCATCAGCTTGCGGAGACCCTTGAGCTGCAGGCCCGCGCGGCCGCCGGAGCGGGCGCGCTGGCCTTTCGTCCCACGGCCGGAGTAGGTACCGCGGCCGGAAAGACCGCGACCCACCGCGTAGCTCTTCTTGCGAGCGCCCTTGTTGGGCTTCAGGTTGTGCAGTCCGATTGCCATACGCGTGGGTTAGGCGGCCTTGGGGGCCTTGGATTCCGGCTTGGCTTCCTTTTCCTTCTTCGGCGCCGGCATGCGGAGCATGCTGATCGCCTGGAAGGTGGCCTTGGCGATGTTCGCCTTGTTCTTGGAGTTCACGATCTTGGAGACGGCGTTCGGCACGCCGGCCAATTCGAGCACGGAGCGCACGGCGCCGCCGGCCTTGAGACCCGTCCCGCGCGGGGCGGGCTTGAGCATCACGACCGCGGAACCGAACTTGGTCCAAACGGCGTGCGGGATCGTGTCGTTGTGGAGCGGAACGCGGATCACCGTTTTCTTGGCCTTACGGTAGGCCTTGTCCATGGAGATCTGCACGTCCGCGCCCTTCGCGACGCCGAAGCCGACGCGCCCCTTGCGGTCCCCGATGATGAGGGCCGCGCGGAAGGACATGCGCTTGCCGCCGGCGGTGACGCGGGTCACGCGATCCAGGGCGAGCGTCTTTTGTTCGAACTCGCGCACTTCGCGCTGAGCGCCGCCACGGCGGTCACCGCCGCGGCCGCCTTGGCCACCGGGGCCACGGGAACCGCCACGGTTGGCGCCCGGGCCACCCATCGGAGGACGGCGGGCGCCCATGGGAGGGCGTCCGGCCGGAGCCGGGGCGGCGGCGGGGGTAGAGTTGGTTTTCTGGTCCATAGGAGGGGCTAGAGCGTCAGGCCACCCTCGCGGGCACCTTCGGCGACAGCGGCGACGCGGCCGTGATAGCGGTTGGAACCGCGATCAAACACGACCGTCGTCACGCCCGCCTTTTTGGCCAACTCGGCGATGGCGAGTCCCACGGCCTTGGCGACGGCAACCGGTTTCCCGGGGGCCTTCACCGTCAGGTCGGAGGCGGCGGCCAGCGTGTGGCCGGCCACGTCATCGATAAGCTGCGCGTAGATGTGCTTCAAGGTCCGGTGAACGGACAGGCGCGGACGCGAGGCCGAGCCTTCGAAGCGGGCACGGACGCGGCGCGCGCGGCGATCCGCGCGGGCGCGCTTCTGTTGCATGCTGATGGGCATAGGTCAGGCGTTATTCGGCGGCCTTACCGGCGGCCTTACCGGCCTTGCGGCGAATCACTTCACCGGCGTACTTGATCCCCTTGCCGAGATACGGTTCAGGAGGCTGTACGGCACGGATGCGCGCGGCGATTTCCCCGACGACCTGGCGGTCGACGCCGGAAAGCGTGAGCGTGGTCTTGTCCACCTTGGCAACGATGCCAGGCGGCAGCGGGATTTCCACGTCGTGGGAGAAACCGACCGTCAGGACGACGGTGGATCCCTTCACGTTCACGCGGTAACCGACGCCGTTCAGTTCCAAGGTCTTGGAGTAGCCTTCGGTCACGCCGACCACCGCGTTCGCGATGAGGGCGCGCACCGTGCCCCAAAGGGCGCGCTGGAAGGGTTCTTCAATGTTCGTGATGGCGACGTTGACGACCTTCGTGCCTTCGTCTTCCCCGAGGGAAACGACGGCGCGCTGGTCGAACTTCTGCACCACTTCCCCCTTGGGTCCTTTCACCTTCACCTGGGCGCCGGAGACCTCA
>CAZTTQ010000029.1:0-10400 GCA_964616135.1 uncultured Gammaproteobacteria bacterium
CTCCTTGGGGTCGCTCCAGCCGGCGCGGATCTTCACGGACAGGGGAACCGTGATGGCGGCCTTCACGGCGCGGACGATTTCGGCGGCGAGCGCCGGTTCCTTCATGAGCGCGGCGCCGTTGAAGTTGTGCACCAGCTTGTAGACCGGGCAGCCCATGTTGATGTCGAAGCCTTCCGGGTGGTGTTCCTTTTCAATGATGCGGGCGGCTTCGGCCATCACCTTGGGGTCGGAGCCGAAGATTTGTTGGACCAACGGGCGTTCGTCCGGGTGGATGTCGGTCATGCCGAGGGTCTTCTCGTTCCCGCGAACGACGGCTTCCGCCGACACCATCTCGCGGAACATCACAAGCGGCCGGCCTTCCGGAGAAGGCGGCGTGACGGCCCGGACGACTTGGCAGAACGCCGAGTCGGTCATGTCGGCCATCGGGGAGAGGGCGACGATGGGGCGGCCGAGTTGGTTCCAGTCGAGCTTCATAGCGATGCGGAATCCTACCCCATTTTTTGCCGAAGATCAAGCCCATGCCCTCGTCATTGCGAGCGGAGCGAAGCAATCTCTTGGAAAAGAAAGCCCCGCCCGCGGACCGTGTGTCCGAGGGCGGGGGAGAGGGTTCACTTCTTCTTGTTGCGCTTGCTCTCCTTGAGAGTTCCGAGGAACCCGGGCCATCCGCCGTTCTTCTTCCAGACGGAGGTGTAGATGGTGTTCGGTGCCGAGTGAAGTTTTGGGTCCTTTGGACGGCCGTAGCGGTACTCCGTCCTATTCGTCAAATGGAGACGTTGGGCAGCGGCGGACGCTTCCTCCCAGGTTGAATAGTAGGTAGTCTCGGTTCCCAAGAAGCCGTACCACCCACCCCTTTGTTTCCATACGGATGCGTAGAGGCGGTGAGGGATTGACGTGAGCCGGGCATCCTCCCTGTATCGAATCTTGTACTCCTCGTATGTTTTGATCCCTAATCTGCGCGCAGCAAGTGAGGCTTCCTCCCATGTTGGATAGAAATTAACTCCTGCGGGGTTCCCAGAAAAAAAACCTCGCCACTTGCCGTTTTGCTCCCAGACGTCTTTGTAAACGACATGGGGACTTCCAGGAAGCCTGCTGTCCTTTCTGCGTTCTAGTTTGAATTGGCGAGAGTTCTCGATCCCCTGCTTTCTTACAGCCGCAGAAGCCTCCTCCCATGTTGGATAGAAAACGTCGGCATTTCCCAAGAAACCTCTCCAGCGCCCCTTATTTCGCCAGACAGAAGCGTAGGTGACGTGCGGCTGGGATGGAAGTCGACGGTTCTCTCGAGATCGGCGTCCATACTCCTTTCGTGTTTTTACACCCATTCTTCTGACTTCCGCGGATGCTTCCTCCCAGGTTTCGTACTTTTCCAGTAGATCTGGTTCTTCCGTCGGGTGTGACACAATCTCGATGACCGGACGGATATTTTCCGGCAGTTCGGGGGTCGGTGGCGGTGGATTGCCTCCTCGTTCCCAGTCGACCAGAATTCCACGTTCGCGTACCTCCTGGCCTTCCGTGCCGTAGAGCGCGACTGCCGTCAGCGGCTGCAGGCGCGCGTTGTCCTCGAAGTGCGCGTCCAGCATGAGGGCGGTCTTGCCCGGCGTGTCTTTGTTCAGACGGAGGACGCGGCCGAGCGGCTGGTCGTAGGGAATCCGCAGCTTGGTGAGCTTGAGCATCATGCAGATCTCGGCGATTGGCACGTCCAAGCCTTCGCGGAGCACCATCACGGAGGTCAGCAGCTTCAGCTGTCCGTTCCGGTACGCCTTGAGCAGTTCCTGCCGCTCCTTTGGGCGCGTCATGTGGCTGATGACGGCTGCGGGCACGCCGGCGTTCGCGACGGCGTTCGCCAAGTACTCGGCGCTCGTCACGTTCGGGCAGACCGCGATCGCATGCTTCTCAGGCAGGTCGTATTCCCCCTGCCTATAGAGCTGCACGATGGTCTTGGTCATGTCCGCCCAGTTCTTCTGCAGGGCCTTGTTCAGCGCCGTCGGCGCGTAGTCCAGGCCCGCCTCGCTTTGGGCCAGGGGGATATTTCCCAGTTCGAAGTTGAACCGGATCCGTCCCCAGGCCAGCGGCGAGAGCCATTGGTTGTTGATCCCCCAGCGCGTTGTGCGCTCGTCGATCTTCGGACCGAAATGCGCGGACGCAAAACGGTTCGGATCGCCGTACAGGAGGCGGCCGTTATCCATCACGACCTTGACGTACCCACGGCGGCGCTTGACCCCGATGTGGTCGGGAGTCGCCGTAAGACCCAGGATCATGGACGTGGGGAACGACGCCAAGGCATCCTGCGCGTCGTCCGTATAGGCCCAGTGGCACTCGTCGCACACGATGAACTTCGGCTTGAATTCCCGCGCCAGCATGCCGGCGTTGAGAACCAGGCTCTTGTACGTCGTGACGAGCGTGCCGCTGCCGCCCGTGCCGCGGACGGCGACGATCTCATCCTCCTGGTCGCCACGGATCGCGGTGAGGGAGGACAGGTGCTCGACGGGTCGTCCAAGCCGGTTGGCCAGGGCACGTGCCGTCTGCTCGACCAGGACCTTGGTAGGCACCACGATCAGACAGTTCATATCCCTGGCGATGCCGACGAGGTTGGAGAACGTGCGGGTCTTCCCAAGGCCCGTGGCGTGTACGACGTGGGCCCGCTGTTCACCTGCGTGCAACCACTCGCTGACGCGCTCGATCGCCTCCGCCTGATAGGGACGGAGTTCCTTGCGGTGCCGGGAACGGCCCCGCAGGAAGGATTGGATCTCTTCACGAAACACGCGCCTTGATGACTTGGCATTCATTTCGTTTTCCTCCTTCAATAGGTTTGCTTCCTCGATTGCGATAGAGCGTTTTCCCACCCAATGCGGGACGCGCGAATCTACCCCATTTTCCACGTTTTGTCAATAGATTATGGGGAGATTGCTTCGTCGCTACGCTCCTCGCAATGTCGAGAAGGGGAAAGGGCTGACAGCTTTTCGGCATGTGCTACACTGGCCGCATTATGAAAGCACAATCCTCCTCTTCCTCCCTTATCCTCTTCGGCTTGGCCGGGTTGGCCGTGGTCGGCCTGCTTGCCTACGTCGTGACCCGCCCCAGCGTTCCGTCCACGTACGACGCCTTCGCCCAGTGCCTTTCGGACAAGGGCGTAAAAATGTACGGCGCGTGGTGGTGCCCGCATTGCCAGGCGCAGAAAAAGTTGTTCGGCACCGCGTTCAAAAAGATCAACTACGTGGAATGCTCGCCGGCCAATACCAAGACCATGTCCGCCCAGTGCAAGGCCGACGGCATCGAGGGGTATCCGACGTGGGTGTTCGGGGACAATACCCGCGCGTCCGGGGAGCAGACGTTTGCCGACCTGTCGCTTAAGACCGGCTGCGTGGTTCCGCCGGCCCCTACGAACTAGCCTATGTTCCGCCGCCTCCTGATCGCCGTGCTCGCCTTGTCCGCCGCCGGCTTCGCACTCGCGGCTTATTCCATGGCCCACAAGGTCGGATTCACCTCCGGTGCGTTTTGCGACATCAACGCCACCTTTAACTGCGACGTGGTGAACAAGGGCCCGTATTCGGAAGTGGCCGGCATTCCGGTCGCTTTGCTCGGATTGATCGGGTACGCGTTTTTCGCCTTGTCCGCCTTCCTGAAGCTGCGCCAGCCCGCGGACAAGCAGGTGACGGCCTTCCTGCTATACTCGTCGTTCTTCGGCCTGCTGTTCACGCTGTATCTCACGGGCATTGAGGCGTTGGTCCTGCACGCGTTCTGTGTCATCTGCCTCACCTCGCAGGCGGTGATGCTCGCCTTATTCGCGTGCGCCGGCCGTTTGGCCTGGATGGAAGAACACCCGGTCCGGGGCCTCTTTAACCGCCTGTTCCGCAAGAACCTCGTATGAAAAACTCGGAGTTGAACCTGGAAACCGTGTTTGAGGAAATCGTCGAACGCGGACGGGAAGAAGGTGTCGAAAGCCATGAAGCCTTCCGCGACCTGGTAGAAGACGTCGTCGCCATGCACGCGGACGTCGGTTCCATGGGGGACGACACGTCCTCCGCGGACGTCACCGAGCAGCTGATGGGCCGGTTCCCGGACTACCTGGCCGCCTTGGGCATGGACAGCATCCGGGACGAAGTGGATTTGTAGGGAAACGTAGAACGTAGAATCAGCCCGCAGATCTCCTCTGCGGGCTTTGTAGAAACGACGCCTGTGAAATTCCGTTACGAGGAATTGGCAGTTACGGGCCTTGTCATCGAGTTCATTGAAGAGATCTACGGGTTGGCCGAACGATTTCCCGGTCAAGAACGATACGAATTAGCCTCGCAAATACGACGCGCAGCCCAATCCGTTTTGTTGAACATTGCCGAGGGATCTGCCCGAAACAGCAAGGCTGATTTTGCCCGCTTCCTCCAAATGTCACTCGGGTCTTTAACGGAAGTCCACGCGGCGTTGCTGATTGCTCGACGTCGGAAATATGTTTCCGAGGAAGAGTGGGATAAACTGGGAAAAATCATCGAACCCATTTGGTTCAAATTGTGCGCATTGCGCGATTCCCAACATATACGAGCCCATTGAAATAGTCGTCGATTGTACGTTTTCTACGCTCTACAAGCGAGGCCTTCGGGCCGAGCGATTCTACGTTTTATGAGACTCACCTTCCACGGCGCGACGGACGAAGTGACCGGCTCCTGCATGCTGCTTGAAGTTGCGGACAGCAACGGCAAGCCGCACCGCATCGTCGTGGACGCGGGCATGATCCAAGGGGAGCGCCTCTGCGGGACCAAGAACTTGGTCCCGTTTGGCTTTGATCCCCGCACGGTGGAGGCCGTGTTCGTTACGCATCCGCACGCGGACCACACCGGCCGCCTGCCGAAACTGATCCGCGACGGCTATGCCGGGAAGATCACCATGACGCGGCCGGGGTTGGCGCTGACGCGCATCGTGCTGGAGGACGCGTTCCACATCATGTCCGAGAACGCGGAGAAATGCGGCGACCCGCTGGTGTACTCGGAGGAAGACCTGGACACGCTGATTTCCCGTTCCGAAGGCGTCGGGTACCACCAGGCCGTTACGGTGGCGCCCGGCATCACGGTGACGTTCCATGACGCGGGCCACGTGCTGGGCTCCGCGTACATTTCCGTGGACGCGGAAGGGAAGCGCATCGTGTTTTCCGGCGACATCGGCAACGACAACGTACCCATCCTGCCGCCGACGGAACCTATTTCGCACGCGGACTTCGTGGTGTGCGAAGCCACCTACGGCGACCGCTTGCACGAGGGGCGGGAGGAACGCGTGCAAAAGCTGCGCGAGATTTTGGAGCGTACCGTCGCGCGCGGCGGCGTCCTTATGATCCCGTCGTTCTCGATTGAGCGCACACAGGAGCTGCTGTACGAATTGGACCAGATCCTGCTGCACGAAATGCGCCTCAACGCGCCGATCTTTTTGGACAGCCCGATGGCGATCCGCGCGACGGAAATCTACCGCAACTTTTCCGAATACCTGCAGTTTGACGCCGACATCCTGAAGGAGGCCGACCGCGACTTCTTTTCCTTCCCGAACCTGCGGGAGACGCTGAACGTGGACGCGTCCAAGCAGATCAACGACGTCAAAGGTGCGAAGGTCATCATTGCCGGCAGCGGGATGATGACGGGCGGGCGCATCATGCACCACCTGACGCGCTACCTGTCGGACCCGAACAACGCGCTCCTCATCATCGGGTACCAAGCGGGCGGGACGCTCGGCCGGAAACTCTTCGACAAGGAAAAGCAGGTCATGATCTTCGGCAAGCCGGTCCAGGTGCGCTGCCAGATAGAGGCGATCGGTTCGTTCTCCGCCCACGGCGACCGCGACAAGCTGACGCGCTGGCTGAAACCGGAAGAAGGCCCGGTGCCTAAAAAGATCCTGTTGTCCCACGGGGATCCTCCCGCCAAGCTCAAATTCGCGGAGCACTTGCGCAAGGAATTGACGACGGAAGTCCTCATCCCGAGCGCGGGGGAAGTGTACGAACTCTAAGCCGGCGGCATTTTTCCGCGGGTCTCGACCCGTCAATATTGACCCGCAGGAGAAAAACCCGTAGATTGGACGGTCCCTCATGGTGGGGGACCGTTCTTTGTTGGAGGTACCGCGTGCCCGGCCGTTCATTCCTCTCCGATCTTCGGCACCTGCTCTCGCCCCGCAGGGCGATGCTCGTCCGGATCCTGTGGTGGATCCTGGCGCTCCAGGTGTTCGCGTTCATCGAGCCGCTCGCGTTCATGCGAGTCGTCGACGCCATCGCGTCGCCGCAGGCGGCCTCTTCCGTCTGGAAGCCGCTCGCGTTCCTGCTCGTGTTCGTCATGGCGGCCGGGTTCGTCCAGGTCCGGCGGAACACGCTGGCCACCCAGTTCGTGACCCAGATGGAAGTGGACCTGACGACCCGGTGCGGCGAGAAGCTGCTGTCCCTGCCGCTTTCGTACCACCTGTCGGAAGGGACGGGGGCGTCCGTCGGCCGCATCGTGCGCGGCATGGGCAAGCTCATCGACCTCTCCATGATGTCGATCTACGAGCTCGTTCCGTTGCTCGTCCAGGTCGTCGTCACGACCGTCCTGCTCGCCTGGGCCGACCCGATCGCCGCCCTGCTGTTCCTGGCGTCCGTCGTCCCGTTCGCGCTGATCACGATCCGCGTGAAGCGCCGTTGGGCGCGGCCCCGCTTGGAACGGCACAGCCTGGACGGGGACGCGGACGACCGCCTGACGGAAGTCGTGGCCAACATCATGACGGTCCAGGCGTTCGCGCAGGAAGGACGCGTCATGACCTCGTTCCGTTCCCTCCGGGAACGGGTGCGGGACCTGATCCTGGTGGAATACGCCGCGTACGTGCGCATGGACCTGCTGCGCAATCCGGTCATCAACGTCGGACGCGTGGCCGTCCTGGCCGTCTGCGCCTGGCGCACGACGACCGGCGTGATGTCGCTCGGCCAGCTGGTGTTCGTGGCCCTGCTCGTCAATCGGGTGTTCTCCGCGCTGTACACGCTCGGTCCCGCCGTCGACCGCGTCATGGAATGCCTGGAGCCGGTCCGCCGCATGGCGGACATTCTGCGCGCGGAGGATGCGGTTCCCGACCCGGAGCGGCCGCACGTCTCCGGCGGGGACTTGCGTGGAGAGATCGTGCTTCGCGGCCTGACGTACGCGTACCGGCGCGTCGGCGGCAAGGGACGCCAGGACGTGCCGGCGCTCCGCGACGTGTCCCTGAAGATCGACGCGGGGGAGACGGTGGCCCTGGTGGGATTGTCCGGTTCGGGCAAGTCCACGCTGGCCAAGCTCCTGCTGCGGTTCGACGACCCGATCCTCGGCACCATCTCCGTGGACGGCGTCGACCTGGCGGCATACAACCGCGGCGATCTGCGTCGGCAGATCGGGTTCGTCCCGCAGGAGGTAGAGGTGTTCGACGGCACGGTCGCGGAGAACATCGCGTTCGGCAAGTCCGACGCGACTCCCACGGAGATCGAGGCGGCCGCCCGCGTTGCCAACGCCCATGAGTTCATCGTGGCGTTGGAGAACGGGTATGGCACCGTGGTCGGTACGCGCGGGCTCCGCCTGTCGGGCGGCCAGCGCCAGCGTCTGGGCATTGCCCGGGCCATCTTGCTCAATCCGCGGATCCTGATCCTCGACGAGGCCACGTCCCACGTGGACACCGTGAGCGAGGGGAAGATCCAGGCGGCCCTGGAACGGGTCCGTAAGGGCCGTACGGTGGTCATCATCGCGCACCGGCTGTCCACCGTCCGCGACGCGGACCGGATCGTCGTGCTGGAAGAAGGCCGCGTCGCCGAGATCGGCACGCACGAACAGCTTGCCGCCCAAAACGGCATCTACGCCCGCCTGGCCGGCATCGAACGGTCCGAAGACTCCGTTGCCTGACGCTTCTCCGTCCGCCTCCCGTTCCCGGGAGCGTGGGCGTTTTTCTTTGCGGGGAGAGGATTGACCGGGCGGGCGTTCCCATGCTTCACTGGTTCCGGTCTTTGACCCGCGCATGGTACATACCTGCGCGCCATCCCAACCTCGTCCTGTACGGGGCTTGCGCGGATTCGCGCGGGAGCATCCCATGAAGCGTCCTTTGTTGTCGCTCTGCACCGTTGCCAGCCTGGCTGCCGCCTGCGGCTCTGTTCCTTCGGACCAGACGTCCGTCGCCTCCGAATCTCCGACCCCGGCGCAGACGGAGCTGACGGAACTGCCGTTCGCGATCAATGACTTCCAGGTCATCGCGAAAGAGACGGGTGTCGAGATCTTCGATACCCGTACCGGAGAGTACGTGAACCTGGGGGAATTCGCGCAGCGCGCGAACGCCTACGGGAGTCCGCCGGAAACGGTCGGTCTGCCGCCCATGGCGGAGGAACCGAATTCCCCGTTCGCCACGGCGGAGCAGGGCCTCACCTGGGGTCAGAGCTTCGGCGCGTTCTACGTGTTCTTTCGCGGCGGCGGAGCGGACACGGACACTCACCCGTTGCGTCCGTGCGTCGCCCAGGATGTCACGCACGTGCATCTCACGATCAAGAAGACGAAGGAGACCTCCGACTACGCGGCCTGGGCGAAGTTCCACGCGGGAACGTACGTCCAAAGCCAGAACAAGTGCTACGTCCTCTTCGACAGCCAGCACCCGTGGATGTGCCTCAAGGCATGTCCGCCCACGCGCCAGCAGATCGAGTCGGGACTCAAGACGGCCCTGGCTGCGGCACTCGCCGCCGCCGGCATCTCCGTGTCTGCGGCTGTCCTCGCGAACGCCGCCGCGGTCATGTCCTACGCCGTCTTCGTTCCGCTCGCCCTCTAACTCTCCTTCCGCCTATGTCCCTCACCCACGTCGAATACCGCCTCCCCGAACTCTCGAACGCCAATTACCAGGCGGTCGAGGACGCCCTTGGGGTACTCGCGGGAGTTCAGACGCCGGGAATGGACGTGCCGGCCAAGCGCCTGCGTGTGAGCTTTGTCTCCGAGTCCGTCTCGGAGCCGCAGATCCGCGCCGCGCTGGAAGCCGCCGGTTTCCGCCCGGAAATCGTCGCGTAGGAGTGTTGCCCGCCCGCCTCCCGTTCCCGGGAGCGCGGGCGGTTTTTTTCATAGAGATTTCTCGACTCGGCTTTTGGCCTCGCTCGAAAAAAAACCGGCCCAGAATGGGTCGGCTACGAGAGGTGGCGGCGCGTCTGCAGGTCGATGACCGTGGCCTCCGGAGCCGGAGGCGGTTCCTCGGCGGGCGGATCGGGAACGGGCCGCAGGGCCGCGACCTGCTTCAGGCGGGAAAGGCACTCGTCGTCCAGGCCGAGGTCGGCCAGGCCGGAGCCGGCGGCCTTCAGCTCGTCGACGATCGCCTTCCAGTCTCCCTCGACGTCTTCGGGCTCGAAGGTCTCGCCTTCGGGGACGGGCTCTTCCCGGGCCCAGGCGAACGCGTGGTTGGTGAGCTTCACCACCTCCACGGCCTTCTCGAGGATCGTGTCGCCGTCGTCATCGTCGCTGATCTCGTCTTCCAGGTTTCCGACGACCGCCTGCACGTCCACGCCGACGACTTCCGCGTCCCGGCGGGCGTGTTCCAGCCGGTCGAGGAGCGCGTGGCCGTCCGTGAGCTGGTGGGCGGGCACTTCCGTGAGTCCTTCCGCGACGATCCGCTTGGCGAGCGCGATGACCTTGTCGCCGTTGGACTTCACGGCTTCGGCGACGACCGCGATCTCCGCTTCTAGCACCTCCGTCTGCTGGGCCGCCCGTTCCAGGGCACATAGGTGTTCTTCCGTCGTGCCGATGTCTTCCGGGGTCGCGCCCGCTTCCCGCAGGCGCTTGCGGACCAAGATGACGTTCCCCCGGTCGATCCGGGTCGTGCCGAGCCAGTACCGGGCGGACGCCAGCGGGTGCTCGTGCGTGAGGGCAGCGCTCATGTCTGCCTCCTTTCTGTCCGTGTGGACGCCCCCATTCTGCCCGAACGGTCCGGGAGGGCAAGGGAAACGTGTGGATAGAAAAACCGTCCCCTATTCGGAGACGGTCTTTTTGGCGGGGCCGGCGTCGATGACGCGGCGGGCGCTCATGCCGGTGGACTTGTTGGCGAAGTAGCCGTCGACGACGACGCGGTCGCCGACTTTTACGTCTTCGCGCTTCGCCTTCTTGCCGGCGTAGTTGACGAAGGACGCTTCCGCCAGGTCCACGGTGTAATCTACGTCGTCGGCGTCCGTGACGATGGCCGTCGTTTCTTCCAGGGAGGAAACGACGCCGTCAATGTGTCCGCCCGTGAGATAAATCGTGTAGCCCAGGGCCCCGTCGTGGGCCACGTACGGCTTCAACTTGAGCGGCTTCCAGGCAGCCACCGGCAACCCCGCCGCGAACGCGGAGGATCCGAGGAACGTTCCGGCCAAGGCCAGGGTTCCGGCGGCCTTCAAGAAGAAGGACTTCATAGGGCCAAAAACCTAGCATATATTGGGTTTTTTGTCC
>CAZTTQ010000030.1:0-9994 GCA_964616135.1 uncultured Gammaproteobacteria bacterium
CCAAAACCGCCGGCGCTTACACGCCGGGCCTCGGCCGCCGCAAGGAGGCCACCGCCCAAGTCCGCCTTTCCGGCGGCGAGGGCAAGTTCACGGTCAACGGCCGTGACATGAAGGAATACTTCCCGGTGTTCAACCTCCAGAAACTGGTCATGGCGCCCCTCGTCACGGCCGGCCTGGAAGGGAAATACGACGTTGCGGTGACGGTCGCAGGCGGCGGTATCGCCGGCCAGGCCGGCGCCGTCCGTCTCGGCATTGCCCGCGCGCTCATCGCCTTGAACGCAGACCTCCGCCCGTCCCTCAAGAAGCTCGGCCTCTTGAGCCGCGACGCGCGCGTCCGCGAACGCAAAAAGTACGGCCACAAGTCGGCTCGCCGCTCCCCGCAGTGGGCGAAGCGCTAAAGCCGCAATCAAAAACCTCTCCGAGAAATCGGAGAGGTTTTTGCTTTACGCGACGCGCTTGAAGCGGGGAATCGGTGCGTCCACGCCTTTTCGGACGTCCGCCAGGAACTGCGCGGCGGGGCGGACCCAGGCGATCGGGTTGCCCGGCTTGCGGTACATGACGACCGTTTCCTCGGTTCCTTCCAGCAAACCGAGCTCCACGACCTCATACGGCGTATCGTCGGGCTTTTTGTAATGTGTCCACCGCGAGCCCGGCGGGATGAGTTGCCGGGCGGCGGCGAGGCGTTCTTCAAGGGTCAGGGCGGAGGCGTGGCCCATAGGCACGGCGTTACTTTTGCGAAAGCGCTTCGGCGAGCGGCTTGCCGTTCAGGGTGATGGCGGCCGTCTCAAAGCCGCTGAACTGATGGACTGTCGCTTCAATCTGTTCCTGGAAGCGCGGGGTATCACACGTGCCGCCGAGCGACGTCGTGCCGGACAGGGCCACGGACGCGTTGGAACCACTGACGATGGCGTCCGCCTTGAGGTTGGACGCGTACAGGGCGTTGTAGAGGCCGCTCTGGCCGTAGTTCTGGTCCTTTAGGGCAAAGAGGGCCTTAAGCGTTTCTTCCAACGTGACGCCGGTCGTGGCGACCGGAACGAGGCTGTCCCCGCACCCGATGGCCTTGCCGCTGTCCCCGTTGTCGTTTAACGCGACAAAGTAGAGGGCGTGGCCGGCGGTGGCCTCACCGCCTTTTTCAATCTCGGACGGCCATTGGTCGCCCGTTTGGCCGTTAGTTTGCCCGCCTCCGCCCACTTGGTTTGCCGGGGCGGCGTTGCGCGCCGTCTTGGCATACCACGCGCCGACGCCGAAGCCGGCGATGACGACGATTCCGACGCCGATCCACATCAGGAGTTTTTGTTTTTCCATACGATTGGATCATAGCACGGAATGGGGAAGGGCCTTTGATTTCTTGCGTTTTCATGCTAAGTTGAGCCTACTGTGAGCGACCGATTGGCAAAAAACGCGTTGTTCCTCACCCTGGCGTCCGTCGGGCAGAAATTGCTGTCCTTCGTCTACTTTTTGCTGTTGGCCCGGTTCCTGCAGCCAGAAAAGACGGGCCTGTACGCCCTGGCCCTGACTTTGGTCACCACATGCGCCGTCATTGCTGATTTTGGCATTCCGGCGGTCGTGATTCGTGATGTCGCAAAACACCCCGATCGCGCGAAAGCCACGGTGCGTCGGGCGATTGCTGCGAAGATCCCGTTCACGCTGGCTGCCATTACTGCGGCATTCACGGCGGCGAACCTGCTCGGCTATGAAGCGGACGCAAAGGAGTTGGTGATGCTTGCGGCCGGGATCATGGTCGCCGATTCCATTTCCATTCTGTCCTACGGCGTGCTGCGCGGCCTGCACGTTCTGTCCTATGAAGCGGTGGGCATGTTCGTCAGCCAGATCGTGACCTTATCCGTCGGGCTGTTGGCGCTGCAGTTTTCGCCGACGCTGCCGATGCTGGTGTTCGCCCTGACCTCTGGCAGCGTCTTCAACGCCGTCTTGGCGTCCTCGCGCGTCGCCAAGCGCTTGGGCGCGGGCGCCTTGGTGCCGGACTTCCGCTGGGAGGGGATCCGCGGCATTTTGGCTGCCGCCTTTCCATTCTTCCTGGCCGCCGCGTTCGTACGCGTGTACAGCACGCTCGACATCCAATTCTTGAAGGTGTTTTTGGGGAACGCGGCCGTCGGCATCTACAGCGTGGCGTACAAGTTCACCTACGCGTTCCAATTTCTCCCGCTCGCCTTCGTCGCGGCGCTTTACCCCAGCATGAGCGCGGCCGTGGGACGCAAGGATACGCAGGAATTGGGCCGTCTCTTCGACCGGGCGTTGCGGTACATGCTGCTCTTGTCCGTCCCGCTCGCGTTCGGTCTTTCTGCCGTTTCGGAACGCGTCGTCCACCTGGTCGATCCGAGCTACGCGGCCGCGGCGCCCATCCTGTCCGTGCTGGCCTTCGCCCTCATTCCGAGCTTCCTTGATTTCCCAACCGGATCGTTGTTGAACGCGTCCGGCCGCCAGTCGACCAAGACGGCGCTGTTCGGTGCCACGTTGGTCGTGAACGCGGGGCTCAACTTCTTCCTCGTGCCGGCGTACGGGATGATGGGGGCCGCGTCCGCGTCCGCGTTGAGCCTGGTGTTCCTGGTGGCGGCGGGGGTACGCTTTGTTCCGGCCCTCGTGCCGGGGTACACCCTGGCCCGCGCCTTTCGCCTGGCCGCCCCGATCGCCGTCTCCGGCGCCCTCATGTATCCGGTGGCGCGTGCCGCCGCGCTGTGGAAGCACCCCTCGGACGTCCTCGTTCTTGGAGTTTCCGTGCTCGTGTCCGGTGTGGCGTACGTGGCGTTCTTGTTCCTGACCCGCGCCGTGTCCGCCGAAGACGCGGCCATGGTCCGCAAGTTGTTCCGCCGTTCTCCACCCGCCTATGCCGAAGACCCTGCTGTTGACGCCTGACTTTCCGCCCCGCCGCGGCGGGGTCGCGCGCTACCTGGAGGCCGTCGCCATGGCCATCAAGGAAGACGTGCGCGTCGTGGCCGCTCCGGAACCGGACGCGGGGCGTTTTGACGCCCAAGCGCCGTTCCCGATCGAACGCGTGCCGTTGCTGTACCCGTTGTTTTGGCCGCGGTGGCTCAAAACCGTGCGCATCATGGTCGAACGCGCGCCGTCCTACCGCCGCCTGATCGTGAGTCACGTGGTGCCGTTCGGGACCGCCGCCCTGTTGGCTGGGCTGAAGACGAAGATCCCGTACGTCGTCATTGCCCACGGGATGGACGTCGCGTTGGTTGCGCGCAATCCATGGAAGAAATTCCTGGCTGGGTTGGTCTTCCGCAACGCGGAACTGGTCATCGCCAATTCCCGCGCGCTAAAAGACGAGATCCGCGGTCGTTTTGGGGCGCAACGCGTTGCCTTCGTCCACCCGGCGCTCACGCTCAGGGGCTCGGTCAAAGAATGGGAAACCACGGCGATTGCTCATGAAGGCGTGCGCCTGCTGACTGTGTCGCGCCTGGTCGCCCGCAAGGGCCACGTGCGCGTGTTGGAGGCGATTCACCGCTTGCGCGAACGCGGGGAACTGCCCGCGGACCTGTCGTATACGATTGTCGGCGACGGGCCGATGGCGGATGCCATTGAGCGGCGCGCGGTGGACTTGGGGATCGACGACCTGGTGCATTTCCGCCGCGGCGTGGCGGACGATGCCTTGCCGGAGATTTACCGGTCCCATGACGTGTTCGTCATGCCCACCACCGCCAAGGGCGCGGACCGGGAAGGCTTTGGGATTGTGTATTTGGAAGCCGGCGCCTACGGGCTGCCGTGTATTGCGACGCTGCAGCCGGGCGTGGATGAAGCGGTCTTGGACGGCAGCACGGGCACCTTGGTTCCCGACGGCGATATTGAAGCACTGGCCCGCGCCATCCGCCGCCTGGCCCTGGACGCGGACGCCCGCAAGAATTTGGGTGAAGCCGGCCGCCGCCGCGCGCAGGAGGAATTCTCCCGCGCAAGACAGGCGGAAAAATTGAGACATTTACTGTAACGTGTATCGTTGGACGTTCGATCCTTCAGACGTTCTACGTTACACGTTTCGCGATCCACGATCATGATCTCCGTCATCATCCCCACGTACCAGCACGCCAAGACCATCGGGCCCTGCCTTGATGCCGTTTTCGCGCAGACGCTCCCGCCCGGGGAAGTCATTGTGGTGAATGACGGCTCCACGGATGGAACAGAAGAAACGTTGAAGCCCTACCTTTCCCGCATCAAATTAGTGACGCAGGAAAACCGGGGCTCCAACTTCGCCCGCAACCGCGGCTTGGGAGAAGCGAAAGGCGAGTTCGTGGTGTTTTGCGATGCCGACGTGCGCATGCGTCCGGACATGCTGGAAAAGCTCTCCCAGGCGTTGGGGGCACATCCGGAGGCCAGCTACGCGTACAGTGCGTTCAAATTCGGTTGGAAGACGTTCGGCGGCATCCCGTTTGACGCCGCGCGGATGCGCGAGCGGAACTTCGTCCATACCACATGCCTGGTGCGCCGCGCCGCGTTCCCCGGCTTTGACGAGGGGATCAAGCGCCTCCAGGACTGGGACGTCTGGCTGACCATGCTGGCGGAAGGGAAGACCGGCATTCTGGTGCCGGACGTCTTGTTCGCGGTGGCCGTGGAAGGTACGTCCCGCATCGGTTCGTCCTGGCTGCCGCAGTTCATGTACCGTATTCCGTGGGCGAAATTGGGCTGGACGCCGCAGGTCATTCGGAAGTACGAAGCGTCCCGGGAAATCATTAGGAAGAAACACGGCCTATGAATGACCAATTCTTCGGCAAGGCGTTCAAGGTGATGCTCGCCGGGTTGGCGGGCGTGTTCTTGTTGTCCGCCTTGGCGTTCCAAACGCCGTTTGCCGGCGTGCTGACCGTGCTGTGCGGTGTCGCGGCGTTCGTGCTTACGACCAAGCGGGTCGAATGGGGGCTGGCGTGCGCGGTCGCGGAGTTGTTCGGCAATTCGCACGGCCATTTGTCCGACCTGTTCGTCGGTGGATTCGCGCTGGGAATGCGCATGGCCGTCTTTTTGGGCGTCCTGTCGGCGTGGTTCCTGCTGGTGCTCCGCCGCAAGGAAGCGTTCCCGTCCGACGACAAGCGGTTGGTCGCGTTTTTGCCGTTGTTTGCCGCCGTCGCTTTAGGGTTCGCCGTGGGGTTTGCCCAGAATCCGACGCGCCTGGCGTTTGCGGACGGGAACGGCTACCTGTACTTGGGCTACGTCCTGCCGATGTTGTCCGTGCGATGGGACGACGTGGGCCGTCGCCTGTTGCTCCAGGCGCTCGCCGCGGGGGCGATCTGGATGTGCGTGCTCACGCTCGGCCTCCATCTGGCCTTTACCCACGTGCCGCGCGCCGCGTTGTCCGGCGTATACACGTTCATCCGTGACACGCGTACCGGCGAATTGACCGACATGGGCGGCGTCTTCCGTATCTTCCTCCAGGGACAGTTCTCGACCGTCATCCTGTTTTTACTGCTGGCGGTTCCGTCGTGGCTGAAAGACGGTGTGCGCAATGTGGGAGTCACCGCGCTTCTCTGGGCGACTATCCTGATGAGTCTCTCGCGCAGTTTCTGGATCGGCCTGATCGCGGCCGGGGCGGTGATGCTCGCATTGCTCCTCTGGTCGAACGGCTTCGGGCTGAAACGTTGGGCGAAGGCGGTCGGCGTGCAGGCGCTCGCGGCCGTGGGTGGAATCGCATTGCTGCTGGCCATCGCCTTTATTCCGCTGCCGGGATTCTCGGCACATTTCTCCTCATTCTCGGACCTGTTTGCTTCCCGCACCACGGATATCGGGGACGTGGCGATCTCCAGCCGATGGAACCTATTGCCCGAAATGGTGAAAGAAATCAAAGAAACCCCCGCGCTCGGCAAAGGCTTCGGGGAAGAAGTGACGTTCAAGACAGACGACCCGCGCGCCCGCGCCATCAATCCGGACGGCACGTGGACGACGTACGCGTTTGAATGGGGCTGGCTCGACCTGTGGTTGAAGATGGGGGTGCTCGGCCCGCTCGCGTTCCTGTTCCTCTTCGCGTCTCTCGTCCGCGGTCTCTGGCCTATACTGGCGACGGATCGCCAGTGGTTGGGGATCGGGTTCCTCGCCTCGCTCGCGTGTTTGGCGGCCATCAACGTCTTTACGCCGTACCTGAACCACCCGCTCGGGCTCGGGCTGCTGATCTTGATCCTGCCGTTTATCGCGGATCGTCCGTTGCGATCCTCTCCTCTCGGAGGGGAGGTGAAGAGGAGCCTGGATGCAGTTCCCGTTGCACCGCCGGTGATGGCGACGGACGCGAAATAACATTCACATTTTTCTATGGAACGAAATGCTCAAGGAGATATGCCGCGTCCGCGTGTCGGGATCGGCGTTCTCATCGAAAACGGAGACGGCAAGGTGTTGCTCGGGTTGCGGAAAGGCTCCCACGGTGCGGGTGAATGGAGCTTTCCGGGCGGCCATTTGGAATTCGGCGAGACGGTATTTCAGACGGCGATTCGGGAGGTGAAGGAAGAGACGGATCTGGACGTGGCTTCCTGTGAGCTCATCTCTGTTGCGGATGAAATGCGCTATATCGAGACGGATAACAAGCATTATTTGAACCTGGGTGTGCGCGTCCGATACGAGGGAGGCGAACCGAAACTCATGGAGCCAGGAAAATGCGCGGAATGGCGCTGGTTCGCGAAGGATGCGCTTCCGGGACGGATGTTGGAGGGGACGCAACTCGTCTTACGAAATTACGCAGCAGGGAAGATTTATCAGCCGTAATAAAACAAACGCCCTCGCGGGCGTTTTGCGTTTGAATAAGAAAATCCCCCGACCGATCGCCGTGTGCGAAGGGTCGGGGGCAAGCGTGTGAACATCCTCCGGGCAGTGCATGGTTGGGAGGACGGGGAGTGGTTCAGAAGATCAGCGTGCCGCCGGTCACGAGCGGACCGTTGCTCTGGTCGAGACAGTGGTCCGCGGCGGTAACCATGTCCCGGTAGCAGAACCCGGTGACGTCGACCCGCAGGGTGTCGTCCTGGACGGCGTTGGCTCCGGACGTATCCATCTCGAGACGGAAGACCTGGGTCCGATCCGGGTAGACGATTACGTCTCCGCTCGGGGCGTCCATCGTGAGGTGTGCCAGCTCCGCCTGGTCCCACTCGGTCCGGCTCGTGACGGAGATCGCGTCCTGCGGATGGTAGACGTCCGTGAGGCGCAGCTGTCCGACGGTCGTGTACCAGCCGGAGTTGACGATCCGGTACTGGATCGTCCGGACGGACAGCGTCGAACAGGCGATGTCGTTCGTCACGGCGAACCGCAGCACCTCCCCGAAGGAGGGAATGGCGGCGCCGCTCGGAGAACCCGAGGCGAGCGTGACGCGCGGCGCGGGGCAAGCGGTCGGCGGATGTGCCACGGCGTAGGTGCCGTGGTGGAAGTTCACGTCGCCGAAGGCGACCGGCGGATTTTCGTTCGTCATCTCATCCAGCACGGTCACGGAAGCGAGCCGGGCCGCGGCCGCGTACGGACCCGTCAGGCCGGTCTTGGTCTCACACCAGAGGTCGTACACGGCCTCCCCCTGGAAAACGGGCATGGCCGGCACGTCTACCGCCGCCTCGCCGGTATTGGTCCGGTGGAGGGTGAGCGGCGCCGATGCGGTCGTGTTCGCGCCTGCGTAGAACTCCAGCGTGCAGTTGGTGAGGTACCCCTGGACCTCGTCGTACCGCACGTCCCAGTTCCGCGTCGGGAAGCTGCCGTCATTGTCGACGACGAGCAGGTAGGAGTTTCCCTGCGTGCGGACGCGCGCGTTGCCCGAACTCATGGTGAGCGAGAGCAGCTTCACGCGCGCGCCGGCCGTCACCTGCGGACGCTCGTCGACTCCTTGGATCGTCTTGCCGATGGCGACGACGCCCTGGAATGGCGTCGAGGGGATCTCGCACCGGAGGCCGTCCGCGGAGAGCGTCTCGCCGGCCGCACAGTACTTCTTGCATGTGCCGGTCGACGTCTCGTACGCCCATCCCTCGTGACACGTCTCCTGATAGACGCACCCTTTGTAGGCCTTCTCCGTCTCCGTCAGGAGGTAGGTACCTTCAGGACAGAACACTTCCCAGACAGGGCACATGGCCGCGTCCGGGACGGTGGATCCGTTCATGGCGCAGACGTACTGTATCGTCGGCGCTTCACCGTTGGGGCAGGACTGTCCCGCTTCCACCTGCGTGTGCGCCTTGTCGAGGCACACGAGGACGACCTTCTCAGTCGTGACGGTGACGATCTCCGGCTCGCAGGCCGCGATCAGGTTCGCCAGGGCCATCATGGCCGTGGCGTAGAACGGGGTGTGAAAGCGCAAAGCGCCTCCGATGTCCCCGGGATGGGGACGGTTTTGGCCCTTTCAAGGGGGCCTGGTTGGGAACGTGCTCTTTTGGGCGAGAAGCCCGTACTTAGTGACGTTTCCTAGGCAGAAACACTCAATAAATACGGGCCTTTCCCCCTGATCAATTCGAGGAACAACTATATCACTTTTTGGTCATTTTGTCAATCGTCGGAGGATATAAAAACACCCCTCGCAGAGATCCCTCCACTACGGTCGGGATGACAAGATAAGGGGTGTTTCACTACGCGATCGTCGTCCCATCCAGCTCCGGACGTCCATTGTGGAACGCCGTGGCGGACATGGGTTTGCTGTCTTCCGGCTGCACATTGGTCACGCGCAGGACGCCGGCACCCGTGCCGATGTCCAAGGCGTCGTCCCGGAAGCGGACGCGGCCGGGGGCGAGCGTATCGGCGACGGCCTCCGTTTCCAACAGCTTCAGGCGCAAGCCGTTCCATTCGGTCCAGAGGCCGGGCCAGGAACCGTAGGCGCGGCGGCGCGCGTCCAACTCCTTCGCGGACTTCGTCCAGTCCGCCTTGCCGTCCTCACGTTCCAACAAACGGGTCACGGTCGCTTCTCCCGCCTGCGCGGAAGGGACGACCTTGCCGGCGGCGTAGCCCTTCAGGATGTCCACGAGCATCGGCGCGCCAAGTTCATGAACCTTTGCCTCTACCGACGCGTACGTCGCCCTGTCGTCCAATGGGAAGGAAATCTGGGCGAGCAGCGGGCCGGTGTCCATGCCTTCGTCCAGGGTCATGATGGAGATGCCGGTTTCTTTATCTTGTTCCGCAATCGCCGCCTGCATCGGGGCAGGACCGCGGTGGCGGGGGAGAAGCGACGGGTGCACGTTCACGCAGCCGAGGCGCGGAATGGCCAGGATCTCATTCGGAATCATCTTGCCGTAGGCGACGACGACGAAGACGTCCGCATTCAGCGCGCGCAATTGCGCGGCAACGTCCTTGTCCTTTTTAAGCGAAGTGGGCTGCAGCACCGGAATACCCAGCTTCTCGGCGGCGACTTTGACTGCCGTCGGTTTCACTTCATTCCCGCGGCCGGACGGCTTGTCCGGCTGGGAGATGGCGGCGACAACCGAAAACGCCCCGTCCGAGGCAAGGGCCTGGAGGAACGGGACGGCGAATGCGGGCGTGCCGAGGAAGGCGATGCGGAGCATGTGGTTAGAGTTTGGAGGTACCGGCTTCCGTGTACTTGGTGACCTTGTCGATGAACAAGACGCCGTTCAAGTGGTCGATTTCATGCTGCCAAACGACGGCGGCGAGGCCGTCCAGGTCCAACTCGACCAGCTTGGCGTCACGCGTCACGGCGCGGACTTTGATGCGCTTGTGGCGCTTCACCATGCCGTAGACGCCGGGAACGGAGAGACATCCTTCTTCTCCCTCCGCCGTACGGAAGGATTTTTCCAAGATCTCCGGGTTGCAGTACACCGTGGCGCCGTTGCCCTCCGCGTTCACGACGATGCAGCGCTTGAAGACGCCGACCTGCGGCGCGGCGATGCCGACGCCGTCGTACGCGAACATGGCCTTTTCCAGTTCGTCCAGGAAGGCTTGGGTTTCCGGCTGGGCCAGTTCCTCCGGGGTCACTTCTTCCGAGCGCTGGCGCAGGCGCGGGTCCGGATTCGTCAGGATATGCAGGGAAGTCTCCATAGCGGGTGGTCAGTGGCGTATTTCACCAGAAAATCGGGCTTGTGTCAATGATATGGGC
>CAZTTQ010000031.1:0-9882 GCA_964616135.1 uncultured Gammaproteobacteria bacterium
TCCGAGTGGTAGAGCTCGTACACGCCGATACGCAGCACGTTGCGGTCCACGACCGTGATCTCATCCACGGGCCACTCCGGGGCGAATTTGGCGATGATGGCGTCAATATCCGTAATGCGGGTCAACACACCGTCCACCAATTCCCGGATGAACCCGCCGTCTTCAAAGTCCGGGGCGAATTCCTTCCGGCAAAATTCCACGATCTCATCCACCCGTTCCATGGGACGGCCGTTGAAATCCCACTGGTAGAGGACCTGCATGGCGATGGTACGGGCAAGATGGCGGTTGGACATATCGGAAACGATGGTACAGGGAAAACGGGGGTGAAACAAGCGTCTGATACAAAATCCCCGCCGGCCCCGCCAAAGGCGGGACGACGGGGCTTGTCGGCTTACTTGTCGCCGGAACCCATCTTTTTAAGGGAGGGCTTGGCCGTGGCCTTTTTGGCGACGGCTTTCTTGGCGGGCTTGGCACTTGCCTTGGCGTCCGCGACGGCTTCGGCCGTGGACGGCTTGTCCGCGTGAACGTGGCCTTTATGGGCGTTCTTGGTGGCGCGGGCGAGGCGACGGGCGGCCTTGGAATCAACCAGGCGGCCCTTGTACCAACCGCAGGCGGCACAGACGCGGTGCGGAAGCACCGGGGCCTTGCAGTTGCCGCAGACGGACACGGACACCGCCTTCAGCGCGAAATGCGCGGCGCGGCGGCGCTTGTGGGAACTAGTGCGGCGATGACCAGGAAGAGCCATAGGAAAATCAATGATGCGATGACCGGGATAGTAGCAAAGGCACGGGAAACGGTCAAGATCTTGGCTGGCGAAGAACAAAAACACCCCATTCCTGGAAGGAACGGGGTGGCAGATCAGGGAGAGAACCCCCGGAAGAAATCGGCGGCATGCGTCGCGGCTTCATGCCCTCCGGTCATCTCCATGAAGGAAAACAGGAGGAAAATGAACCCGGCATACGTGAGACCCCACAGGGCGGCGCGACTGGACGTGAGCGGAGGAAGCTCCGTTGAAGAACGGAACCCCTCCGGTTTCCACCGGTCCAAGACTCGTTGCTCCAACCGTGGATCAACCAGAGCGAACAGCGGGTTCTCCTCACGGAGATGCTCTCGGTCGTGTGAGGCAAAGGGCGGCTCGAACGCCCAGGGAACATCGAGGATGACCGCTCCGATCAGAAGCCAGCGCGGCAGGTCACGATCGACCGGTTCCGTTTTCACCTTGATCGGATCGGCACCGACGGACAGACGCAGGCTGGCAAACGCGGCGTCGGCGCGTTCCAAGAACAGGCGGAGTTCTGCACGACGTGCCAAAAACCGTTCCAAAAGCTCCTTCCTCGGCACAAGGACGCTCGGAGCGGTTCGAATCACATAGACGCCCTGGAACTGGTAAAAAGCGGCGTCAGATGCGCGTTCGATGCCCCACGCGCATTCGGGCGTCGCTCCGGCAAACGCCCACTCGTCCTTCTCCGTGAGACTTGCTTTCCACGCGTCAAAATCCACCAAGACCTGCCGCATCGCCTCCATGTCTGGGGCGAGACGGGGATCTCGGCGAAGCGCCTGAAACGCACGATGCACACGACGGGCCCTGGCGTCTGGGGGAAGATCCAGCAGATCGATTGCCGCCGAGTACCAGAGGAACTGCGAGCGTCGTTTCCACTGCGTCAGCGGACGTTTCCGCCACATTCGTGCCGCATGGAACAAGGCGCATGAGAAGCCGAGAAGCGGACCCGACCATTCCACCATCCCAATGACGAAGAAGAAAACATATCCACGGGAAAGGCAAAATGCCAGGGCGAAGGCCTGTAGGAAGAACGCGACGACAAACGCCGTCCCCCGCCCCGCCGAAAGCGCCTTGACGACGTGGCCGCCGTCGAGCGGGGACATCGGGAGCAGGTTCAGCAGATTCACGAACGCGCCCCAGCACGCGGCCACCTCCCAGAGCGGATTGTCCGTGTAAAGGAAGCCGGCATAGATCAGGAGCGTGGCGCCAAAGCCCCAGACGGGACCGGACAACGCCATGAACACGGTTGAGTCACGATCGGGCATGGGCGCGTCGGCGATGGCCACGCCTCCCATGAATGGCAGGAAGTAGAACCCACGTGTCGGCACGCCGGAACGGCGCATGGCCCACACGTGGCCGGACTCATGAACGCCGATAACGAACAGGATGACGGCGGCAAACCGCCAATCGGTCAGCAGGGCGTAAGAACCGAAGGCGGCGGCGCCCAACCCCAACTTAGTCAGTTTAAGACCCTTCAACAGCTTGAGAAGCAGGGCGCTAAACTTTGCAAGCAGAACGACGAGCAATCCAAGCGAACGGCGTAGAGCGACCATGGCAAACCTTTCGGCTCTCGAAAGAGCCAAAAACCGAGTTGTGAAGGAAAATTGCCCCAACGGGAGGGACCGGCGAACCTACAGGAAAATAGGACGAGCGTCAAGACAAACACCCCGGTCATTGCCGGGGTGTTCGAACGTCTCCTACTTCCCTTCTTCCTCTTCTTCCACGCCTGCATCCACGATAGTAGAAGAGGCAACCAGGTCGTTTTCCTTCTTAAAGCGCATGATGCGCACGCCTTGGGTGGCGCGGCCCAACACGGAGATGGAGGACAACGCGCTGCGGATCACCTGGCCGGCTTCCGAAATGACCAAGAGGTCACGTTCGTCCTTGCCGCTGATGACCGCCGCATTCACGATCGGACCTGTTTTCTTGGTGACGGCAGCCGTCAGGATACCGCTGCCGCCGCGGCCCTGGATCTTGTATTCCGTCACGTCGGTGCGCTTGCCGTAGCCGTTCTCCATGACGACCAGGAGCTGCAGCTGGCCCGCTTTCACCGCCGTGCCGTTTTCAATGATGTCCATACCGACGATCTTGTCGCCGGTCTTGAGTTTGATCCCGCGCACACCGGCGGCGACGCGGCCCATCGGGCGGGCGTCTTCCTCCGAGAAGCGGATGCTCTGGCCTTGGGCGGTGACGAGGAGGACGTCGTCCTTTCCCGTACAGGGCTTCACCCATTCCAGGTTGTCACCATCGTTCAGCTTAATGGCGATAAGGCCGCTCTTGCGGACGTTCTCAAACTGGTCCAAGGCGGTCTTTTTGACCGTACCCTTGTTGGTGACCATCATGAAGTACTTGAACGACTCCATGTCTTCCATGGAGAGCGCGGCGGAGACGGTCTCGCCGGGGCCCAACTGGAGGAAGTTCACCAACGCCTGGCCCTTGGCCGTGCGGGAAGACTCCGGCACGTCGTAGGCCTTGAGCTGGAACACGCGGCCGCGCGTGGTAAAGAACATCAGGTCCTTGTGCGTGGTGGTGGTGAAGACCTGGTCCACCGTGTCTTCTTCCTTGGTGGTGAGGCCCGCGACGCCCTTCCCCCCGCGTTCCTGGCGGCGGAACGTCTCGGGCGGGATGCGCTTGATGTAGCCCTCGCGCGTGATCATGACCACCGTGGAGGTGTCCGGGATCACGTCTTCCATGGAGAATTCCTTGATACCGTGGGCATTGATGGTGGTGCGGCGCGCGTCACCGTACTGGTCCTTCAGCGCCTTCACTTCGTCCGAAATGAGGGTGAGGATGCGCTTCTCGGACTTCAGAATGGCTTCCAATTCCTTGATGAGCTTGATCTTTTCTTCCAGTTCCTGTTCCACCTTGATGCGTTCCAGGTTGGCCAGCTGCTGGAGGCGCATGTCCAAGATGGCGAGGGTCTGCAGCTCGGAGAGCTTGAACCCCTTCATCAAGTTCACCTTGGCTTCTTCCTTGTCCTTGGACTTCTTGATGGTGGAAATGATCTTGTCGATCTCCGCCATGGCAATCTTCAAGCCCTCCAAGATATGGGCGCGGTCCTGGGCGCGGGTCAGGTCGAATTGGGTGCGGCGGCGCACGACGACCTTCGGGTGCTTCAGGTATTCCTCCAAGATCATCTTGAGGGAAAGAATGCGGGGCTGGAGGCCGTCCACCAACGCCAGCATGTTGTAGTGGAAGGTCTCCTGCAGCTGGGTGGTCTGGTACAGGCGGTTCAGGACGTTCTTGGGGTAGGCGTCCTTTTTCAATTCGATGACAATGCGCACGCCTTCCTGCGTGGATTCGTCGCGCAGGTCGCGGATGCCCTCCACCTTTTTGTCGCGCACGTTTTGGGCGATGCGTTCCAGCAAGGAAGCCTTGTTCACCTGGTATGGGATTTCCGTAACGATGATGGCGAAGTTCCCCTTCTTGTCCTCTACGATTTCGGTCTTGGCACGCACGACGACGCCGCCCTTCCCCGTGGCGTACGCCTGCTGGAGGGCCTTTTTGTCGTAGACGATGGCGCCGGTCGGGAAATCGGGGCCCTGGACGAACTTGAACAAGTCCTCTACCTCCGCGTCCGGATGGTCGATCAAATGCAACGTGGCGTCGCA
Organism: uncultured Gammaproteobacteria bacterium; assembly: GCA_964616135.1. Taxonomy (GTDB): domain Bacteria; phylum Patescibacteriota; class Patescibacteriia; order UBA9934; family GWF2-40-263; genus JAJYIV01. Next base: position 4,393 of record CAZTTQ010000031.1, read on the forward strand.
CACCTCCGAGAGGTTGTGCGGCGGGATGTTGGACGCCATGCCGACCGCGATACCGACGGTGCCGTTGATAAGCAAGTTCGGCAACTTGGCCGGCAGGACCTGCGGTTCCTTGTGGGTGCCGTCGAAGTTCGGAATGAAGTCGACCGTGTCCTTTTCAATGTCGGTCATCAGTTCCTCGGCCGTGCGTTCCAACTTGGATTCCGTGTAGCGGTACGCGGCGGCGCCGTCACCGTCCAACGAACCGAAGTTGCCCTGCCCTTTGACGAGCGGGTAACGCAAGGAGAAGTCCTGGGCCATGCGGACCAAGGAATCATAGACGGCCGTGTCGCCATGCGGGTGGTATTTGCCGAGTACGTCGCCGACCACAGTGGCGCACTTCTTGAACTTGGCGCCGGCACGCAGGCCCGTTTGCCACATGGAATACAAAATGCGGCGGTGCACCGGCTTCAGGCCGTCCCGGATATCCGGCAACGCGCGGCCGACGATGACCGACATCGCGTAGTCCAGGTACGACGTGGACATTTCTTCCGTGATGTTGCGGGCTTCAACCTTGCCGACCAGCATTTCGGGGGAATCGGGATCACCAGGAAGAGGAAGTTTGGAGGCCATAGAAGACTACAGAGGTTGCACAGGAGGCAAAGGTTTCAGCTGCTCCGCCACGATGTCAGCGGCCGCTTTTTTGGTCTGGGCGTCTTTCAGGATGTCCGTGATGGTCGCGCGCGCGGCGTCCACGCCGGGAGAGCCGGTTTCCACCGCCTCGCTCCGCATGGCGTCCGCCCGCTCAACCACGCTTCCCATTCCCCGTCCAATGCCCGTGATAAAGGCAGCCAAGGTCGGTTGTCCCGCCGTCATCCACCAGGCGACCACCACGAACAGCACGGCCACGCCCACACCGACCCCGTACGCCGCCTTTTGGCGGGAGGTGAGCTGCTGTGCGGGCAGGTGGAGGCGACCGTTGATGATGGGCATACGGTGGGATCGACCTTAGTCGCGGGAAAGGAGGACGACCTGCATGTCTTCCATCGGCAGGTCCTTTTTCTGGATCTTATACTTCGGCACGGCGTCCGGTTTCACGCCCAACGCCTTCAGGAAGTCCGTCACCTGGGCAAGATTCTCTTTCAGCCCGTCCACGGCGTAGGTCATGGGAATGACCACGCGCGGCTCAATTTGGTTCACGACGTCCGCGGCCAGTTTCGGGTTCATCACCCGTCCGCTGCCGACCGGCACCATTAGGATGTCGATGTTTTTCAGCTGTTCCAGTTCCGCGTTGGTCAATTCACGATCCAACGCGCCCAAGTGGGCCAGGTACATGTCTTCCGATTCGATGCGGTAGATGGTGTGCATTTTTGGCTTCCCCTTCCCCTCCGCCTTCAGGGGCACGGCCACGCCGTAGGCAAACACGCCTTTCGCCTCAAACTCACCCGGAGCGCGAATGAGGAATGGCTTGCCTTCCACGCTCGAGATGGCGTTCGCGTCTTCCTCATCATGGCTGGACAACACAAGATGGGCCGCCAACGAGCGCTGGCGCAACCCAAGGCCGTCCGCGTACGGGTCAATGACCACGGTAACGTCACCGTGAGCGGTCTTCGTGGTGAGTTCAAAACAAGAAAGTCCGTGCCAGGTAATGATCATACAGATGCGTCAACGCCGGAATGGTAGCACGCGCCCAGGGCCGCAACAATATGGAAGTCAAGGGATTTTGGGGAAAAGAAAAGCACCCCCGCTTCCTTCCCTGTTGGGTCGGAGGTGGAGGTGGAGAGGTTCCTACTGCGGCGGCTTGCCGCGGAGGAACACCCAACGGCAGCCGGCATCCCAGTGGATGTCCGGGTGACCGTGGCTGGTGAGGAGCCAGCGGGCGTCATCAGCGCGGTCCACGTTGAACACGATGAGGCCGCCGTCGGAATCCGCGATGGGGTCCATGGCAATCAGGACCCACTCACCGCACAACTGCTCGGGATACTGGAGCCGAAGCTGGAGTCCCGCCTCTGCAGGGCAGAGCTGAAGACCCAAGGAGAGGGCCTTCTCGTAGATCTCCTTGTGGGTGGCCCCGTTCTTGAAGCCGAGGTCCGCAACAGAGAGACACACGAGTTCCAGTTCTTCCAGCGCCGTGGCAAGCGACACCTTCTTGCTGATGTCGCGTGCCCAGCCGCTGACCTCCAGGCCCGCGACTTCGATGGCGGAGAGCAGGTCCGCTATCGTCTTGTGCGTACCGACCTTGATGGTGCGCCAGATCGGGAACGTGGGGAGCTTGGAGGCGACCAGAGGCACGATCTGTGCTTCCCCGCGCAGAACTTTGAGAATGTCCCGCAGCAGGTTCGGCGTCTCCGCCAGCTTGTTGGCGTCATCCGTGGTCCCTCCGGCCGCCCAGAAGGCGAGGAAGAACTTGTGGGCGAGACCAATGGCGCTGAACGGACTCTTGCTGTTGTGGTCGGCCATGGCCAACCTCCTGTGTGCGACAGTCCGGGATGGACATAGTCGCGGATGACTGTGGTTTTCAGGACACTGTGTCCCGTTTGCCGCAGCGAGGAAAGCCCGTATTTAGGCCCTTTTCGCTGAGGCAACTTGAGGAGATAGAATACCACTTTTTAGGCCTTTTGTCAATGGATTCAGGCCTATTCCTTGCAAAAACGGGGGCCTTCGGCTACACTCCTGCCACCTCTTATTCTTAGCGCCGACGGGCCTTTTCTCCCTTTTCGGGAGCAGAACGCCTATCGGGTCATTTTTTATGGCAGAGGTGAAATCGAAGAAAGTGGAAAAGAGCGACTTTTCTTCCCTCGTGGACGGCTTTTTGGCCATCCCCAAGGTCGGTGACGTCGTGCACGGCAAGGTGGTCTCCGCCTCCCGCCGTGAAGTGCGCCTGGACATCGACGGCTTCGGCGCCGGCGTGATCCGCGGTCGCGAACTGTTCGCCGAATCTTCCGTCTACGCCGACTTGGTTGCCGGCGACGACGTGGAAGCCACGGTCATTGAACAGGAAAACGAAAACGGCGAATTGGAACTCTCCTTCCGCTTCGCGGGCCAGAAAAAGGCCTGGGAAGAAATCGCCGCCAACTTTACCTCTGGTGAACCGGTTGCCGCCAAGGTGTTGGAAGCGAACAAGGGCGGCCTCATTGTGCGCATCGGCCACGTGAACGGCTTCCTCCCGGTGTCCCAGTTGGCCCCGGACAACTACCCGCGCGTCACGGGCGGCGACAAGAACCGCATCCTGGAAAAGCTGAAGTCCCTGGTCGGCATGGACCTGAACGTCCGCATCCTGGACGTGAACGAAGGGGATGAAAAGCTGATCGTCTCCGAAAAGGCCGTGTGGGAGGATCGCCAGAAGAACGTGATTGCCAAGTACAAGGTCGGCGACGCCATTGAAGGCGAAGTGACCGCGCTCGCGGACTTCGGCGCCTTCGTGAAGTTCGACGCCCTGGAAGGCCTGGTCCACATCAGCGAAATCGCCTGGCAGCGCATCGACCACCCGCGCGACTTGCTCAAGGTGGGCGCGACGGTAAAGGCCGAAATCATCGGGATTGAAGGCAGCAAGATCTCCCTCTCCATGAAGAAGCTGATCCGCGACCCGTGGCAGGACGTTGGCAACAAGTACAAGGTCGGCGAAATGGTGGAAGGCACTGTGCTCAAGGTGAATCCGTTCGGCTTCTTCGTCGAACTGGACCCGGAAATCCACGGCCTCGCCCACGTTTCCGAATTGTCCGACAAGCCGGTGACCGACGTGAACACCATCGCCAAGTCCGGCGACAAGATGAAGTTCAAGGTCATCTCCATTGAACCGGCGGAACACCGCCTCGGGCTCTCGCTCCGCACCACGCCGAGCAAGGCCAAGGCCCCGCGTGCCAAGAAAGAAGACAAGAAGGATGAAGCCGAAGCTCCGAAAGCCGAGTAACGCCGGGAAAACGCCAGCCCTCCGGGGCTGGCGTTTTTGCGTCCGTTCAAGCAAGATAGCCGGACGAAGGACGTTCCTCTTCTCTATGAAACCCCTCTCCAAAAACGTCACGCTGTTCCTGGTGTCCCTGCTTGTCTTGGGCGCCCTGTTTTCCAGTTACACCCTGGGCGGGAAAAAGCCGGAAGACATCGGCATCACCACGCTGGTCTCCCGCGTCCAAGGCGGCGCCATTAAGGCCATTGAGGTCGACGGCTCCACGCTGAACGTGGAAAACGCGGACGGCGGCAAGGCCACGTTACGAAAAGAAAGCGACCAGCCGTTGGTGGACATGCTCACGTCCTACGGCGTAACGGCGGAACAATTGCGCGCGGTGGACGTCCGGGTCAAGGACAACACGGGCTGGGCCTACGTCCTCGGCATCGTGTTGCCGACGCTCGTCCCCCTCCTCATCATCGGCGTCATTTTTTGGGTGATGTTCAAGCAGATGCAGGGTGCCAACGGCCGCGCCATGTCGTTTGGCCAGAGCAACGCGCGCGAAGTGGCTCCGGACAAGCAAACCGTCACGTTCAAGGACGTGGCCGGCTCCAAAGAAGCCAAGCAGGAGTTGAGCGAGGTAGTCGAATTCCTTCGGTCGCCAAAGAAATTCTCAGACCTCGGTGCCAAACTTCCCAAGGGCGTGCTCCTCATGGGCCGCCCGGGTACCGGCAAGACGCTGCTTGCCCGCGCCGTGGCGGGTGAGGCGGGCGTTCCCTTCTTCCACATCAGCGGGTCCGAATTCGTGGAAATGTTCGTCGGCGTCGGCGCGTCACGCGTCCGTGACTTGTTCGCCAAGGCCAAAAAGTCCGCGCCGTGCATTATCTTCATCGATGAAATTGACGCGGTCGGCCGCCAGCGCGGCTCCGGTTTGGGCGGTTCGCACGACGAACGCGAGCAGACGTTGAACCAAATCCTGGTGGAAATGGACGGCTTTGACCCAACGCTCGGCGTGATCGTCGTCGCCGCCACCAACCGCCCGGACGTATTGGACCCGGCCCTGCTCCGCCCCGGTCGCTTCGACCGCCGTGTGGTCATCGACCTACCGGACATCAATGAGCGTGAGGAAATTTTGAAGATCCACGCCGCCAACAAGCCGTTGGAAAAAACCGCCAACCTGCGCCGCATCGCGGAACGCACGGTCGGATTCTCCGGCGCCGACTTGGGCAACCTGCTGAATGAAGCGGCCATCCGCACGGTCCAGCGCGACGGTAAGACCGTCACGCAAGAGGACGTATTGGAGTCCATTGAGAAAGTCATGCTTGGGCCCGAGCGGCGCAGCATGGTCATGTCCGCGGATGAAAAGAACATGACCGCCTACCATGAGGCCGGCCACGCCCTGGTGGCGCACCTCCTGCCCCACGCGGACGAAGTACACAAGATCTCCATCATCTCCCGCGGTTCCGCGGGCGGCTATACCCTCAAGTTGCCGTCGGAAGACCGCCGCTACCACAAGCGTGCCGAATTCATCGATGATTTGGCCGTCATGCTCGGCGGATACGCCGCGGAGCTGGAAATCTTTGGCGACGTCTCCACGGGTGCGGGCAGTGATCTAAAGCAAGTGTCCCGCC
>CAZTTQ010000032.1:0-8966 GCA_964616135.1 uncultured Gammaproteobacteria bacterium
GCTGGGAGAGATATTCGGTCGTCTTGTACTCCCCGCGGCGTTCCTGCAGGAACTGCATGGTCGGCCCGACGTATTCGACCGGCAGGACGATGTCGACCGTGACCCACGGTTCCTCAATGGAGACGATGTGGGACGGGTCGGGCAACTCCAACGGGCTCTTCACCGTCAGGACCTCCTTGCTCATCAGATTCACGCGGTACGCGACGGACGGAACCGTCACCACCAGGTCCATGTTGAACTCGCGGATCAGGCGTTCCTTGATGATTTCCAGGTGCAGCATGCCGAGCAAGCCGCAGCGGAACCCGTACCCCAAGGCCGGCTGGTGTTCCGGCTCGTAGGCAAGCGAGGCGTCGTTCAGCTTCAGGCGCTCCATCCCTTCGCGCAGGCGGGCGAAGTCGCTCCCCTCCTTGGGGAAGATGCCCGCGTACACCATGGGCTTCACCTGCTTGTAGCCGCCCAAGGCTTCCGTGGCCGGCGCGTCGCGCAGCGTAATGGTGTCGCCGACGTGGCAGGCCTGGATGTCTTTCAGACCCGTAACGACGTAGCCGATTTGGCCGTTTTCCAATTCCGGCAAGGAGTGGAACTTGGAACCGACCGGAATCAGGGCGCCCAAATCCAACAATTCGCCTTCCGCCAACGTGGCCATCATTTTCACCTTGTTTCCCTTCTTCAACGAGCCGTCCATGACGCGCACGTACGCGACCACGCCGCGGTAGTCGTCATACGCGGAATCAAAAATCAGGACGCGCGTCGGCTGATCCGTAGTGTCCTCCGGCGGCGGGATGCGGTCGATGATGGCGTCCAACAGCGCGTGCACGCCTTCGCCGGTTTTTCCGGACACGTGCAAAATTTCGGACGGATCGCAGCCGAGGAGCTTCACCAATTCCTCGGTGCGCAGCGGGACGTCCGCGGCCGGCAGGTCGATCTTGTTCAAGACCGGAATGATTTTCAGGTCTTCGGCCATGGCCAAATACATGTTGCCGATCGTCTGAGCTTGCACGCCCTGCGTGGCATCCACCAACAGGATGGCGCCTTCCACGGCGGCCAACGAACGCGAAACTTCGTACGTGAAGTCCACGTGGCCCGGGGTGTCGATCAGGTTCAGTGTGTATCCCTTGTGCTGCATGCGCGCCGGCGCAAGCTTAATCGTGATCCCCTTCTCGCGCTCCAATTCCATGGAGTCCAAAATCTGCGCCTGCATGTTGCGCTTGTCCACGGTGCCGGTAAGTTCAAGCAACCGGTCGGAAAGCGTGGACTTCCCGTGGTCGATATGGGCGATGATACAGAAGTTGCGGATCTGCTCTGGGCGGGTGGACATAACTGGGCGCATCCTAGCGGGAAAACCGCCAGCCGTCGAGAGGGACGGGCGCGATTCGCCGACTTCCGCTATGATGGCGTCTCATGCGCAAGAATAAGCAACCGACCGACCTCGTCCGGACCAAGGACTTCGACGCCGCCCTCCATGCCATGGAGCACGGCTCTCCCTTTGTGTTCGTCACGGGCCGCGCGGGCACGGGCAAGTCCACCCTGCTCCGCCATTTCCGCAACCAAGGCAAACTGCGCTGCGTCATTTTGGCGCCCACGGGCGTGGCGGCGTTGAACGTGGAGGGTGAGACGATCCACCGCTTTTTCCGCTTCGGCCCGGACGTCACCGTGCGCGACGCCAAGAAAAAAGGCAGCGCGGCCAGCGACGACAAGCTCTACCAGGCCTTGGACGTCATCGTCGTGGACGAAATTTCCATGGTCCGCGCGGACCTGTTCGACGCGATGGACGCGTTCCTCCGCGCCGCCCGCCGCACCCAGTCGCCGTTTGGCGGCGTGCGCGTCGTGGTCATCGGCGACCTGTTCCAGCTGCCGCCCGTGCTCGGCTCGGAAGAAGCGGCGGATTACGCCCGCCTCTACGGAACGCCGTTCTTCTTCGGTTCCACGGCATTCCAAGACCTGGTCGCGCGCCGCGAGGTGACGTTCGTCGAACTGGAACGCGTGTTCCGCCAGGCGGATCCGCGCTTCGTGGACGTCTTGAACGCCGTGCGCGACAGGACCGTGGACGCCGCGCACCTGGACGTGCTCCGCCAGCGCGTCGGCCAGGCGGACCCGGACGCCATCGTGCTCACGTCCACCAACGCCGCCGCGGATGAGATCAATCAACGCAAGCTCGCCTCCCTGCCCGGCAAGGCCGTGGGATACACAGGCACGGCGCAGGGCGTCTTCGGCGAAAAGGAAATGCCCACGTCGCACCAGATCGTGCTGGTGCCGGGCGCGCGCGTCATGTTCGTCGCGAATGACGCGGAAGGCCGCTACGTGAACGGGACGGTCGGCACCGTGCGCACATGCGAGCCGAAACGCGTCGTCGTGGAAACCGACGACGAGGAGTGGGTTGAAGTGAATCAACACACCTGGACGCTGTACCGCAGCTCCTTTGACGCCAAGCACCAGTCCCTGGCGCAAGAAAAAATCGGCAGCTTCACGCAAATCCCGCTGCGCTTGGCCTGGGCCGTCACCATCCACAAGAGCCAAGGCAAGACCTTCGACCGCGTGCACATAGACTTGGGCCGGGGTGCCTTCGCCTCGGGCCAAACCTACGTGGGCCTTTCCCGCGCCCGCAGCCTGGAGGGCCTGACGCTCGCCAAGCCCGTGGAGCGCCGCCATATTTTGGTGGACGAAACCGTCGTGAACTTCTTCAAGGAGCTGCCGGGGATGCTGAAGGACGGGGCGAAAAAAGGCGCGACGAAGACGATGTTCTAGCCCCAATAGTCAACACCGCCCTTGCGAGGCGGTGTCTCTTTTGGTCAGAAAGTGACTGCTTACTTCGTTCCTTTGGCGTCGCGGAACTTCATCATGCCCATGCCGCGGCCCTCGCCGGAACCGGGCGCCCAACCGGCCTTCAGACCGCGGCCCGGGAGGCCGGCTTCTTCCACGACTTTCTTTGCCCCTTCCACGTCCCCCGCCTGATGGAGGGCGCGGGCCTGTTCCATCGCGGCCTTTTGCGCGTCCGTTAGTTCCTTGCCGTCCCGGAGGAACGCGGGGCGGTCGGCGGAGTCCATGCCGCGGCCATGGACGAACGGCGGGAGCTTGAGCCCGACATCGGCCAAAACCTGCTTGGCCTCATCGGCCTTGCCGGCCTCAAACAACGTCTTCGCCTGCTGGAACGCCGCCTTTTGGGCGTCCGTGATTTCCACGGGCGGACGGTCCGCGCGCGGCGGGCGGGGGACGTCGGCGCCGCCGACGCCGCCGGAGGTCAGCAGGGCCGCGGCGGCCAGAAGAGGTTTGAAGATCATACGTGGGAACGGAAAAAGTTACGGAACAAGGAGGGGCTGCAGCGCCTCATAAGGACGAAGGCCCTTACACGGATTACTACGCATGCCCATGCCGTTTCTTTCACCCATCATGCCCAAGGGAAGCGCATCGTCATCCCAAGGCAACAGGAGGCAGGCCTGCATGGTGTGATTTTCGACGTTTCCGGGAATACCGAGCACGCGCACGCGAATGCCGGGACGAGCGGCGGACAGTTCGCGGGCACTCAATGCGCCACCATCCACTTCCCAGTCGTCTCCGCCAAAATCCTGTACGTAGATAAGTGCCTGGTCCGTAGAAATGACCTTGCCCGCGAGCAGGCCGCGCGGCGGGTTTACCCACGCGCGTTGCTGCTGATGCTCCACGGATACGTAAAACGGCATCGCCCGCTCCACGAATTCATCTGCCACCTTCCCCGCCCCCTGCGCATGGAGAGCACCCCCAAGGAGAACCGAGAGCACAAGAGAAGATCCGACCGCCCAATAAAACGGGTGGCGGTAACCGTGGTCCGTGCGGCGGAACAGGACGTACGCGGCCGCCACGACCCCGGCGAAGAGCAGGAACCAAACGACCGGCACCGTCTGGACCAAGAAACGCGCGGTGGAGTCATGGGTGGCAAGACGGAACGCCCAGCCGGAAAACACCAGGCGGAAAAGCGCGACGGACACCACCAGGGCGCCGGCCAAGGTCGTCACGGCCCACAGCGCCCAAAAGGCCGCCGCGCGTACCTGAAACACCCAGCGCGGCACGGGCCGCACCTCTTCCTCTTCAATCTGCGCGAGAACGCGCTCGGAGAAATTGGGGTTCATACGGGTTCGGCCAGGATCTTGGCCAGTTTCTTCTTGGCGCGGTGGATGAGCGTCGCGACGGACCCCATCGGCAAACGGAGAATGTCGGAAATTTCCTTGTAGTCGCGTTCTTCAAAGTAGCGCAGGACCAAGACGTCACGGTCCTTGTCCGGCAGCGCGCGGAGGGCGGCGGAGACGCGCGCGGCGTCATGGGACCGAGCCGCGTTTTCCATCGGGTCGTCGCCGGAGAACAGCCGTTCGAACGCGGCCTCCGAATCTTCCACGGTATTCCCTTCCGGCCGCGCCTTGCGCTTGCGGAAGAACGTCATCGTCTCGTTGTGCGCGATGCGGTACATCCACGCGCTGAACGAGAGTGACGGATCGAACCCATTCAGGTTACGGAACGCGGAGACGAACGCGTTCTGCAGGACGTCTTCCGCGTCTTCCACGCGCGGCACGCCCAGCCGGCGCACGTAGCGGCCCAGCTTCTCCTGGTACCGTTCCACGAGCACGCCAAAAAGGTGGCGCTCGCGCGGGGCGCGGGCGGCCAAAACCTCGTCGGACAAGGCGCGGGCCTCCTCAAGAAGCATAGGATTGCACGGGTACTACGCGAGGGTACGCCCTTTTCTTTCACCGCGCCATCAAAAAAACGCGCCCGGTCCGGAGGACGGGGCGCGAAGCTAGAAGACGGTCAGGGCGATGTGGTATTCCGCTGCGACGCGTTCCAGGTACGGGCGATGCCCGGCACCCTGGAGAATGATCGCCGCGTGGCCGTTCGCCTTCTTCAAAAACTCGAGGGCACGGATGAGGATGATCTCGGACCGAAGTTCATTCAAGCTCTCCGTCAGGTCGTAGATCGCCGCGTCGGCGCCCGGACTTGGCGGACGGCGGAGGAGGCGCGTCTCAAAGTGGATCGGCCACTCCTCCCCGCAAATCACGGGAATCGGCAGTCCTTCCATGATGGCACGTGAGGCTGCCTGCCGATCCTTGCGCATGAGCGCGAGCAGTTCTGCATCTGTGACCCGAAAGTTGAACAGGGAGCGGAACGTGTCGCGGGTAATACGCAGGTACTCGTCCGGCGTCATCACCGCGTCGGAGCCGTACTCCTCGATGGCGACGACCGACGCGCCCGGCGCCCGCGCCTTCAGGACCTCGAAGCGCTCCGTCTGGATCGCGTCGATGCGGGCGAGTTCCTCCGGGGTGTTCGTCTCGGCAATCTTCACGTGGATGAGACCAATGAAGTCCACCGGCACCAACGTGGGTCGGGCCGCCGTCCAGGCGATTACCGCATCCTTCCGCTCCTTCAGCGCGGCGAAGTACGCGGGAGTGTACGACGCCCACTCAGGCTCGTCGGCCGTGACGATGTCCCGGCGGTAGTGGTCCCGCTGGGACAGCAGATAGTCGGCGATCCGCCAACCGAGGACGCGGACCGGCTCCTCCGAGACGATCCGCGTCGGCGGCGGGGGCAGAGACACCTTCTTCGAGAACGGGACCGTGCCGACGCCGAGGGCAATACCGACGGCGGCGCAGACCAGGGCGCCGACGATCGCGAAGTCCTTGAATGACGGGGCTGGCGGACGAGGGGCTGGTTTCTTCTTCATGGGAACTCCGTAGGGCGTAGGCACTGCTTCCTGCGAGATGCAGGACGCCCGAACCTACCGGAAAACCACCGCCACGTCAATCCCTTGACCGCAACCTCGACCTGGCGGAGGGGCCGGGGTATACTTGGGCCACGCAAATGTCTTCCTCGGAAGCGTTCGGCGACAAAAACAGCCTCGGCTCCGGCCGGGGGTGTTTTAGTTCACGGACAAAAAACCCGCCTTCTAGAGATGGAGGCGGGCCGCTACTTGTCTTCCATGAAATAGTACGGATCGATGCCGATCCAGAACCGGGCTTCCGGAGGCAGGGCGAGTTTCTTGCGAAATGCCTCGCGGACCCCTTCCAGCCACGGCATCTTCTCCCGGCCGTCGAAGATCTCCGCGCTGCACTTCTTCCCGTCCTTGGCATGGGACAGGTCGCGCAACGTAATCCGGATCTCCCCCGTCTCGTACACGAGCAGCTCGTACCGGCCGAACCGGTACGGGACGAAGAGGTCGGCGTTCAGTTCCCCGACTGCCTCCTCCACGAGAGGTTCCGCCGCCTTCCGCAGCTTCTCACGCGCCCTACCGGCCCGCGCCGCCGCGGACGCGACCTGCTCCGTCGTCTGCAAGACAGCGGCAATCAGCTTTTCCATGGTCATGTCCGACCTCCTGGCGGCATCCTAAAGAAACGAGTCCGATTGTGCAACACATGTTTGCAACGCAGAGGATAAGATGCCTAATCTATCAGGCATATGCGTCTCATCGTCGTCTCTGGCCTCCCAGCAAGCGGGAAAACTACCCTGGGAAAGGAAGTGGCCCGTCGATTGGGCATTCCCTTCTTTTCCAAGGACGCCATAAAGGAACGCTTATTTGATGAACGTGGATTTTCGGACCGCGCGTGGTCGAAACAATTAGGCATCGAGGCCTACGAAGAACTCTATCGCGCAGTCGAGCAAACATTGAACAACAAAAGCGACTGTGTAATCGAGAGTAATTTCAAACCGGGGATCAGTGAGTCCGATCTCTCCGCGCTCCTACAAAAAACCGGGGCAGAATGCGCGCAGATTTTCTGCCATGCGCCGGGCCATCTGCTATTCGAACGGTTCGAACGCCGCGCTCGTTCCGGCGAACGGCATCCCGGCCATGTCGATGCGAATAATCTGGACGAATTCCGCGTCCATCTCCTTGAAACAAAGCAGAAGCCGCTCGATCTTCCAGGTCCGTGTATTCACATCGATACGTCCAATCCATCCGCACCTTTTCCAAACGAGATACTCGCCAAATAAAAATTCCCTCGCTGTGCTCGGGGAGTGGCCACAAGAAGATTCCCCGCTCCCGCGCAGGATGACACCTAAATATAAAACCACCCTGTCCAAAAGACGGGGTGGTCTGGTTTCCATTGGTGCCTATTCTTTCGTAAATCGCTTCAAGGTCTGCCCCCGCCACTCAATCAACTCACTCCACTGGCGTAATGGACGCGTAAAATACGGCGCGTCTGGGTTTGCATAGGTCGCTTCGTAAACAACCATCCATTCCGCGTTGTTCGAATGTTCGGCAAGCAGGACCACACGAAAGACGTCGCCTTTATAGTGACGGTACGTCTCGCCGGCTTTTGGTGCGTCTGCCGGAAGCAGCGGAACGAGATCTCCTTTTGCCATAGTTCCTTTGAAAATAGTATCTGCCCGATCATAACAAAATCTCCCACCACGTGGGAGATTTTGCCTACAGCGCGCTCAAGTCCAACGTCTCGTTGAACCGGATTTCCTTCACGAAGTCCGGCGCGTGGGAGACGACGATCAGCCCGCCCTGGAATTCGTCCAAGGCCTTGGCGATCACCGGCAAGTGGCGGAAGTTGATGTGGTTGGTCGGCTCGTCGAAGATGAGGAGCCCCGGCTGCTGCAGGACGAAACGGGCGAAGCACAACAGGCCCTTCTGCCCTTCCGACAAGGCACCCACCTTGGTGCGCAGCGCGTCGCCGTCCAGCAGGAACTGCGCGGCGGTGCGGCGCAGCGTTTCGTTGTTCGGCACTTCCATCACGCTCTCAAGCGAGGCGTACGCCGTCTGGTCAAAATCCAGGCCGGAGAAGTCCTGCTTGTAGTAGCCGACCTTCACGCCCTCCGAGATTTTGGCGCCCGGGTCCGTGTTGGAGGCCAGCGTGCGGAGCAACGTGGACTTGCCGATGCCGTTGGGTCCCGCGATGAGCAAGTGACCGCCCTTGCGCAGCTTCAGGTCCACGTCCACCTGGCGGGGCTCATGGTTCTTGATGACCTTCACCAAGGTGAGGTGCACCAGCACTTCACTCCACGGCTGGGCCGGGATGGTAAACGGCGTGATGGTCTTGTCGTCGCGCTTCACTTCCACCATGTTTTCCTCGGCTTCCGTGATCTGCTCGCGGAGCTTGGCCGCCAGGGCGCGCATCTTGCCGCCCTTGTGGGCGAAGAAGTTCACCTTATCTTTGCGGTCCTGGATCTCCTTCAGCATGCGGGCGTTTTGCATGCGGTCGCGCTCCACGCGCGCGGCGATTTCCTCCACCACGTTGAAGTAGTTGCCCTCGTAGCGTTCGACCTTGCCGCTGAAGACGTCCAGGTGCAACACGCCTTCCGTGAACGCGTTCAAGAAGTCCGCGTCGTGGGAAATGGTCAGGACCGTCTTGGGGTACACCATGAGGAAGCCCGTCAGGTGTTCGATGCCGCCCGCGTCCAGGTTGTTGGTCGGTTCGTCCAAGAGCAGGATGTCCGGTTCCTGGATGAGGGCGAACGCCAAGAGCAGGCGGGCCTGCTGGCCGCCGGAAAACTCGCCGACCTTCTTGTCGAGCGGGGCGTGCAGGTTCACCGTGTCCAGCACGTCCTTGATGCGGCGCGCCAGGTCGTACTTCTTTTCTTCAAACGCGCGGGCGAAATATTCCTCCACGGTGTCCGTGAGGAATTCGCGCGCCATGACCTGCTTGGCCGTGGCGATGGTGGCGCCCGGCTGGATGTGGATGGCGCCGCTTTCCGGTTTCAATTCGCCGGTGATCAACTTGAAGATGGTGGACTTCCCCGCCCCGTTTTGTCCCATCACGGTGAACTTGGCGTTCTCGCGGACGGAAAAAGAGGCGTCGTCCAGGATCGGGTTGTCTTCCCCGTATCCGAAGTTGACCCCTTCGAAGCGAATCATGACGTTTCCGTGGCCCATAGTGCGGGAATAATAGGCGAAAAACGGCCGACTGGCAAGATGCGCCGGGTCCCCCCGGTTCTCCTGCCGGGGGATGGACAAAAAACCCAATATATGCTAGGTTTTTGGCCCTATGAAGTCCTTCTTCTTG
>CAZTTQ010000033.1:0-7874 GCA_964616135.1 uncultured Gammaproteobacteria bacterium
ACCCATAGATGCCGGGTAGTATATCAAAGAAGTCCGAAGTGGCGGAGGGCCGCCTCCGTGCCGGGACGTTTCCCTTCCCACATCTGGTCGAGCAATTCCCGCGGCGTTCCCCATTCCACCTTGGAAAACTCACGGGCGTGCGCGTCCAGATTGAACGCCGCGGCCGGAGCGACGCGGGCGCAGAAAAACCATTGTTCCTGTCCGCGATACTTCCCGCCGCCCTTACTGTGGATATAAGCGACCGGCCAATCGTATTTGTACGGTGCCGGCAAGGCGCCGACCATCGCAAATTGGCCTTCCGCCAATCCAAGTTCTTCCTGCAATTCCCGCGCGGCCGCGGCGGCGGGCGTTTCTCCCGGATCAATTCCCCCTTGGACGGTTTGCACTTTTTGATACGTGTATTCGACCCGATGGCATAGCAAGACGCGCCCCTCTCCGTCCGTCACGATGACGGCGGCGTTCGGGCGATAGGTCGTGGGGAGATCCATAGCCCGCAGATAATAGCACAACAAAAAAGACCCGTCCGAGGACGGGTCTTTTTTGGTTGCGGGGGTCGGATTTGAACCGACGACCTCCGGGTTATGAGCCCGGCGAGCTGCCTGGCTGCTCTACCCCGCGTCGAGTGTGGTAGCTGGGGGCGGGATCGAACCGCCGACCTAGGGCTTATGAGTCCCTCGCTCTAACCAACTGAGCTACCCAGCTGTATGGGTATCGAAACCAATAGTCTGGTGCGGGGACGATATCAGAACGGAGCGTAGCTGGCAAGTCCTTGTATGGACAACCGAAAGGGCAATTGCTACACTCCCCTCCGCATCGGAAAAGGACCTACAAATGGCCTTCCCGCTAGGCGCGGGGAAAGCCGAGGCCGAACGGTAGTTAAATACTACCGTGAGCGCCGAGGCGGGGCCCCGCAACAACGCGGGAGGACATTTTAGGGCCTTTTCCTAGGCCGGGATGGCGGAACTGGTATACGCACAGGACTCAAAATCCTGCGTCCGCAAGGGCATGAGGGTTCGACCCCCTCTCCCGGCACCAAAAAATCGCTCAATAGAGCGATTTTTTGTTTGTTTTCCCTTCCAAAAAAGGCCTATACGTGCTAGAGTTTCCCCCAGTTCGCTATGACTTTGACCACCCACGCGACGTTGGGGGCAGTGATCGGCCAGGCTACGGGCAACCCCGTCCTGGGCTTTACGCTTGCCTTCGCCACGCACCTGTTGATCGACATGGTCCCCCATGGCGACACGGGCATGTCGGACAACTTCCGCATCCATAAGCGCAACCAAAAGCTGGCCGTGGCCTACGTGGCCGTGGACGCCGTCATCGCCATCGCCTTCGTCCTCCTGCTCGCCAATACGCGCGACATCGAGAGCATGACGAATTTTACCTGGGGCATCGTCGGCGGCCTGTTGCCGGACTTCCTGGTCGGCGTCTACGAAATTACCAAGTCCCCTTTGCTTCGCTGGTTCTACCGCGTCCACTTCTTCTTCCACGACTTCTTCGTGAAGCGCCGCGGAGAGGTGCCGCTCTACTACGCCATCCTGGCGCAGATCGTCCTCATCGCCTACCTGCAGACCAAGCTGTAAGAAAAAACCGACCCGTCACCGGGTCGGTTTTTCGTTCGCTGCGTCGACGATGGCTTTCAGGACGCCCGCGGCGGTTCTGTCCCACGTGAACTGGTAGCTGCGGCGTTTGCCTTCTTCCCGCAACGGAGCCACGGCTTCGGGCATAAGCAAGGCCTGGGCAAAGAGGAACGCCCATTTTTCCACGTCGGTGGGCGGGGCGAATAACCCAGCGTCCCCAGCCACTTCCGGCAGCGCGCCGCGGTCTGAACACAAAACGGGCACGCCCACCGACATCGCCTCCAACACCGGCAGCCCGAACCCTTCGTCCAACGACGGAAAGACGAAGGCAAGGGCACCGCGCAACAGAGGCCACTTCTCCCCTTCCAGCACCGGTCCGGTCATCTGAATAACCGACTCCCCAGCACTCGGCCGCCACCAGGAATTCACGCGATCCATCGCCTCACGGGCCTCCGACGTCTTCCAGCCCCATTTGCCCGCGACGACGAAGCGCAAGGTGGCGGCGCGCTCCGGGTGGTCCGTCAGGAACCGGTGGAAGGCATAGAAAGCCGTGGCGAGGTTTTTACGGGGCTCCACGGTACCCAGAAACAGCACGTATTCATGCGGCACGGAAAAGCGCGTCAGGGGCAAATCCTGGCCCACGGGGGCAGCATCCACGGCGGGATGCGCCACAGAAATGCGTTCCCCGCGCTCCGGATACGCACGTTCCACCGTGTGGCGCGTCGCCTCTGACACGGCGACGATGCGCGTCGCCCGCCGCAGGCTGCGCGGCACCAGGCGCTTGGTGGAAAAAGATGCGGCGTCCTCTTTGGGAAACCACTCCGGGTGTTCGAAAATAAACTGGTCGTGCGCCGTAATGACGGAAGGTCCGTTCCAGAAAAACGGCAGGTTTGGCGTGGGGACGAACAAGACGTCGGCCCGCACGGCCGCCAGCGCCAGGGGAAACAGCGTGTGGCGATGGAGTGCCGGCAGAACGGTCACGTTCCGGCACCCGGCCGTTAGTGCCGCACGGCGTTCCGCAGAAAGCGCCTTGGGTACGAAGATAAAAAACCGGTGCTCCGGCGCTTGGCGCAGCAACGCAAACACCGTTGACCACGTATAGTGTTCAACCCCTGCCCCGCTGCCGCCGGCAGCGTCGCAAATCGTGCGTGCGTCAATGGCGATGCGCATGTTAGAGAAGCCGGCTTACGCCGACGGTGAGGGCAAGCACAATCCCTCCCGCGGTTAGCACGCCCGCCGCAATGGCTGGCAGCGCGGTCCGGAACTTGATGGCGAACAAGACGGCCAGGACGGACGCGGTCCACGCGCCGGTTAGCGGTAACGGAATAGCGACGAAGATAGCGAGCGCCAAAGCACCCCATTTGTCATAGGACGCGCGATGCTTGGCTTCGAGCGACCGGAAATACCGGTCCAATGCACGGTGAAGAACCGGAATACGGTGCTCGGCCAATTTCACGACCGGCGGCAACAGCCATAACACGAACGGCACCGGCAACAAATTGCCGAGCACGGCCCAAAGCAACGCGCTCCATGGTCCCAAATGAAAGACGCCCACGGCGGCCGGAATGGCCGCGCGTAATTCCGTCACCGGCAGGGCCGCCAACAGGAACGTGGCGGCTTCGGGCGGCAGTCCGCGGACGGCGTTAATGAGGGCGTCGGTCATAGGAAACGGTTAGATACTGCGTTCGTCCGGCCAGTCAAAGACCTTGTAGGCCCAGGCGGCGAGCGCTTTGGCGTCCTGAAAACGTCCTTGCTTGGAGTCAGAGCCGAGGACGACCACTGTCAGCTCATGTCCGTCTTTTTCCGAAAACACGGCGCCAAAGCAGTAGCCGGCTTCCGGCAAATATCCGGTTTTCCCGCCGACGATCTTGTACGGAGGCTGGTTCATGAAACTCCCCAGCAGTTCGTTCGTGCTTTCCACGGTGTAGGTGCGACCGGAAGCGCCCGTGATTTTGGCTTCCGGCATGGCCGTAATGGTGCGGATGACCTCCTGCTTCAATGCGCGATCCACCATGGTGGCCAAGTCCGGCGCGATGGACCGGTTGTCAGGAGAAAGGCCGGCCGGGTCAATAAACGTCGTGGCGCGCAGGCCCATCTCTGCCGCCGTTTCATTCATGCGGGCGACAAAGTCCCCGAGCGACAGTCCGGAGAGGCGAACCAGGGCGTAGACGGCCGTATTGTCGGACCCGATCAAGGCGGCTTCCAACAGGTCGCGGACCGTCACCTGGTCGCCGACGGACAGGTGCTGCACCCCGCCCTGCCGTACGTCTTCCGTTTCAATGGAAGCGGGGGCGGACAGGTCCGGCTTCCCCTGCAAGAACACCATGGAGGCCATCAACTTGCTGATGCTGCCAATGGACCGCGGCGTGTCCCCGTTCTTTTCAAAGAGGACCTTGCCCGTGGAGCGGTCTACGACAATCGCCGCCACGGCCGAGGTCTCCACCCCGACGCTGGTGCGGTCGACTTTCACCGGTCCGGGACCAATGTCCTCCGCACGGGGCAAGGGCCGGGCCAAGAGGGCCTGGGCCTCATAGACGCCCGCGGAAGCCACCACAGAGCGGTCTGGGGCCTTTGGGAGCGCCGCGTGGCGTTCCACGACCCCCGCGTCCGCCGGGAATGCCTGAAGCAACCCCAAGGAAAGCACGGTTTGGACCAGAAAGCGGTACATCATACGCCGGGCGTTGCCGACAGCTCGCGCAGTAACTCGTCGATGCGTTCATTTCCATGGAGTGCGGCGTAGTCAGGCAGCGCGTCCACGGACGTCAGCCCCAGGTGGCGCAAAAAGTCCGTCGAGACCGTGTAGACGGGCTGCAGGCGCGCCGCGTCATCGCGCTCTTCGATTAACCCGCGCACCAACAGGTTGCGAATAATAAGCGAACAGTTCACGCCGCGGATCTGTTCCAATTCCGGGCGCGTGACCGGGCCGCGGTACGCAATCACGGTCAGGGTCTCCAAACTGGGACGCGTCAGTTCCCCGGCCGTTTCCTGCTTCAAAAACGCCGACACTGCCTCTGCGCTCGCCGGATTGGTGACGAACTGCCACTGCCCTTCATGCTCCATCAGGTGGATGCCGGAGGAATCCACGTTGAAGCGGCGGCGTATGTCTTCCAACGCCTCCGTCAGCGCGCTTTCTTCCACCTCCAGCTGCTTGCGCAAGGCCGAAAACGCCACCGGCTTGGCCGAGGCGAACAACAAGGACTCGAGTGTGGCGGAAAGAAGCATACTAGTCGGCTTTGCGGATCAGTATATCGTGAAATGAATCCGTCTGCGCGACGTCCACGTGGCGCTGCTTCACCAATTCCAGCAAGGCGAGGAAACTGACCACGACGTCCACCTTGGATTTCGCCCCCTTCATCACGTCGGTAAAGGAAATGCTGCGTTCCTTGATGACGTTTTTGATTTCCTCCATGCGTTCCTGTACGGACATCACCCGCTCCATGGACTGCTGGCGCAGGGAGAAGAACGGCTCCAGGCGCTTCAATAGCTGGGCGAAGTATTCGCGCAACGTTTCGGGCACGACGCCCTTGGGCGGATTGAAACCTTCGGCCTTTGGACGTGACACTTTCTCACGGGCGAACAAGAAGGCGGGGCCTTCATACAGCTTTTCGACCAGCACGCTGGCATCCGCGAACATCTTGTACAGGCGCAGCTGTTCCGCCAACTTGGAGGCTTCCTCGGACTCCGGTTCGGGCTCCGGCAGGATGGCGCGGGATTTGAGCAGCAATAACCGCGTGGCAATGATGAGGAAGTCGGCCAATTCCTCCGTAGGCACGTCGTTCGCTTCCAAGTGCTGCAAATACGCTTCCGTGACCTTGGCCAAGGAAACCTCCGTAATCGGCAACTTCTCCCCTTCCACCAATTCCAAGAGCAGGTGGAGAGGGCCTGAAAAACGTTCGGATGCGACCTCAAAAGCCATAACGGGCCCATTCTACTTGGCCCGGGGCCGCCCCGCAAACAAAAAAGCCCCGGGCGGGGCAAGAGAACGTCAGGCGGGCGCGGCCACGGTGAGGGGGTTTTCCTCGATCTGGCCCCGCCACGGCGTCACGTGCTGGGACGTGAGCGTGAGAGCGTCCCGCTTCCACGGCTTCCACCACGTACGCGGACGGCCTTCGTAGACCGTCACGGACGCGTTCGGGGCGGCGCCGGCCTGATAGCGGCGCACCGCCTCCTCAATGGAAAAATGCTCGACGAGCTTCTGGAACAGAATGAGCCAGTGACCGTGGCCGACGACGAGCACGCGCTTGCCGTCCCCGTCCCGCGCGAGCGTGCCGAGGAAGCTGTGGATGCGCTGCTCGATGTCCGGCCAGTTCTCCCCTCCCGGCGGGCGGTAGTGGTACGAACCCTCACGCTCCTTGGCGCGCAGCTCCCAGGGCATGTGCTGCTCGATCTCCGCCTTGCTCATGGTATGGAAGCGGCCGCGCTGGCCTTCCGCGAGGCGCGCGTCTTCCCACACCTTGCGGCCGGGGACGAGAATGGCCGCCGTCTCGCGGGCGCGGACGTAGTACGACGACCACACGACGTCGAAGTCGCCGTACAGGTCTTTCAGGTACGCGCCCGTAAGGGCGGACTGTTGCCGGCCGCGCTCCGTCAGCGGGTACTTGTGCGTCGGCTGTTCGAACGCGGCACGTTCGTCCGGGGACAACACGTTGCCGGCAGATTCCCCGTGCCGGACGAACACGAACAACTCAGGCCAACCCATCCCTCACTCTCCTTAGAACAGGACCGGAAGCGGTCTTCCAAACCTTCGCATATTCTTTTGTAAAAAACAACAGAAACCGCCCGGGTGGGCGGTTTTTTGGCTTATGGCCGCAGGCGCTGCACGTCGCGCGGGAACAAGGTCGCTTCCTTGATGTTCGGCAGGCCCAGGACGTTCTGGGTCAGGCGCTGGAGGCCCATGCCGAAACCGCCTTCGGGCGGGATGCCGTACTTGTGCATCATCAGGTAATCCGCGAAGTCGTCGGGATTCAGACCCTTTTCCTTCAGGCGCTTCACCTGTTCGTCATAGCGGTTCACGCGCAGGCCACCGGAGATGATTTCGCTGCCGAAACCGACGAGGTCGAAGGACAACGTAAGGTCCGGGTTCTTGGGATCCTGCTTGGCGTAGAACGGGCGCTTCTTGGTCGGGTAATGCGTGACGAACACGAAGCCGGAATTATGCTTCTTGGGCGCCCATTCGGTGGAGATCCACTTTTCGGCCGCCGGCGACAAGTCCGGTTCGTGCGTTTCGTCCACGCCGCCTTCGGTCTTGTAGAGCTCCAGGGCTTCGGCCAGCGTGACGCGCGGGAACTTCCCCGTCGGCGGCAACTTCGCCCCGAGCAAGGCCAGTTCTTCCGCACAGTCTTTTTCCACCACTTTCAACATGTGGGTGATGGCGCTTTCCGCGTGGTCCATGATTTCGTCCATGGAGTCCACGAAGCCCAACTCAAATTCAAACTGGTTGAATTCGGTCAGGTGGCGGGACGTGCCGAACTTCTCCGCACGGAAGGAATACGACAGGCCGTAGACGCCTTCATAGACGCCCATGGTGATCTGCTTGTAGAGCTGGGCGCTCTGGGTCAGCGTCGCCTGGCGGCCGTAGTAGTTCACGTCGAAGAATTCCGCCCCGCCTTCACTGGCGGCACCGGCCAACACCGGGAACGTAATTTCCGTGAACTTCTGCCCCTCCATGTATTCGCGGTAGCCCTTAATAAGGGCCGCCTGCACGCGGAAAATGGCGCGCACCTTCAGGTTGCGCAGCGTCACGACGCGATTGTCCAAAAGCGTATCCAAGTTGGCGTCCATGTCCGGCTTGCTGATTTCCACCGGCAAGACGTCCACCACCGGAGACAGGACTTCCAAGGTTTCGGCTTGGACTTCCACTTCCTTGGCAGCGTTCGGATCTTTGGATTTCTTTTCGACCACCTTGCCCGTGAACTTGAGCACGGTTTCCAACTGCAGGCCGTTCAACTGCGCCAACTGGTCCGGGTTCAACACGACCTGAACCAAGCCAGTCTTGTCGCGCAAAATGGCAAAGCCAAAGTTTTTCAGGTCGCGCAGGCGGTGGAGCCAACCGGCGACGATGACCTGCTCGCCCAGCTTGCTCGGCAGGGCCGAAATGAGGGTGCGTCCTTTCATACTTACGGGTTCAACCGGTTAATAAGGCGGGGGAACGGGATGCTTTCGCGCACGTGCGGCAGGCCGCAGATCCACGTCACCAGGCGCTCCAGGCCGTAGCCGAAGCCGCTGTGCGGGACGGAGCCGTATTTGCGGAGGTCCAAGTACCACTGGAACGGTTCCACCGGCAGATTGTGTTCC
>CAZTTQ010000034.1:0-7647 GCA_964616135.1 uncultured Gammaproteobacteria bacterium
AAGAAGGCGGCCGCCACAAGCCGTTCTTCAAGGGTTACAAGCCCCAGTTCTACATCCGCACCACGGACGTCACGGGTGAAATCACCCTGCCGGCCGGCGTGGAAATGATCATGCCGGGCGACACGACCAAGATCACCGTCAAGTTGATCATCCCGGTCGCGTTGGAAGACCAGTCCAAGTTCGCCATCCGCGAAGGCGGCAAGACCGTCGGCGCCGGTTCCGTCACCAAGATCCTCAAGTAAGCTAAGCTTGCTCTTTAGCCCCCGATCTTGTGACTTCCGCCCGCAAAACCGACGCCCCCGCCGAAGCGCCGCGCATCCGCATCAAGATCCGCGCGTACGACCACAAGATCATCGATCAGGCCACCCAGACCATCATCCGCACCGCGGAACGGTCCGGCGCCAAAATCCTCGGTCCGGTCCCGTTGCCGACTGAAAAGCGTAAGTACACCGTGAACCGCTCGACGTTCGTCCATAAGGACGCGCGCGAGCAGTACGAGATGCGCGTCCACAAGCGCCTGATCGACATCACGAGCCCCAACGAAAAAACGATGGACGCTCTGATGACGCTCAACCTCCCCGCGGGGGTGGACGTCGAGATCAAGACGTAAGACGCACGATAAGCAGCCGGCGGCGCTCCTGCGCTGCTTCTGTCCACGGAAACGTTCCGTTGTCGGAAGCAGCGCAGGACGTCGCACAGGCGGCAACGAACCCGGAAGAAAGATCCTCGTTTCGAGGAAAACCTTCCGTCGGCTTCCGACCCGCTTGCAAGAAGACCTCTTTCATCCCCATTTCGCCAACGCCTTTAGTTCCGACAGGCCAGAAGCCGGCCGCGGAGCGCATGAATACCCTTGAAGCCGTCTGAACCCGTCCGGGTTTTTGCGCGTTTCAGGGAAATTCTGGCGTTTCGCGTTCGACTTCTGGCTTTTTCTGTAGCCAGCTGTATGTCCCGCAGGGACCACTACATATGCCCTTCATCATCGGCCGTAAGATCGAAATGAGCCAAGAGTTCAAAGCCGACGGCACGGTCGTTCCCGTGACGTTGGTTTCCGTAGAGCCGAACGTGGTTACCCAGGTCCGCACGCAGGAGAAGGACGGCTACACGGCCGTCCAGCTCGGGACCAACGTCCGCCGCGTTCTCGTAAAGCCGGAAGCCGGACACGTAAAAGACCTTCCTTCTGTCGGTGACCTGCGCGAATTCCGCGTGGAATCCACTGACTTGAAGCGCGGGGACACGGTTTCCGCCTCCGTCTTTACGCCTGGCATGAAAGTGGACGTCGTCGGCACCTCCAAGGGCCACGGCTTCCAGGGTGTCGTGAAGCGCCACCACTTCGCCGGCGGTCGCACGACGCACGGTCAAAAGGACCAGGTCCGCATGCCGGGTTCGCTCGCCTCCCAGCGCCAAGGCCCGGTTTCCAAGGGTCAGCGCATGGCCGGCCATATGGGCGACGCCCGCATCACGGTCAAGAACCTTGAGATCGTCTCCGTCGATGCTGAAAAGAACCAAATCGCCGTAAAGGGTGCCGTCCCCGGCGCCCGCAACGGCCTGCTCCTCATTATCGCTCGTGACGGCAAAACGGTATGGCAACGGTAAAACTCTACAACCAGCAGGGAACCGTCGTCGGCGACCTCGCCCTCGACGCCAAGCTGTTTGACGTGAAGCCGGATCACGGCTTGGTGCACGAGGCCTCCGTGGCCCAGTCCGCCAACTCCCGCCAGTCCATCGCTCACACCAAGATGCGCGGCGAAGTGGCCGGTACCGGCAAGAAGCCGTGGAAGCAGAAAGGCACCGGTCGCGCCCGCCACGGTTCCCGCCGTTCGCCGATCTGGGTCGGTGGTGGCATCACCTTCGGTCCGCGCTCCGAACGCAACTTCTCCGTGAAGATGAACCGCAAGGCCCGCCGCAAGGCGCTGGCCATGGTGCTCACGGACAAGGTGTTGTCCGGTTCCTTCATCGCGGTGGATTCCTTGGAACTTGGCGCTGCCAAGACCAAGACGTTCGCCGGCATCTTGAAGGCCATGCCGCTCAAGTCCAAGAAGACCATCGTCATCTTGGAACCGAAGAACACGTCGGCTGCTCGCGCCGCCCGCAACATGCCCCGCGTCTCCACCATCTCTGCTTCCAGCGTGAATATCGTGGACTTGCTCGCGCATGACGGTGTTATCGCCAGCCGCGAAGCTATCGACGTTCTCACCAAGACCTTCGCTCGCGCCTAATATGGGTATTCTCGACCGTTTCAAGAAGCAGGATGCCCCCACGAAGGCCGCCAAGAAGGCGCCCGTGAAAAAGGTTGCCGCCAAGGGAAAGAAGGAGGAGACCGCCGCCGTCGCCAAGAAAGCCATGCCGGCGAACCTCTCCAAGGTGCTGGTGAAGGCCCTGGTCACGGAAAAAGCCGCCCACCTCTCTTCCATCGGCCAGTACGCGTTCGAAGTTTCCCGCCAAGCGACGCGCGTCGACGTCCGCAACGCCATCACGGCGAAGTACGGCGTCGTCCCGGAAGCGGTGAACATCCAGCTCGTCCGCGGCAAGTGGGTCCGCTTCGGCCGCTTTAACGGCCAGCGCCAGACGTGGAAGAAAGCCATTGTCATTCTCCCGGCCGGCAAGTCCATGGACGTGCACGCCGGCGTCTAATCCTATGCCCGTCAAACGCTACAATCCGACCTCGGCCGGTCGCCGCATCTCCAGCGTCGACACGTTTGAGGACGTCACCAAGAGCCACCCGGAGAAGTCGTTGACGATCCCGCGCAAGGAATGGGCCGGCCGCACCTACGGGAAAATCACGGTCCGCCACAAGGGCGGTGGTGCCAAACAGCGCATCCGCATCGTGGACAGCGTCCGCAACGAATATGACGTTCCGGCTGTCGTGAACGCCATCGAATACGACCCGAACCGCGGCGCCCGCCTCGCCTTGCTCTTCTACAAGAACGGCAAGAAGGCCTACATCGTCGCTCCGTTGGGCCTGAAGGTCGGCGACACCGTCGTCTCCTCCAAGTCCAAGGGCGAAATCCAGATCGGCAACCGCTTCGCCTTGGAAAACATCCCGGTGGGCCTGATGGTCCACGACGTGGAAATGACCAAGGGGAAGGGCGGCCAGATCGCCCGCGGCGCCGGCGCCGTCGTCCAGCTCATGGCCGTGGAAGGCAACTACGCCACGCTCAAGATGCCGTCCGGCGAATTGCGCCAGGTGTTCAAGGGCTGCATGGCCACGATTGGCCAGGCGTCCAACCCGGATCGCCGCCTCATCCGTTGGGGCAAGGCCGGCCGCTCCCGCCATCGCGGCATCCGCCCGACGGTCCGCGGCAAGGTCATGAACCCGGTTGATCACCCGCACGGTGGTGGTGAAGGCCGCAACTCCATCGGTTTGAAGCATCCGAAGACCCCGCAGGGCAAGCCCGCCCTCGGCGTGAAGACCCGCCGCAAGCAGGCTTCCGACGCCCTCATTCTGACGCGCCGCCCGAAGGGCCGCTTCGTCGGGGCTTAATCGCCAACACCTATGTCTCGCAGCATCAAAAAGGGTCCCTACGTGGATCCCAAACTCCTGAAGAAGGTGATGGCCCTCAAGCCCGGCGACAAGACCACCGTCAAAACGTGGTCCCGCGACTGCTCGGTGACGCCGGAAATGGTCGGCTTCAACCTGGGCGTCCACAATGGCCGCGACTTCATCACGGTCCGCGTCGTGGAAAACATGGTCGGGCACAAGCTCGGCGAATTCTCCCCGACCCGCAAGTTCACCCGTCACGGCGGCAAGCTCCAGAAGGACATGGACGCTACCACGGCTCCGGCCGCCGCCGCTCCTGCCACCCCGGCCCCCGCGGCCAAGGGCGGCAAGAAGTAACCTTATTCTATGGAAGTCCGCGCATACGCCCGCCACATCCGCACGTCCCCGCGCAAAATCCGTTTGGTGATTGACGCCATCCGGGGCAAGCACGTGGACGCCGCGCTCACGCAGCTGCGCTTCCTGAATAAGGGGGCGACGTTGCCCGTCGAGAAATTGCTCCGTTCGGCCATTGCCAACGCGGTGCACAACTTCAAGCTGTCCCCGTCCTCGCTCCACGTGAAAGCGATCTCCGCCGACGGCGGTCCTTCGCTGAAGCGCTGGCGCGCGCGCGCCATGGGTCGGGCCGCCCCGATCTTGAAGCGCTCCGCCCACATCTCCGTGGTGCTTTCCGACGAACCCCCCAAGGCCAAGAAGGCCTAACCTCCTATGGGTCACAAAGTACATCCGAAAGCCTTCCGTCTCGCGGTGACCCGCGGATGGGACGCCTCCTGGTTCGCCGGCAAAAAGGAAGCCTTCGCCACGTTGTTGCGCGAAGACGTCCAGATCCGCGCTTTCCTCCTGAAGGAATTGCGCGAAGCGCTCGTGGACCGCGTGGAGATTGAACGCGCCCGCGGCAAGGTCACGGTCACCGTGCACTCCGCGAAGCCC
The DNA here is from genome assembly GCA_964616135.1 of uncultured Gammaproteobacteria bacterium. Classification (GTDB taxonomy): domain Bacteria; phylum Patescibacteriota; class Patescibacteriia; order UBA9934; family GWF2-40-263; genus JAJYIV01. The sequence goes on from CAZTTQ010000034.1 coordinate 4,427, forward strand.
GGCATCATCATCGGCCGCGCCGGAGCCGGCATCGAAGAGCTCGTCAAAAAGCTCAAGCAGCGCTACTACCGCGGCCGCAAGGTTGAATTGAACCTGCAGGTCAAGGAAGTGATGAACCCGAACTTGAGCGCCCGCATCGTCGGCCTCCTGATCGCGTTCGACCTTGAAAAGCGCATGCCCTTCCGCCGCTCCATGAAGTCCTCCATCGAACGCGTGCTGAAGTCCGGTGCCCAAGGCATGAAGGTGACGATCGGCGGCCGCCTGAACGGCGCCGAAATCGCCCGCGTGGAAAGCCTCGCCCACGGCAAGGTTCCGCTCCACAACCTCCGCGCCGACATCAACTTCGCCTCCGTCACGGCTTACACCATCGCCGGTACCATCGGCATCAAGGTGTGGATCAACCGCGGGGAAGTGTTCGAAAAGAAAGAAGTGGTCCAGGAAGAAACCGCCAAGGCCGCCTAACCCTGCCCTCGTATGCTTATTCCGAAGAAGGTCAAACATCGCAAGTGGCACAAGGGTCGCGCCCGCGGCAAGCGTTTGGCCACCCAAAAGATCACGTTGGCGTTCGGTTCCGTGGGCCTCAAGTCCATGACCGAAGGCTGGGTGACGTCCCGCCAGATTGAAGCGGCGCGCCGCGCCCTGACCCGCACCATCAAGCGCGGGGGCAAGGTCTGGATCCGCATCTTCCCGGACAAGCCGGTGACCACTAAGGGGTCCGAAATGCCGATGGGTAAGGGCAAAGGCGCCGTAGACCACTACGTCTCCGTCGTCCGCCCGGGCACCATCATGTTCGAAATGGACGGCGTCTCTACGGAACTGGCCCGCGAGGCCATGACGCTCGCCTCCCACAAGCTTCCGGTCCAGACGAAGATCGCCGACCGCGAGCTCCTCTAACCTTATGACGAACGCCAAGATCCAATCGAAGGTCGTCCGCACGTTCACCGGCGTCGTCGTGTCCGACAAAATGGACAAGACGATCGTCGTCCGCGTGGACCGCACCCTCGTGCACGCCAAGTACGGCAAGCGCTTCGTGCGCTCCGAAAAGTACAAGGTGCACGACGAGGCGAACGCGCATAAGGTGGGCGAGACCGTCTCGTTCGTCGAATGCCGCCCGCTGTCCCGCGACAAGCGCTGGCGCGTGGTCGCCGCCTAACCGCCCTCTTCTATGGTCCAACATCGCACCATGATGCAGGTCGCCGACAACACCGGCGCCCAGCAGCTGCAGGTCATCCGCGTCCGCGGTGGCTACAAGAAGCACTACGGCGGCATCGGCGACATCGTCAACGCCGTCGTCAAAAAGGCGGTGCCCCACGGCATCGTGAAGAAGTCCGATGTCGTCACCGTCGTCGTCGTCCGGACCCGCAAGGAAACCCGCCGCAAGGACGGTTCCTACATCCGCTTCGACGAAAACGCCGGCGTGATCATCGATCCGAAATCGAAGGAACCCAAGGGGACCCGCATCTTTGGCCCGGTGGCTCGCGAATTGCGCGGCCGCGGTTTCGCCAAGATCATCTCCCTGGCCCCGGAAGTGCTCTAATCGTGCAACGTAGACCGTAGAACGTGGAACGTTTGCAGGGCCGCGGGACTCCCGCGTCTCCACGAACGCTCCACGATCCACGTTCCACGATCCACCATTCCTATGAAGATTAAAACAGGCGACAAAGTCCGCGTCATCGCGGGCAAGGACAAGAGCAAGGAGGGCAACGTCCTCCAGGTCTTCGCGGTGCAAAACCGCGTCGTCGTGGAAGGCGTGAACGTCGCGGTGCGCCACTTGCGTGCCAAAGGTTCCGCCGCTCCCGGCCAGAAAGTCACGTATCCCGCCCCGTTGAACGCGAGCAACGTCATGTTGCTCGGCGCCTCCGGCAAGCCGGGCCGCGTCGGCTACAAGATGTCCGGTGACAAGAAAATCCGCGTGATCCGCTCCAAGGGTTCCGTGGAAGAAGTGGCGTAATCCCTATGGCTCTTCAAGCGTATTACAAATCGGACGTGATCCCGAAGCTCCAGACGGAGTTCGGGTATCCGAATCCGCACGCCGTCCCCGCTATTCGCCAGGTGACGCTCAACGTCGGCCTGGGGAAGGGAATCAAGGATGCCAAGTTCTTGGAAACCGCGGAACGCACCTTGCGTCGCATCACCGGCCAACAGCCGGTGAAGACCAAGGCTCGCAAGTCCATCTCCAACTTCAAGATCCGCCAGAACATGGTGGTCGGGATGAAGGTCACGCTGCGCGGCAAGCGCATGTGGGACTTCCTGGAGAAGATGATCAAGGTGTCCCTGCCGCGTATCCGCGACTTCCGCGGCATTTCGCCCACGGCCTTTGACGAACGCGGCAACTACTCGCTCGGTATCACGGAACACACCGCGTTCCCTGAAATCGGCACGGACGAAATCGAAGTCGTCCACGGCCTCCAGGTGACCATCGGCACAACCGCCATGACCGCCAAGGAAGGCCGGGCCCTCCTTACCCACCTCGGTTTCCCGTTCCGGGACCCGAAGAGCAACAGCTAAGCTATGGCCAAGGCAAATCTTAAAGCCAAGTCCATCCGCAAACCGAAGTTCTCGACCCGCAAGGTGAACCGCTGCTGGAAGTGCGGTCGCCGTCACGGATTTATTCGGGACTTCAAGCTGTGCCGCATCTGCTTCCGCGAACTCGCCAACCGTGGCGAAATTCCGGGTGTGACGAAGTCCAGCTGGTAATTCCAGGAATTCTATGATGACTGACCCCATCTCCGACATGCTCACGCGCCTGCGCAACGCTTCGGCGGTCCGCAAGGCCGACATTGAGCTCCCGTTTTCGGCGATGAAGTTCGCGATCGCCAAGATCCTGGAAAAGGAAGGCTTCGTGGGCCGCGTGGAACAGGACACCTCGGCCAAGCGCCCGGTGATCCGCATTACGCTCGCCTATGAAGGCACCCAATCGCGCCTTCGCTCGTTGAAGCGCGTTTCCAAGCCTGGTCTCCGCGTGTACGCCAAGGCAGATGACTTGCCCCGCGTCCTCTCGAACTTCGGTATCGCTATCGTCTCCACGCCGAACGGCCTCATGACGAACAAAGAAGCCCGCTCCCGCCGTCTTGGCGGCGAGGTGCTCTGCGAAATCTTCTAACTAACCCCCTTGTATGTCCCGCATCGGCAAGAAACCCGTCGCCATTCCCGCCGGCGTGACCGTTGAGGTCTCCGGCGCCCAGGTGAAGGTGAAAGGACCCAAGGGGGAAGTGGTGCAG
>CAZTTQ010000035.1:0-5982 GCA_964616135.1 uncultured Gammaproteobacteria bacterium
GACGGCGGCACCGCCCGGCGCTAATCAAATGGACTCCCCACCGGGAGTCCATTTTGGTTGCCGAAAAGAAAAAACCGCCCGGCCTCCGAGTGGGAGGCGCGGGCGGTCAGGGCGCGATAATGACGGTCGCTTGCTTGGCGGGATCGAGCAGCCGGCGCGCCTCGTCGCGAATACGGTCTGGGTCGGACGGGGCCCGGTCATCTCGCTCTGGCTTCTCCGTCTTGCGGGCACCGGCGGATTCCCGCCGGCCGTCTTCCTGTCCATGCATAAGAGCGACAATCGAAGACGGTGACCGGTAAGCAGCAGGTTTCCGATTGCCTCCCTCGTCGTCTTCCTCCTCGTTTTTCTCGGCCGCGATGGCGTCCGCCAACCACGAGGGAATTCGGACGGAACGAAGTTCCTCAAAGAGGTCCTCCGACACGCGCTCAACGGTCTCCAGGTGTTCCGGCCGTGTGAGCAATCGGACGGCGCATACCTTCTGCGGAAAGAACTGGAAGTCGTGCAGATTGAGCTTGTAGATCAATCCGCGGTCAAAGCGCAGTCGGCGATAGAGCAGACCGTAGGACCAACCGGCCAGTGCCGACCACACTTCGGACGTTTCCCATTTCGGCTTGGAAGGCCAAACGAAATTAACGGACGTGTGCTCGTCATTCGGTTCCGAGATGTGGAAACGGCCGGGATGGAGATCGGGGACGGTGATGCGCGGGGAGGCGCGGCCGGTCGTCTCCGGCACGGCGACCGAGGCAACGGCCTCCACGATGTCCTGATGCGTTCCGCGACCGGCGTAGAACACGCGGGTAACCGCGGGTCCGTAGTGAGTGGCATGGAGCTCGCGGATGCGGTCCATCGTGTGTCGCCGCGCATCCTGGTCGTGAAAAAACGGGGCGAGCACGTGGTACAAGGAACGGATCCACGCTCCCTGCACGCGCCACGGCACCGCTTTCTCACGCTCTTCCTGGAAGACGATGCCCTTCTCCACGGCGAAATGACTCTCCGACCAGACCGGGTGAAAGAGGGCCCGTAGAACCAAGCGGATGCCCTCACCCGCCTGATCAGACGGACCCGTCAGGACGTAGTGGGTGTGCGTATCGCGCGTTTGGCCATCGACGTGGAACCCACGCGTCGTCACCGTGTCCATCCACGGACGCTGACCGTGGATGTCATGGGAGAGCAGCAGGTGCTCCAGCAGATGGGTGGCGCCGGGTCGGTCCCCGTCCGAATAGCGCCCCACGTCTACGACAACGCGGATCGCCATGTCCTTCCAGGCATCTCCGCACACCGTGTGGACCTCGATGCCGTTCGGAAGAACGGACCGGCGTCCGAGGTACGAACCGTACGAACGATCTTCGATTGTCATGGAGCAAACTCCTCACCCGTCAGGATTGACGGGACGTCAGAACCTACCGTTTTTTGGGCAGTTCGTCAACGGCTTGCCCTCCCCCAGCAGAGTGCTACGGTGGAGGTCAGAGGCTTATTCCTAACAGGAGGGCCTATGAAGATCTTGCTCTACGGCCCGCCCGGGGCCGGAAAAGACACGCAGGGCCACCTTCTGGCAGCTCATTACCAGGTGCCGTTCATTTCCACGGGACGGCTGCTGCGGGAAGAAATGGCACGTCCAACGGAACTGGGCCAGGCCATTGTTCCCTATCTGAATTCGGGCGACATGGTGCCGTACGATTTAGTAGACCAGGTCATGGAGCACGCCTTCGGCCAACCAATGGCCCGCCGCGGCTATGTACTCAATGGCTTCCCTCGTACCGCACGGACGTGCGCCTGGTACCTAGCGCGGGAAAAGCCGGACCTTGCCCTGGTCATCGAATTGCCGGAGACAGACGTCCGATTCCGCCTTATGCTGCGCGCCCGTTTTGACGACCACCCGGGTGCCATCGACAAACGCCTGGAGCTCTACCGGACCCATGCCCCGGACGTGCTTGCCGCGCTCGCCAAGGCGGGCGTTCCCATCGTCCGCGTGGACGGGTCGGGGGAAGTCCGAAGCGTGACGGAACGCGTGCAAAAGGCGCTGTCCAGGCCGCTCCGTTGACAAAACGCCTCGGTTCCCCTATATTTTGCCCACCGTCAACTCTGACTCACCGGCAGGCCATGGCGTTCACGCGACGCCTACAGCCCAAAGCCAAGTCGCTATGAACTCCATTCGCCTCTCGCGCGTCGGCCGTAAAAACGCCCCGCAATTCCGCGTCGTCGTCACCCCCAAGCATAAGGACCCGTGGGGCAAGTCCCTCGACATCGTGGGCCAGTACAACCCGCGCATGAACCCGCCCCAGATCAAGCTTGACGCCGAACGCATCAAGTTCTGGATCGCCCAGGGCGCGGAGGTTTCCGACACCGTCTGGAACCTGCTCGTGGACGCCAAGATCGTGGAAGGCAAGAAGGTCGGCGTCACCTCCATCTCCAAGGTGCGCGCGACCAAGATCGCCGCGGAAAAGGCCAAGGCCGCTCCCGCCGCGTAACGCAAAACGACCTCCCCCGGGAGGTCGTTTTGTTTGCGTCAGCGATGCGCGGCGCCGACCGCTTCGGCCACGGAACGGTACCCGTCCCGGCGAAGCAGCGCGGCCAATCCGCGGTTCAATTCGCCGATGAGCTGGGGCCCTTCAAAAATCATGCCGGTCGCCAATTGCACCAGAGACGCGCCGCGCCGGATTTTTTCATACGCGTCTTCCGCGGTGAACACGCCGCCGGACGCGATGAAGACGAACCGGTCCTTGAACGCCTGGTACGCGAGCGACAATTGCTCGTTCCCAATGGCGAAGGTCGGCCGGCCGCTCACGCCGCCCTTGTCCAATCCGGTGATCTCCTCACGGACGATTTCCGGCCGGTCGCGCTTCTTGGTCAGGTTGGACAGGATGAACCCGTGCACGCGGTGCGCGGCGGCCACCTCCATCAGCCGGCGCGTTTCTTCAAACGGCGCGTCCACCGGCAATTTCAGAAACACCGGTTTCTTGGTCGGAATCGCATCAAGGACCGCGAGCAGTTTTTCCAACCGGTCCGGATCCGTGAACGGTTCCCCGCCGCAGGTGTTCGGACAACTCACGTTCACGGCGAAATATTCCCCGATGTCGGCGAACGCGCGGAAGGCCTTGGCGTAGTCCGCGATCCCCTCCTCCACGCCGGCGAATGCCGGCAGGTTGGTGCGAGCGACGCTCGTTCCGATCGGAATCCGGAACGTTTCTCCGCGCAAACGGGCGCTAATGGCCTCACATCCGTCGTTTTTCAACCCGTAATACACCACCAATCCCTTTGATTCCGGCAAACGCCACAGGCGCGGGCGCGGATTTCCCTCGCACGGCTCGCCGGTCACCGAACCGATTTCCTCAAAACCGAACCCGACGTCCGGCATGATCCGGGTCAAGCGGGCGTTCTTATCAAACCCGGCCGTCAGGCCGATCGGATTCGGAAACCGGATCCCTGCCACGTCCTGGACCAACACGGGGTCCTGGTACCGGAGGACGAACGCGGTCAGGTTCCGCAGGAACGCAAAACGCCCGACCCGCTCCCCTATCCACGACACGGCGTCATGCACGTCTTCCGGATCCCTCCGGAAGAAAAACGGCTTGGCGACATGGCGGTAGGCGAGGTGCAGGAAGGACGTGGCAAACATACGGAAATGAATTACGTGGATTGCGAAGGTCCTCGATGGGACTCGCGCCAGGCGGCAATGGCCGCATGGTTGCCGGATTGCAGGACCTCGGGGATCTTCCAACCATTGTACTCGACCGGTTTGGTGTACTGCGGGTATTCCAACCAGCCTTCCGGCCCGTGGCTTTCCTCGGCGAGCGATTCCTTTGCTCCCAAGACGCCCGGAACGTTGCGCGCGATGGCGTCCGTCATGACGAGCGCGGGCAGTTCCCCGCCGGTCAACACGTAATTGCCGATGGAAAAAGTTTCGTCGGCCAAGTGTTCGCGCACGCGTTCGTCGATGCCCTCATAGCGGCCACAGAGAAAGACCAATTGATCGTACGCGGCCAGGCGCTTCGCGTCCGCCTGCGTGAACGGCTTGCCGCTCGCCGCCGTCATGATCACGCGGACCTTCTTCTTTCCCTTCATTTTGATCTTTTTGAGGGCCAGGTCGAACGGTTCCACCTTCATCACCATGCCGGCGCCGCCGCCGTAGGGCGTGTCGTCCGTGGTGCGGTGCTTGTCCAACGCCCATTGGCGCAGGTCCTGCGCGCGGATCTCGATTTTTCCGTCTTTCTGCGCGCGCCCCAACATGGACGCGTTGGCATATCCGCCAATCATGTCTGGAAAAATAGTCACGATGTCGAACACGCGCTTTTTCGCCTTGGGCATACAAAAAGGATACGCCGGAGCGTACCCTTTTTTGCGCATTTTGTCGAGCGTCGCCGTTTTAGATCAACAAGTCGTCCACGGACGTCTCGCCGATCTTCCGGATACGGCATGGGAGTATAATGCGAAAAGAGATTCCTCCTTGCCTGACAAGACTCGATCCCCTATGGGCAAACCCACTGACACCAGAAAAAATCTCCTGATGATATTACTGTCCGTCGGGCAGATTGTCGGACAAATGATCGGATTCGCGTCAAACATGCCTGGAGTGGACTTCCCTGGGAAGGCGTATGTGGGAAATTTCGTCCACGTGGGCCTGTATTCCGTATTTTCGGACTACATCGCCAGAGGGATCGAACGTATTGGTAGGAAAAGAAACAACCTATGGATAAAAACGTTAGGAAAATACTATAGCGAGATCACCATCCCCATGGTCACCACCTATTTTATTTTAGGAGAGACGGTAATCGATTGGATCCCCTATAACGCAAGGGACGCACGGGATTTGTACGCACCGCTTCTTGGTGGCGGATTAGGTTTCTTCTACGCCCGAGAAATGAAACGGAACATGAGACCCGTACAAAAACCGACCTCTTAACGAGGTCGGTTTTTTGATGGGCAACTAGATCAACAAGTCGTCCACGGACGTGCGCGACGGAGCTGCGTACGCGGCCGGGGCGGCACTTTCTTCCCCGCCGTCCGCCGATGTGTCCTTAAAGCGGCGCGAGCCTTCCGGTTCGTAAATCTTCAGGTTCACGCGGGCGTTGTTTTTGGCGCCGACGATCTTGAGGAGCGTGCGCAGGCTGCGCGCCGTCTGGCCCTGGCGGCCAATGACGTACCCCATGTCCTCCTGGTTAATGTAGAGGGTAATGAGCACGCCGCGCTCGTCCACAATGCGTTCGGTCTTCACGTCATCCGGGTGATTGACGATGTTCCGGACGATGTATTCGACAAACTCTTGGTCCCGTTCCTTGCCTTCCATAAGCTGAATGCGGAAATGTGAATGACGAATGGGTCGAAGGACACTATAACAAAGGTTCCGGCCCCGCGGAAGCATTTCGGCCGCCAAACTGGCAAAAATTGCCTAAAATGAGCGGAGAAAAATCTATCCACAGCGCCTGTGTATATCTCCCCGGACGACTTCTTGACATGGATTTAGGGTGCGTGTACTATGCCGCCACCAGATGAAGCGCTGCTTCCAAGAAACCGGAGGGAAACGCATCGCGGTGCCTCGCGCGCCCGATGCGTTTTCCGTCGGTGCGCCACCTGGAAGTCCCTTCACAATCGAGACCACATCACAACAGATCATCTTCTGTGTGATTGCAATGTTTGATCCAGGCAAACCAGACAGAGTATTGAACGCAAGTTCGATACATTTTATCTGAGAGTTTGATCCTGGCTCAGGATAAACGCTGGCGGCGTGTCTAAGGCATGCAAGTCGCACGAGCCCGATGCGATTACATCAAGACGGGCAAGTGGCAGACGGGAGCGTAACACATTGGTAACCTACCCCAGAGACGCGAACAACTCACCGAAAGGTGAGCTAATACGCGATAGTATCCAGACAGTATGTGTCTGGATGAAAGCTTCGGCGCTCTGGGAGGGGCCTATGCCCCATCAGCTTGTTGGCGAGGTAATGGCTCACCAAGGCTATGACGGGTAGGGGACGTGAGAGCGTGA
>CAZTTQ010000036.1:0-538 GCA_964616135.1 uncultured Gammaproteobacteria bacterium
CGAGGGTGACAGGCCGGCGCAAGCCCGGCCGCCAGAGGGACGGAAGTCCCTATGGGGAGCCAGAGGCGACGGGAAAGTCCGGCATCCCCGACCAAAAACAGACAGCACACGCTGTCTGTTTTTTGTTTATGCGGCGGAAACCTCAATGCCGACGACCCCGTTTGCCTGTTCTTCTTCTTCCGAATAGAAATGCCGCATGTACGCGATCACCATGTCGGCAGTGGCTCCCGGCTCATAGCCGGCATGAACGAGGTTCACCCCCTTCAATAAGGCGGCAAAGCTGGGCGCGTGGTACAGAGCAACGATGCGGGTGCGGAATCGTTGGTCCGTGTCGCGCTCAAGGAACTCAATCTCGTCTCCGACGGCCAGGCGTTTGCGTTTTTCATCATTCAACCGCAATTCCAAGGTTTTGCGACCGGCACGGCCTTGGTCGCCCACGATGGGCTGGCTGCGGTGCCGCTGCTCAGAACGCTGTGCGCGATGAACGACACCGTGTTCATTGCCCGCCACGATCGCCGCTCGGTCGCCAAACAGGTGG
>CAZTTQ010000036.1:548-5588 GCA_964616135.1 uncultured Gammaproteobacteria bacterium
GGTTCAACCGCATTTGGTGGATCATACGCGTTGGGATGCGCCCATAAGCGCCAGGGCGAGGGCGTCGGCAGCATCATCGATCTTGGGAGCGGATTTAAGGCCGAGCAGCAGCTTTACCATTTTCTGGACGGCCTTTTTGTCTGCCTTGCCGTCTCCGCACACGGCGCTTTTCACCTGGGACGGGGTGTATTCTGCCACGGGAATTTTGGCACGGGCCGCCAAGAGAAGCAATACGCCGCGCGATTCCGCCACTTGCATGGCCGTCTTGGCATTTTTCGTGAAGAACAGGCGTTCAACCACGATCTTGGACGGCTTCAGTTCCGCAAGCAACGTCTCCAGGTCGTCCGCCAACTGGACGAGGCGTTCCCCGAACGGCGTGTCTTTGTCCGTACTGATAATACCGCAATCAAGCACGCAGGTTTTTCCGCGCACCGTGCCAATGGCGCCAAAGCCAAGCCGTCCGAACCCCGGGTCCAATCCCAATACGCACCCCATAAGGCTTCCATCATGACCGAAACCAAAACGAGGCGCTAGGCCTCGTTGGTGAAGACGGCGTCCACGTCGTCATTTTCTTCAATGGCGTCGATGAATTCCGTCACGGCCGATTCGTCCTCCGCCTTAGCGGTGGTCTTGGCGACGTATTCAAATCCGGACATATCCGCCTTCAGCCCTTGGGCCTCCACGGATTCAATCAGCTTCTTCAAGTCAGTCGGCTCCCCGATAACGCGCAGCCCATCCCCGTCAGGTTGAATATCAGAGGCACCGCCATCGATGAGTGCCAACTCCAACGTGTCCCGGTCTTTGACGGACGACAAGTCGGCCACGTGCACCACGCCTTTGCGTTCGAACATCCACATGACGCTGCCCGGCGCACCGATGGACCCACCGTTCTTGCTGGCGATCATCTTGATTTCGGACACGGTGCGCGTGGGATTGTCCGTCAGACAGCGGACAACGACCGCTACTCCGCCCGGCGCAAAGCCCTCGTACACGGTTTCCTGCAATGCCCCGCCTTCCCCGCCCACGGCGCGGGCAATGGCGCGGTCAATGTTGTCCTTCGGCATGGAAACCGCCTTGGCGGCGTCCACCGCCATGCGCAGCTTGAAGTTGAAGGCCATGTCGCCGCCTTCCCGGGCAGCGACCGTAATGGCCTTCACCAACTTGGAAAACACGCCGGCACGCTTGGCGTCGGCTTTGCCTTTATTCAACTGGATGTTGTGCCAATGGGAATGACGGGCCATAGGGATCACTTCACGAACACGCCGCGGAAAAACGCGTTCACGGTTTTCAACGAATCGCTAAACGACAGTTCGTCCGGAGAGACGCGCTCCAAGAGGGCGCGCATGTCACGCTTAGCCGTCTCATCACGCTGTTGGATCTGCGAGTCGGATAGGGTGCCTACGTCCTTGATCCAGGCATTCGCCTGCATGGCTTCCTTCGATCCGGACGCGTCATACGTACCCAACACGATCAGGTCGCTTTCCGGCCGATACAACACGACGTAATAGACGGGATAGGTGCCGACGTCCTGTCCGCGGAGATTGTAGAACGAGATCCCACGGAACGAACCGTCCGCGTTCTCTACGTAGGTCAGGGCTGCGCGGTCTCGCGAATAGCCGAGAAATTCACCCGTGCGGTCCGCAAACAGGGAGCGGTCCACGGACGTGATGGCTTGGTTGGCATAGACGTCCTGCAGCACCTGCAGGGCCGCGGGACGGTTATCATGGTCGATGATGTACCCCTCGTTCACTCCCGGACCCTTCAACCATTCCTGTACGCGGATGGCTTGGAGCCACGGCGTCTGCCCGTCGGGCATGGTGAGGTCATAAGACAAACCTTCCGCATCCTTCCCTTCCTCCACAACCTTCCATCCGTCCGGGACCAAGACGGCCGCGGTAGGAGCCAAGGACAACGCGCCATCCACCACCGGGCCCGCAGGAGCGCGGGAACATCCCGCTCCGGTCAACACCAACGCTGCGATACCGACGGCGAATGTGACGGCCGAAGTCCGGATATTCATAGGGAAAATAATTGCCCGGATTATAGCCCCGAACGGTAAAAAGGCAAAAACCACCCCGTAAAGGGTGGTTTTTGATTCCGCTTACGCGGCTTCTTCGCGCTTTTTCAACGGTTCCGGGTCCGGCTGCGGAATGGACGTGTCCACCCCGAAGCCCGTGCCGGCCGGGATCAAGCGGCCGATGATGACGTTTTCCTTCAACCCCGCCAGCTTGTCGACCTTGCCGGTGACAGCGGCGTTGATGAGAACCTTGGCCGTTTCCTGGAAGGAAGCGGCGGACAACCACGAGTCCGTGGAGAGGGAAATCTTGGTGATGCCCAGGAGCAAGTCCTCGGCAGTCGCCGGCGTTTCGCCCTTCCCGACGTTGTCATTGGCGTCCTCATACGTCGCGCGTTCGACGGTTTCTCCGGGGAGAAGATCCGTATCGCCCGGATCGATGATCCGTACGCGGCTGAACAGCTGACGAATGATGATTTCAATGTGCTTGTTGTTGAGCTTCTGCCCTTGGGACGCGTAGATGAACTGCGTTTCCTTGGACAGGTACTTTTGCACGGCGTCACGGCCCTTGCACTTGAACAGCACCTGGAGGTCCAGGGCGCCGTCGGTCAGGGCGTCGCCGGCCTGCACCTCGTCGCCTTCCTTCACGTAGAGCGTAAAGCCCGGCGGAATGAGGTATTCGCGGGTGACCGGCGCTTCATGAATCACGGTGACGACGCCGTTTTTCTTGAGCGCGACCACGCCGTCGAATTCCGTCTGGAAGACTTCTTCTCCCTTGGAAGCGAGGGTCTGGCCGGCCTTTACCTTCTGGCCGTCCTTCACCTCAATCTCCGCGGTCTTGCCCACGGCGTAGGCGGCTTCTTCCACGCCCTGGTGGGCGATGAAGACCGTCTTCTGGCCCGGGGCGGCGGCGAGCACCGTCTTCCCTTCCGCGACGATTTCGCGGGTGCCGGTTTCAATGTGGATCTTGCCGGAAACTTCGGCCATGATGGCCTTGTTTTTTGGCGCGCGCACTTCGAACAATTCTTCGACGCGCGGGAGACCCTGCGTAATGTCCTTGCCTGCGACACCGCCCGTGTGGAAGGTACGCATGGTCAGCTGCGTACCCGGTTCACCGATGGACTGAGCGGCAATAATGCCGACGGCCGTACCGAGTTTCACCGCGTTGCCGTAGGCCAGGTCGTAGCCGTAGCACTTTTGACAGACGCCGCGGCGTTCCTTGCAGGTCATGACGGAGCGCACGTGCGCTTCCATCAAATCTTGCTTAGTGGCTTCGATTTCACGAATATGGTCTTCCGTGATGAGCTCCCCGGCCTTCACGAGGGCCTTGCGGCCGCCCGGTTTGATGATGTCGGAGAGGGCGAAGCGGCCCAGGATGCGGACGAGCAGCGGTTCGCCGATCTCGTCGGATTCCTGCTTGGTCAGGACCACGCCCTGTTCGTCGCCGCAGTCTTCCTGGCGGACGATGACGTCCTGCGCGACGTCGACGAGGCGGCGCGTCAGGTAGCCGGCATTGGCCGTACGCAGAGCGGTGTCGGTAAGACCCTTGCGCACGCCGTGGGAGGAAATAAAGAATTCCAGCACGTCGTAGCCGTCCTTGTAGGACGCCTTGACCGGCAGCTCGATGATTTCACCGGACGGGTTGGCCACGAGGCCCTTCATGCCGACCGTTTGCGTCATCTGGCCCCAGGTACCGCGGGCGCCGGATTCGATCATGGTGTACGCCGGGTTGTCCTTCGGCAGCGCCTTCTTGGACAAGTCCGCGACGCGGTCCTTGATTTCATTCCAGATCTTGATGATGGAGGCGTGGCGTTCCGCGTGGGTCAGCAACCCCTGCGCGTAGAAGTCTTCCACCTCGCGCACGCGCTGTTCGCCCTCCGCGATCAACGTCGGCTTTTCCTTGACCGTCGGGAGGTCACCCATGCCCCAGGAGTAACCCGCCTTGGTGCTGAACTTGAAGCCCATTTCCTTCAGGACGTCCAAGAACGCAGCCGTGGCTTCCAACCCCTTCAGCTCAAGCACGTAGCGAATGACGGTGGAGAGTTCCTTCTTCCCCATGGTCTGGTTCATGTACGGCAATTCCTGCGGAAGCGCCTTGTTGACGAGCAAACGGCCCGGCGTCGTGACGAGCATGACGCCGTCCTTGCGGACGTTCAGCCAGGCGCGCAAGTCCACCGCGCCGACCTGGTACGCGTACAGCGCGTCCGTCTCGCTGGCGAAAGTCGGGATCTTGTTGGCATCTTCCGGCATCGGATCCAGCACCATCGTGGTGGAGAACATGCCCCAGGCGATGTCCTTGCCCGGCGTGGCGACCGGACCGCCGTGGGCCGGCTTCAGCAAGTTCTTGGTGGCAAGCATCAGTTCCTCCGCCTCGCGCTTCGCTTCGACGGTCAGCGGGACGTGCACGGCCATTTGGTCGCCGTCGAAGTCCGCGTTGTAGGCTTCGCAAACCAACGGGTGGATCTGGAGGGCCTTGCCTTCGATGAGGAGCGGGCGGAACGCCTGGATGCCCAGGCGGTGGAGCGTCGGGGCGCGGTTCAGGAGGACGAACGCGTCCTTGGTGATTTCTTCCAGGATGTCCCACGTCTCCGGACGGTCGCTTTCAATAAAGCGGTTGGCCGAGCGGATGTTGTGGACGAATTCGCGTTCGATCAGCTTGGCGATCACGAACGGCTTGAAGAGTTCCAAGGCCATTTTCTTCGGGATGCCGCACTGGTCCAGCTTGAGGTGCGGGCCGACGACGATGACGGAGCGGCCCGAGTAGTCGACGCGCTTGCCGAGCAGGTTCTGGCGGAAGCGGCCCTGCTTGCCCTTCAGCTGGTCGGCCAAGGACTTCAGCTGGCGCTTCTTGCCCGTGGCGGCGATGACCGTCTTGCTCTGGCGGGCGCTGTTGTCGATCAAGGCGTCAACCGCTTCCTGCAACATGCGCTTCTCGTTACGGGAGATGACCTCCGGCGCGTTCAATTCCTTGAGGCGCTTGAGGCGGTTGTTGCGGTTGATGACGCGGCGGTACAGGTCGTTGAGGT
>CAZTTQ010000037.1:0-5522 GCA_964616135.1 uncultured Gammaproteobacteria bacterium
CGACACGCCGTCGTCGCCCATGGTGACGCCGTACAAGACGTCGGCTTTTTCCATGGTGGCGCGGTTGTGCGTGATGACGATGAACTGGGTCAGCTTCGCCAGCTCTTGGAGAATGGCCGCGAAGCGGTACGTGTTGGCTTCATCCAACGCGGCGTCCACTTCGTCCAAGACGACGAACGGGGCCGGGTTTACCGCCATGATGGCGGCGACCAAGGCGATGGACGTGAGCGCGCGTTCGCCACCAGAGAGCAGGTTGAGCGCCTTCAGGCGTTTGCCGGGCGGCGTCGCCTGGATGTCGATGCCGACGATGCGGTCCTCGCGTTCCTTGATCTTTTCACGGACCAGGTCCGAAGATGTGTCTGTCTCATGGTGTTGTTCCTCTTGCGCTTGGGACGTGGCCGGCGGTTCTTCGTCGTCCGTCGCCAGGTCGTCGCGCGTCAGCTGGACCAGGTTGCAGGAACCGCCGCCGAACAGGACCTTGAAGAAGCGCTGGAACTCCTTGTTGATGTTCTTGAAGGCCTCTTCCGACCGCTCTTTGATGTCCTTGTCCAATTCGTCCAAGGCCTTTTCCGTACTGCCCGCCGCCTCGTTCAAGTCCTTCACTTGGGCTTCCAAGAAGGTGAAACGGGCCTGCGTTTCCTCAAACTCCTTCACAGTCTCCGGATCAATGCCGCCGATCAGCTCCAACTTGTAGCGCAGGCGCTGGATCTGCGGGTACACCGTGCCGGTGTCCGACGGGGAGGCGGGGCGTTCGGCTTTTACGCCGGTCGCCACTTCTTTCAACTGCACCTCCATTTCCCGGTGCAGGTTGTCGCGGCGTTCCTCTAGGCGCGCGGCGTCGATGTTGAACCCGTTGCGGCGGTTTTCCGCGGCATGGAGATTGCGTTCGCGTTCGCGCAAATCGCGTTGTAGGTCAAACAGGTCCGTGCGGACCTTTTTCTCCGCCGTGGCGTAGCCTTCCAGTTTCTTTTCGACCATGTCCGCGACGCCTTCCGCGGCCACGCGCTCCTTTTCCAACGCGTTCAATTTTTCCACCAGGGCCGGATCCGGCTTCGCGTCTTCCGGGGCGGGGCGCTGGAGCCGGCGGACCAATTTGCCGGTGCGGGAAAACGCGCCGTCAATGCGCGCGATGAGGACCTCCAGGTCCTTAAGGGTCTTCAATTCGGCCAGCTCCTTTTCCAGCCCATTCAGCTCTTCAATGATCTGGGTCAAGGGAAGGGGAGCCCAGCTGGACTGCGCGCGGATCTTGCCCAGTTCGATCTGCTTTTGCACTTCATGCTGGGCGTCGCGGACGCGGTTGCGTTCCTGCTGCGCCTTGCGGTATTCGGCCTGCAGGGCGGCGAGGCCCGTGTCTTGGACGTCCTTGGATTTTTCTTCTTTTTCTAAGGCATTTACCTTGGCTTCCAAAGCTTGGAGCGCTGCGCGTTCCGTCTGGACGTCTTGATCCGCCTTGGCTTTTTTCCCGCCCAGTTCTGCCAGTTCGTCCATCACTTTCCACCAAAGCGTGCCGTAATAGCCGCGTTCCAAGCCGCGCAATTCCGTTTCTACCTCCGCGCGTTCTTGCAGGCGGTTGGCCTGGCGGCGAAGGGAACGGAGGCGCGGTTCGATTTCTTGGAGCAGCATGCCGACTTCGGCCAGGTTTTCGTACGTGCGCTTCAATTTCAACATGGCCTCATGGCGCTTGATCTGGAACTGGCGCACGCCGGTCGCGTCGTCAAAAAACGCCTTGCGTTCCTCTGGCGAGGCAACCAAAATGTGGTCCACCATGCCTTGGCCGACGACGGAATACGAACGCTGGCCCACGTTCGCCTGGGCCAAAAGCAATTGGATGTCGGAGAGGCGGGCCGCGGCGCCGTTCAGCAGGTATTCGCCTTCGCCGTCACGGTAGACGCGACGGGAGACGGTGACTTCCTCAAAGTCCACGGGCATCGCCTTGTCGCGGTTGTCGAAGGTGAGCGAAACTTCGGCGAAACCGGAGCGGCCTTTTCCTTCGGAGCCCGAAAAGATGATGTCTTCCGACTTTTTGCCGCGCAGGGCCTTCATGGACTGCTCGCCCAGCGCCCAGCGGATGGCGTCGGCGATGTTGGATTTCCCGGAGCCGTTCGGACCGACGACGGCGGTCAGCGGCTTGTGGTCGCCATTGGGAGGCAAAAAGGACAGGCTGGTTTTCTTGGCAAAGGTCTTGAAGCCTTGGGCTTCCAGGCGGACGAGGTGCATAACGTGGAACGGGGGATTGGGGGCAGGATAGCATGCCGGGGCTTGACCCTCCAGGCGGCGTTGGGTATCTTCTCTCCCAGCTCTCGGGGCATTCCCGTCCCGTCAGTCCCGGTCCCCGGACCGGTCGGAGGTGTGCATGCGTATCGCGCAGCGCAACACGGGACCGCCCCGGCGGTTCCGGACGGTGTGGGCCGGCCTCATCGCCGCCCTCTGCCTGATCGCCGGCCCGGGGTTTGTCCCTGCGTCGGCTACGGCCACGCCGTCCCCCGGCGGCCAGAAGATCGCCCTCGTCGTCCGGCCTTCCTACGGGATGGTCGATCCGATGCGGGTCTTCGCTGACGCCGTCGCCCATCCGGGCCGCGTTCATCGCGCGCGCCGTTCTCCCGCTTCCCGCGACCTCGTCGCCCACGCCGACACCGGTTCTCCGGCGTCGCGCGCGGGTGGGAGACCCGTCGTCCATCTCTGGTAAGCGGGCTCTCGGTTTCTGCCACGCCGGGAGTTCCGCCACCCTCGTCCCGACGCCCGTTCCTCCTCCGGAACCGACGTCGGGATTTTTCTCTTTCGCGACTCCCTCCAACTCCCTCTTGAAAAGAGGGAGAGGCACGGGAACCGACGACCCCCTATTTGCAAGAGGGGGAACGGGGGAGTCGTGATAAAAAAACGAACCGCGCGGGGCGGTTCAAGCAGCATCCTGTTGGGGTTCGAAGAGGGAAAGCCGATCCTTTGGCTGGATGTCGTCGATATCCCAGAGGTGGTCCTCAATGCAGGGAAGAAGCCGGTAACCGAACAAAAGTAGGAAGGAGACGTGACTTCCGATGCTTACGGCTTTTGGGTCCGGAAGCAGGTTCAGTAGGACGAGGCCTAAGAGGAATACACAGAACCCCGTCTCTGTCGGACGTCTGCGTCTTGCTTCGTGAGCCCACAAGACGAATGGAGTGGGCAGCTTGTAACTTCCTGTTTGCTCGAACGTCTCAGAGAGTTCCGAAAGAAGATCAAAGTGTCGCGTGCGCTTGAAATTGGCCCATTGGGCCCACGCCATTCCCCCGTATGTAAAGGACGCAAAGAGCCAGATGCTGACGATGAGGGTGTCTGCGTGCCGTACCGTCCCTAGGGACAGCAGCAGGAGGGCGGTCACTATCACCTTACTTACGACGGACGCCTTGGAAAACCAGGCGATCAGTTGGAAGCGGTTCCAGTGAAAGATCTTCTGCAGCCAGACGAACGCGGGGTTCATGAGGTGCGCATGAATCCACGTATCAAGCCATTCGAGCATCATGGGAACTCCTGGGCGTGCTGGCAAGGAAGGAACAGTGAGATATCCTAGGGACTTTTTTGCCACCGTGTCAACCCATTGACCCCAGGGAGAATCTCCCGTACGCTGGCACATTCCCCTATGGAAACTACGGTTGCCAGACAGATCTTCGACCTGCTGCGCACGGCCAAAAAGCCGGTGCTGATTTCGGACAAGCGGATCGACGGCGACAGCATGGGGAGTTCGCTCGCCGTGTTGGAATACCTGAAGACCCTGGGGAAGGAGACGCAGGTCTACGTCCCCTCCGAGGTGCCGGAGAAATACCGGTTTCTGCCGAACGCGGAGCGCTGTACCTTTGACCGGGCGATTTTCAATGATCCGGAGATCGACCTGGTGGTGAGCTTTGACTGTTCCGAAGCGGCGTATATCCAGGAGCTGATGAAGCTTATTCCGGGCCGGCCGACGTTGGTCAACATCGACCACCATGCGACGAATGCCCGCTACGGGGATGTGAACCTGGTCGTGGTCGGATCGCCCGCGACGGCGGAAGTTGTCCATGCGTTCTTCAGGGTGAACGACGTTGTGCCGAGCCGGGACGCCGCCACCTGCCTGTTGGCCGGGCTGTGCTTTGACACGACGATTTTTACGAACGGCGGAACGGACGAGCGCGCGTTTGCGGCGGCGTCGGATCTGCTCCTACGTGGCGGACGTATCCAGGACGTGATCCGCGCCTTGTTCCGCAACCGCACCGTGGACGCGCTGCGCCTGTGGGGCACCGCCCTGGAACGGTTGGAGAAACACGAACCGCTCGGCGTCCTTTCCACCTACCTCACCCGCGCGGATTTGGACGGCACCGGCGTTTCGGACGACGAGGCGGACGGCCTGTCCGACTTCCTGAACCTGGTGACCGACGCGCATACCTTGGTGGTGATGCGCGAAACGAAAGACGGCGCGGTAAAGGCCTCGATGCGCAGTACCAAGTTCAACGTGTCCGCGGTGGCCAAGTCGTTTGGCGGGGGAGGGCACATGAAAGCCGCCGGGTTTTCCACGCTGGATACCAAATTGGCGGCACCGGAGGATGCGAAGAAGTTTATGGGGAAGATCCTGCAGGCGCTTGCGACGCAGGCTGAAAAACGCTAATATCCCCTTGGTTTTCTTGAACACATTTCTATGTCCGACCCTCGCTCCAATTATCTCGTGCCGATGGTGCTTGAAAAGACGCCCAACGGCGAGCGCTCGTACGATTTGTATTCCCGCCTGTTGAAGGACCGCATCATTTTCCTCGGCAGCGCCATTGATGACACGGTCGCCAACTTGGTGGTGGCCCAGCTTTTGTTCTTGGAAAGCCAAGACAAGACCAAGGACATCAAGCTGTACATCCACTCCCCGGGCGGCAGCGTGACGGCTGGCCTCGCCATCTACGACACCATGCAGCTCATCAAACCGGACGTCTCTACCATTTGCGTGGGCATGGCGGCATCCATGGGCGCGGTGCTGTTGGCCGGCGGTGCAAAGGGCAAGCGCTTCGCCCTGCCGAACGCGGAGGTAATGATCCATCAGGTCTTGGGCGGCTTTGAGGGTCAGGCGACGGACATCAAGATCCACGCTGAACGCATTTTGAAGATGAAGTCCAATTTGAACGGCATTTTGGCCAAACACACGGGCCAGTCGCTGAAAAAGGTGACGGAAGACACCGAACGCGACAACTTCATGGAAGCCGAAGACGCCAAGAAATACGGCCTGATTGACGAGGTTATTTCCAGCAAGTAGGCGAAAAAATAAAACGGCCGAAAGGCCGTTTTTTGTTTCTACCCAGCGGAGAAATTGTGGAAATGTCGTTTTCCTTGTTGACAGATGCAGGGAAGGCGACTACTCTCCTAAGTCCCTGGCAACGCAAAGCACGTCGTGGGCCATGACCTGCAGGCACGACAAGCATGGGATTTCATATCATGGAAGTATCAGGTCCTCGGACTCGATCTCTCCACGACTGAAATTTCTTGCCTGCAGTTCACGATCCACGACGGGCTTTTTTGTTTGTTCATCCTCCGAACAG
>CAZTTQ010000038.1:0-4010 GCA_964616135.1 uncultured Gammaproteobacteria bacterium
ATCGATAACGGTACGATCGCGTATGGTACGATCGCGCTGCACGGTGATGCCGTTCATCTGGACGGGGGCAAGCTCCTTTACGGCGGAGTCGGCGTTCGCTTCCAGGAACGCCTGCTTGAACTGGGCCGGCGTCAGGTGCGGCATCGCGTACACGTACGCGAGGTTGATCGGTGCCGTCTCCCCGACGCGTTTCAGGTCGCGGATGGAGGCGAACAAGTCCGCGTCCTTCCCCACGTACGTGTCCTTGCGATTTTCTTCCTCACGGACGCGGACCTCGACGTTTTCCGGGTGGCGGAGAGAGAACCCGTACTGCGCATTCTCATACGTCTCCGTGAACGTCGCGGTCGGATCTTCGGCCGGCGCTTTGGCGCACCCGAATCCTGCAAGGACCAATAAGGCGGCAATAGCGAGGAGTTTCTTCATATTAGGAACGAATGAAGGACAGGACGGATTCCACGACGTCTTGCTCCGGCACGGACTTGGCGTCCACGGAGGCGCGTTCCTTCCACTCCACGCCGCCGGCAGCCAGCGACTTGGGAGAAACGACCAAGCGCAACGGGATGCCGATCAAATCCGCGTCGGCGAATTTCTGGCCAGGAGAAAGGTCGCGATCATCCCAAAGCACATCCACTCCTTCCGCCTTGAGACCCTCGTACAGGCTCTGGGCGGCCGCCTGCGCGCGTTCGGTCTCATCCGCGTTCTTGGACTTCAAACTGACCAAATGGACGGCGTACGGCGCGACGGACTTCGGCCAGCGGATGCCTTTTTCATCATGGTGCGCCTCTACGATGGCGCCGACGAGACGCGTCGTGCCGATGCCGTAACTGGCGGTACGGACCGTCCGGCGTTCCCCGTTTTCATCAGTAAACTGCAGGCCGAACGCATCCGAGTACTTGGTGCCGAGGTCAAAGATATTCCCCACCTCAACGCCTTTCATAGTCTGAAGGGCTGCGCCGCACTTGGGGCAAGCATCGCCTTCCTTCAAGGTGGCCACTTCCGTGTTCTGGCCGAAGGTGCACTTGGGGCAGGCGATCAACACGTCTTCCCCCGCCTGGGTGATGACCTGGAACTCATGGGTCATGTTGGTGGTGAAGGCACCGCCGCCGGCTTCCACCACCTTCACATCCAGGCCGCAACGGGCGTACACGCGCAAATACGCTTCCAGCACGCGGCCGTAGAAGGCGTTCAAGTCCTCTTGTGTAGCATGGAAACTATAGAGGTCTTTCATACGGAACTCGCGCCCGCGCAACACGCCGGACTTGGCGCGCAATTCGTCACGGAACTTGGTGTTGATTTGGTAGAACGCCAGTGGCAGGTCCTTGTAGGACTGCACCGATTTCTGGGCGAGCGGCGTGGCGACTTCCTCATGCGTACAACCGAGCGCGTATTCCTTGTCCGTCTGGGACTTCAGTTTGAACAACACGTCGACCTTGTCCCAACGATTGGTCGTATCCCAATATTCCTTGGGCTGGAGCGAAGGCATCATGGTTTCCGAGGCGCCAAGGGCGTTCATTTCCTCACGGACGATCTGTTCCACCTTGCGCAAGGTGGCAAGCCCAAGCGGAAGCCAGGTGTACACGCCGGCCATGACCGGATCGACAAAACCGCCTTGGATAAGGAACTTGGCGTTGGCGGTCTCGGCGTCCGCCGGAGCGGCCTTGAGCGTCTTGGAGAACAGCTGGGAATAGCGCATAACGACAGGGAGCGTAGCAAACATGCTACCATTTGGTAAAGCTCCTATTTCCCCCTATGCACCTGCGTTTCCTTGCCGTTCCCGCCCTTGCCCTCGCCTTTCTCGGCGCGGGGTGCACGCCCGCCGCGTCCCCCGCCCCGACCAACCACGTTCCGGTCACGGACGCGGGATCACAAGACGGCCGTACGCTCACGGCCGTCCAAACGGACGAAACCTGGAAGACGTTTGAGAACACCCGCGTTGGTTTTTCTTTCCAATATCCCACCAAGGGGAAATACGCCCCGGAGTGGGAAGTGAAGGTCTTCGACCAAAATGCAAGGGAGGTTCAGGACTGCTATTACGTAGACGGGGCGTCCTTGGACGACGTAAGAAACGCGCGCACGACCGACGGCCGCCACTTCTGCACCGTCCATGCTTCAGAAGGCGCGGCCGAGAGCGCGTATTTCACCGACGCGTACGCGACGGCAGTCGGCAAATCGGTCGTGGTCATCCTCTTCACCAAAAAGGCGATCATGGCCGACATCGGCGACTGCGTCCGCGCGCCGGGTCAGAACTACTGGTCCGAATTCGCCAAGCCCGGTTCCTGCGTCCCCTTCTCGGAGACGGAATACCGACAGATCCTGGACGGCATCGCCAGCACGTTTAAGACGAAGGAGTAGGAAACGTAAAAACCCTAGAATTTGTCCTGGCCAGGCGACGGGCGAGCACCATGCAAACGAAAAAGTCTCTAAAATGGGTTAGGCCTAGGAAGCCGGCAGGCGCAGCCCGAGCCGATAAACAGAAAAACCGTTTAAAATTTGTCCCGGCTAGGCGACGGGCGAGCACTGACCGAGGCGTACCTAGATGGTACGACGAGCGTCAGGCTCAGCCCGGCAACAACGCCAGGGCGAATTTTAAACGGTTTTTTGGTGCGTCGGGTGGGGATCGAACCCACGGCCAAGGGATTAAGAGTCCCCTGCTCTACCGCTGAGCTACCGACGCGTGCGGATCTGGTTCTTTTTGCTCCGGAAGTATGCCAAATCCGTTGACCCGCGTCAAGAATGGTCCTATGATCGACCCGTCCCACTAGGCGGGCGTAGCACAATGGATAGTGCACCGGTCTTCGGAACCGGCTATGGGAGTTCGATCCTCTCCGCCCGCACCAAAAATACCCAAATAATTGGGTATTTTTGATTCCAAAGCCAACAATTTGGCTTTGACAGAGGATCGAGCGCCGGAGCCTTATTCCGTCACCAGGCGGAATGGCGAGGCGGTGGCCAAGCCGAGGGGAGCGACGGCGACCCGAGAGCTGAGGCCGATCCTCTCCGCCCGCACCAAAAACACCCACGAACGTGGGTGTCTTTGCTTTTGTAGCTAACGGGTCAATGAAACGGTCGCTCCGTTTTCCGCGGAGGGGGCCGCCACGGTGACACGGCCGTCCGGACCGCGGAAAATCGTATAGCCGGAATCATAGTCCGTCTCCGAAACCCACCTGGCTCCGGGAGCGGAGGGGTCAAAGGGCATGGTGAACAGATACTCCGTCACGAGGCACGGAGCAATATCGTAGTTCCCCGCGCCGGGTGCCATCGCCTTTGGCGAAGACGGAAGCGCGCCCGCAGCACACCGAAATGTCCCGACGTGTTCCGCCGCGTTCGCGCTGATCGCATTCTGAATGACGTTCAAATGGGCGAACCGGGACGAATTGCGGGCAACGGCAAACTGACGGGCAGGATGCAGCACCGTCACAACGACGCCAACGAGGACCGCGACCAACACCAAGGCAATCGACGCCTCGACCAACGTAGCTCCGCGACCGGCGCGTGTGTTGCCCATACGCATGCCCAACGGGGCGGACGCATTACCAACCTTTTGCCTTAATGGCCGCCTCCGCAGCGGCGACTTGGGCCTCATGCTTGGACGTACCGTTGCCGGTCGCAACCAATTCTTTATTCAAGTAGACGCCGACCTGGAACACCTTCGCGTGGTCAGGGCCTTCCTCGCTCATCACCTTGTACGTAGGCGTCACGCCCAAGGTTTCCTGTGATGCTTCTTGGAAGCGGCTCTTGGGGTCCACGTACAACCGGTGTTCAAGGATACGCGGCAATTCTTTCAGGACGTATTTCGTCACGAAAATCTTGGCTGCCTCCCAGCCCTGGTCCAGATAAATAGCGCCGATCAGCGCCTCAAAGGCGTTCGCCAGAATGTAGCGGCGAGCCTTGGAAGCGGTGTCCTTGGATTCTCCGCGGGACAAGTACAGGTACTGCTCCACGTCCATGGCATCGCAAATATCCGACAGCATGTCGGCATTGACCAGCGAGGCGCGCCAGTTGGTCAGCTC
>CAZTTQ010000038.1:4020-4637 GCA_964616135.1 uncultured Gammaproteobacteria bacterium
CGCACCGCTGATGGCGTTCAGGCCAATGCGGTCGTCGCCGGCCGACGACTTGCCGATTTCCACCTTGGCGCCAGCGAACTTGCCGATGTATTGATCAACGAATTTGGTCAGCTCGCCTTCCGGGTTTTCATAATTCTGGTACAGGAACTCCGTCACGACTAGTTCCAGCACGGCGTCTCCCAAGAATTCCAAACGCTCGTTGTGGCCGAGGGCGAAATCCGGGTGTTCGTTCAAATAGGAGCGATGAACAAGGGCTTGGCGCAGCGTATCGCGGTCGCGAAACGACACACCGAGCACCTGTTCCAACGCATCAAGGTTGGCAGCAGGCATATCGGCAGAATATTAGGATTGAACGGGGGGAGCTTCTTCTTTTGCAATTTCTACGACTTCCGATTCTTCTTTCTTTGGCGGTTCCAGGTCAATCTTTTTCAGCGCGTTGCGGGCGACAACGTCTTTGAACATGGCACCCAAGACGCCGTTCACGAAGCGGCCGGAGGCTTCCCCGCCAAATCCCTTGGCCAGCTCAATCGCTTCATTAATGGCGACCTTGGACGGCACCGTTTCCGAGTGGTAGAGCTCGTACACGCCGATACGCAGCACGTTGCGGTCCACGACCG
>CAZTTQ010000039.1:0-4378 GCA_964616135.1 uncultured Gammaproteobacteria bacterium
CGATTCAATAACGGCGGCCTGTTTTTTCAGAGAACGCCCCCGCGTCATAACACATAAAAGATATGGGTGATCCGGATAGTAGGTAATTCCACAGTCATGCAGCTGCGTTGCTGCGTCAGGAAGGGACCGTTCTCCGAATTTATGTGCTACCGGGATCGAGATGGGGACTCCTGCGCGCAAGCCGGCTTCAAACGTGGTCTGGGTAAGCAGCGTCAACGCACGTTCCGACAAGGCGTAGTCCAGATACGATGAATTGAACAACACGCGAAAAATGGTGGAATACCCACGAATGCTGATTTCATTATCTTGGGTGAATTCCAGATTCAAGTCCGCGTACACGCGGTCCGCATTTGATTCAGGCACCTTGTCTTGTAGCAAATAGAGCGCCTCATTGTCCGAATAGACGATCATGCGTCTTACTAGTTCCTCCACCGTGTACGTCTCCCCCAACACGATACGCTGCTGGTCCAAGATCGTCTGGGGTTCCATGTGGTAGACGGACCCGTATGGGACCGGGCGCTTCAAAATGTCCCCATCCGCCTCCGCTGCCTTATATACGGCCAGCAAGTGCGCGACCTTCAGCATACTTGAGGCAGCGAACGGTTCTTTTTCCTTAATACCGAACCAGGGTCCGTTATTCAGGTCGCGGAAATACACCGCGGCGGAGAGGATGTCCCCTGCCTGCTGGAAAGCCTCCACTTGTTCGCGCACAACCTGTACCGACGGCCGGAATTCGGCGTTCAATGCGTCCTGGGCGCCATCACACTCCAACAACGGGTTAATGTACCTATATCCCTTAACTCCCCGTACCTCACGCACCCCTTCTTGAGTCGCGTGAGCGGCGAGATCTGCCAACTTTGCAGAGAAAAAACCAACAAAAAACAGAAGTAACGCAAGAAACAATGACCGCCACTGCGTCATGCCCTTGGGAGCGGGGGGTGGGTGGACGTCGGACATATCCTGGGCAGTATACGGGGGGGTCGCTGCGCGTTTACAAGAACATGTCCATCCCCTACTCTTGCCGGGTATGGACTGTGCATTGTGCCACCACACCGAAACACGGAAGGTGTTGGATCTCGGCCGCCAACCGTTGGCAAATAAGTACCCGGAGACGGAGGAATTTGCCGGGGAGGAATTTTACCGGATGGAGGTGTTTTTCTGTCCCCGGTGCAAAAACGTCCAATTGGGGCATACAGTCTCCCGGGAACGGATGTTCGTGGACTATTACTATCTTTCCTCGGTGAACCGGGGATTGGTCCGCCATTTTGACGCCATGGCCGAACAATTGGCCGGCTCCCGGTTGGTCGTAGACATTGGTTCCAATGACGGCATCCTGTTGAAGCCGCTCCGGGAGCGCGGCGTGCGTTGCGTCGGCGTCGACCCGTCGGTTAACGTTTCCAAGCTGGCGAACGACGCCGGGCTCTCCACGCTCACGGGATTCTATGACGCCGCCATGGCGGCCCGTCTCCTGGCCGAATGGGGCCAACCCGACGTCATCGTCGCGAGCAGCATCTTTACCCACCTGGAAGACCCCCACGTGTTCCTGGAGGACGTCCGTGCACTCATGGACGGCGGGACGCGCTTCCTTATTGAAGTGGAATACATCGGGAACTTTTTGAAGCAGGTGCAGTTCGAACGGTTCTACTTTGACCGCGTGTTTTACTATTCTCTCTCATCTTTGCGCGACCTGTGCGCCCAACATGGGCTGGTCGTCTCGGACGTGGAAGACATTGAACCGCACGGCGGATCCCTGCGCGTCACCGTCCGTTTGGACACAGGGACGATCACGCCAACGGCCGCCGTCGCACGCCAATTGGCCGCGGAAGCCCAAGAGCTAACGCCAGAGGCGTTTGACGCCTTCGCTCGGACGGCCCGCGCGTATGTGGAGGATTTCAAGCGCGCGCTTGAGGCGTATAAGGCATCCGGCGTGCGCGTCGCGGGCTACGGCTCCCCCGCGCGCGTCGCGACCATTTGCAACTGGGCGGGGATCGGACCGGAGCTGATCCCGTTCATCGTGGACGACAGCCCGCTGAAACAACACCGGCACAGTCCGGGCACTCACATTCCCATCGTGCCGAAGGAACACCTGGACACCCACCGCGCCGACGTCCTGGCAACCTTCGCCTATGAGTACCTGGACGATATCCGTGAAAAGACGAACAATAGCTACCGCTACCTGATTCCCATTCCCCCACGCGAAGTCGCGTAACCGTATGTCCCAGTCCATCGTGGAAGAGGATTTTGCCCGCATTGCCGAGCGCCTAGGCGACGTTGCGAAACGCTTTGAGGGAAAAACCATCCTCCTTTCCGGTGGAGCCGGCTTTTTGGGCAAATACCTGGTCGGTACGTTCTGCTACCTGAACGACCACGTATTCGCCACGCCGTGCCGTGTCATTTCGGCCGACAACTTCATCACGGGATCCGTCCACCCGCACTTCAACTACCGGGCACGCCCGGATGTCTTGGACGTGTGGGCCGACGTCTCCCATCCGCTTCCCGTGCGTGAGGACGTGCATTACATCATCCATGCCGCCGGCCTCGCGTCGCCCGTCTACTACAAGAAGCATCCGCTTGAAACCATTGAAAGCGCGATTTCTGGCGTCAAAAACCTGTTGGAACTGGCGCGGAAAAACCCCAAGCTGGAAGGCTTCCTGTTCTTCAGCTCCAGCGAAATCTACGGGGACCCAGACCCATCCGCCGTGCCAACACCGGAGACCTACCACGGCTACGTGTCGTCCGTCGGGCCGCGCGCCTGTTACGACGAAAGCAAACGCCTGGGGGAAACCATTGCGACGATTTACCATCAACAGTTTGGTATCCCAGCCAAAATCGTCCGCCCGTTCAACGTGTTTGGGCCTGGCATGGGCCACGCCGATCGCCGCGTGCTCCCCATGTTCGCGTACAAAGCGCTCAATCGGCAGCCCATCCCCGTCCACGGCGACGGCCATCAAACCCGCACGTTCTGCTACATCACGGACGCCATTGACGGGTTCTTGCGCGTCCTGGCGCTTGGCGAACCCGGCGAGGCCTATAACGTCGGCAATGACCAGAATGAAATCAGCATGAAGGACTTGGCGGACTTGTTCGTGAGCACGGAAGGCGGCAATACCTCGGTTGACTTGATCCCCTATCCGGAGCACTATCCAGCGGGCGAACCGCAACGCCGCTGCCCGGACATCACCAAAGCCCGCGCACGCATCGGGTTTCTTCCTCGCACGTCCCTGCATGAAGGTCTGAGCCGTTTTATTGCCTGGTGCCGAAACGAATCGGCGTACCTGGAGAAACCCACATGAAGCGTCTGCGCATTGGCATTATTGGCACGGGACGTTGGGGGTCCAACATCCTCCGCACCCTTGAGGGACTCACCGCGTGTGAAGTTGCCTTTGCGGTTGGGCGCGATTTCACCGAAGCGCTCCAAACCCACGACGTGGACGCCGTGGCCATTGCCACACCCGCGTCTACGCATCTGGCGGTAGCGAAGGCCTGCCTGAAACGCGGGCTCCCTATCTTCGTGGAAAAGCCGCTGGCGACCAGCCTGAAGGACGCCCTGGCCATCGCGGCCATGGCGAAGGAATATGACACGGCCGTGTTCGTTGGGCACATTCATTTGTACAACCCAGCGTACCTGGCCATGAAAAAGAAGGCGGCGAAGGTCGGCAAGATCCGCCGCGTCTTGGCGGAAGCCGGCGGCCCCGGCCCCGTGCGCGAAGACGCGAACGTCCTGTGGGACTGGACGCCGCACGACGTCGCACTCCTCCTGGACCTGTTCGGCCGTGCGCCGACCAAGGTGGACGCGCGTGGCGACGACGATGCGGTTTCCTTGTGCCTGCGCTTCCCCGGCGGCGCGGAGGCGTTCATCTACAACGCCCGCACCATGCCGGAAAAAGTTCGCCGTGTGACCGTGGTAGGAGAAACCGGCTCCGTCGCGTTCGACGATTTCCTCCCCAAACTCCCCGGCGCCATCCCTCCGCTAACGGCGGAATTGAAGGCCTGGCTTGGCAGTTTGCGCGGCAAAAAAATCCCCACCGATTTGGAGGAGGGATTGGCCGTCGTGAACGTCCTGGATACAGCCGACCGCCTGATCAACGCATCCCACGCCTAGGCGTGGGATTTTTTCTTAGACGAACCGTTCGCGGACGATGGTCCCCAAAATCTTGAACCCGTGCTTCCAGTTGATGTGCTTGCCTTGGGCGTAATCCCGCGGATAGTAGCGGATGGGCACGTCCAGCGGACGTTCTCCCCGCTTCAACAGCTTACAGACCAGCTCATTATCAAAATCAAAGTCATTCGTTTTAATCTCCACGCTTTTCAACAGGCCGATGGGAAAGACTTTGTAGCAGCCCTCGTATTCCGCCGAAACATGCCCGTAGAGGACATT
>CAZTTQ010000040.1:0-4248 GCA_964616135.1 uncultured Gammaproteobacteria bacterium
CCCCACAGGTGGCATCCCCGTCACCCCCAACACAGTCAAACACGCCCCCTACGTAGGCCACATCGTTCCCCGTGTCCAATACGATGCTTCTCCCCGGCGTACTGGAAGAGGGGGCGTTCAAGACCGGGTTCCAGCTGGTAGCCGTCCCGGTGACGGTACTTACCGCCGCCGCCCGGTTGCGCGTCGTTGCTCCGTTCACCGTGGTAAATGCACCGACAAAATAAAGGGTCGATCCGTCCAACTGCATGTCATACACCGAGCCGCCGGCATTTGGGTCCCAAGCAGTGACTGATCCGGCCCCGCCGTTACCCGTAAGGTCAATCGCCGCCAACCGGTTGCGCGTTTGGCCGCCGACGGACGTAAAATCTCCGCCGATATACAGCGTATCCCCGGATTTCAATACGGCCCGCACTGCCCCATTGATGCTCACGTCTAACGCCCCAGCGACTCCCGCTGAATTCAGTTGCGCCAAACTTGTGCGGGCAGTACCGCCGATGAGCGTAAATGAACCGCCTACGTACGCGCCACCTGCCCCATCCGGTTCCACGGCAAACGCAAAGTCATTGATGGCTGGGAACGTCTCATCCGTAACCCCCGTCACCTTGTCTATGGATGCCAATCCGCCCGTCGCGTGCGTCGAGACATTGCGCATGCCGCCCGCGACAATGAAGCGTCCATCACTTAATTCAACCGCCTGGCGCACGCTGCCAGCGTTAAACCCATACGTGTCGAACACAGGGTTCTGCGTGCTTGGATATGCCAACGTGATAAACGTCCGGATGCCGAAAGAGGCGCCCAAAAGGACAAGGACGAGCAGGGGGAAGGAAATTCGGCGAAAGGATGACATATGGATTCCTTCCATTATACACCCTTGCCTTGGTCCGTTTTTTCCGCTACATTTCCCACGCAATTCGCGCGCTGGGTTCGGGGGTCGTCTAACGGCAGGACAGCAGCCTTTGAAGCTGTGAATCGTGGTTCGATTCCACGCCCCCGAACTTAGCGCACGAGAAGCAAACCACCTGCGTGGTTTGCGCGATGGAATCGAACGCCGGAGCCATGTTTTGTCACCAGATAAAACGGCGAGGCGGTGGCCAGGCAGAGGGAGCAACGAGTGTTATACTACCCCATATGGAACGTCCTCCTTTTTTTCAACCTCCGCATATTGAACGCCCACCAGATATGCGGCAGTTGGACGTTGCGGAACGTTTTGGTCGGAGTACGTGGAAAGACGGGGAGGTTCGTAAAGACGCTTCGGCAGGCATTGCCCGCGCGTTCGGCATGGGCCTAAAACCGGGATTTCTCATCAGTGGAATGCGGTCCTTTGCTCACCCCGAGATTTTAGCTCCCATCCTCCGAGAAAACGGGGTAAACGCCTTGATCTACCCTCGTCTCATCGTGAACCGAGACCTTGTCCTGGCGCGTCTGAGACGAGAGTCCGATATCGCTCGTTTATTGGGCTGGAAAGAGGACGACACTGTCGAATCCGTTGCGGAACGAGTTGGACAGAAAGACGAAACCGACTCGATGGCCGGCTTGCGTGGATTCATCCTCGGATTCCCCACATCAGCCATCCTTGGGTATCTCCGGACAAAAGGGCTGGAGGCTCGTGGATTTCCAAGCGCGTTCGATTTCAGAAGCAAGGCACGACATCCTGCCCTTTGGCTTCGTATTACCGCACAGAAAGACCAGCGGCGCTTGTTGGACTTTCTCAAGGAACACCCTAGCGGTCCGGGGAAAAAGCCTTTTCCAGAACGCGCATTCGCCGACCTTGTTTTTGAGCTGTTGGGTACGTACTGGCCTGAGCTGACGCCGGATGAACGCGACTCTCTCGCCTACCAACCAAGCCTCCATATCAAAGACCCATTCGGCGACAGCGTATATGTACTAAAAACGTACGGGAAACAAGGATTGGATGCGCCCGATATTTTCGCGTTAAAGGAAGAGGTGCGGCGGGCGTACGAAGGATTCTGGGCAACCCCGCCAGACGTGCTACCATAAGGGGGCATGTCCGCCCCTTCTCGGCATATTGGATCCGCCATCGGCGCCCTGGCGCTTCTTTTGTCGTTGCTCCCCGTCCCGGCCGCGTTCGCCCAAACCGCCACGGACGAATTGCAACGCCAGCTGCAAGAAATCCAGCGCCAAATTTCCGGCGTGGAAGGAGAATTGAAAGCCATCCAGGGGGAAAAGACGTCGCTGGCCAACCGCATCGCCGCCATCGGCAAACAGCAGAGCGCGCTTGCCCTGCAAATCAAGGCGTCCGACCTGCGCGTCGCGGACATTGAAAAGCGCCTGGCAAAAACCCGGGCCAACATCGACTCCAACCAAAACCGCCGCGGCCGCCTGCGCGACCACTTGAGCGAGCTCATCTGGCTTATTGACCGCACGGAATCCCGTTCCCTCTTTTACGCGATGGCGGAAAGCGGCAACCTGCTGGACGGGTTGAACCAGCTGCAGGACATGGACCGGCTCACCGACGCCTTGAACGAAACGGCGCGGCAGGCCGCGGACCTCGGCGTCTCCCTGGCGGAAGAAGAAACCAAGCTGGCAGAAGAGGAAGAGGAAGCTCAGAACTTGCTAAACCAGCGCGTGCTGCAGCGGGAAGAGTTGAAACGGAACACGGCGGAACAGCAGGCCCTGCTGAAGCAGGCAAAAGGCCGGGAGAGCAGCACGCAGGCTTCCCTCTCCGACATCCGTGCGCAGGCGGCGGAAATCCGCAGCCGCATGTATGAGCTGCTGGGAGTTACGGGCAAAGTCACGTTTGAGCAAGCCCTGACCACGGCCAAGTGGGCCGGAGACGCCACCGGGGTTCGTCCCGCCTTCCTGCTCGCCATCCTGACGCAAGAAAGCAACCTGGGCGGCAACGTCGGCACCTGCAACCGTCCGGGCGACCCGCCGGAAAAAAGCTGGAAGGCCGTCATGAAACCGGACCGCGACCAAGAGCCGTTCAAGTCCATCATGGGCAGCTTGGGCCGCGATTTGGACATCACCCCGGTCTCCTGCCCCATGCGCGACGCAAAAGGCAACCGCGTCGGCTGGGGCGGCGCCATGGGTCCCGCGCAGTTCATCCCGTCCACGTGGATCTGGTACGCGCCCAAGATCACCAAGATCACCGGCAACGCGGCCGCCGATCCGTGGGACATCCGCGACGCGTTCGTCGCCACGTCGCTCAAGGTCGGCGCGGACGGCGCGGCCGCCGGGAGCCGCCAAGGCGAATGGAACGCCGCCATGAAGTACTTCAGCGGCTCCACGAACACACGCTTCCGCTTCTACGGCGACAACGTCCTGAAGCTGGCGGACAAATACCAAGCCGACATCGACGCCCTCAACCAGTAGCGCGGTGGATATCTCCGCCGTCCGCCAACGCGCCTCCGTGTGGATAACACCGGAGGCGCGTTGTTTTTCGGCCGTTTGTCGCGCTGCGTCTTCGGACGTATGCTAGGTGGCGTACCTATGTCCGTCCCGTCGTTCGATTACCGATGCCGCTCTTGCTTAAAGCTCCTCTGCAAGGGCTTTTTGGTCGAAGGCGACATTGAGATCAAATGCCGGTCCTGCCATGCCATAACTCACGTAAAAGCCGAACTCACCAACGCGCTCATTTGCCTGAAAGCGACGTGCCCCAACCGCCAGGCGATTCCGCCCGCGCACGGCACCGCAACTTAAGCCGGTCCACGGTAGAAGCTCTTGAAGCTCACCCTGACGGGTGTTTTTTATTTTCCCACGCTATGCCAACCCCCGCCGTCATCAAGCGCAACGGTCTCCTGGTCGGTTTTGACGCGTCCCGCATCCGCGCCGCCATTGAAAAGGCCGCCCAGGCAAGCGGCGAATTCGACCTCATGGAAGCCCAGCGCCTGACCGAACGGGTCACCCACTTCCTGGAACAGCAGCCGGAGGCCGCCACGGGATTGGACGTGGAAAAAATCCAGGACGCCGTGGAATTGGTCCTGATGGGATCCGGCTATTTCAAGACCGCCCGCCGCTACATCGTCTACCGTGAACAACGCACGCGCGCCCGTGACGCCCAAGGCGCCGTCGTAGACGTGAGCAAGACGATTGACGAATACCTGACGCGCGCGGACTGGCGCGTGAACGCGAACGCCAACCAGGGTTACTCGCTCGGCGGCATGATCTTGAACACGGCGGGCAAGCTCATCGCCAACTACTGGCTGAACAACGTCTACCCGTCGGAGGTAAAAGAGGCGCACATGGAGGGCGACGTGCACATCCATGATTTGGACGTGTTCTCCGGTT
>CAZTTQ010000041.1:0-3470 GCA_964616135.1 uncultured Gammaproteobacteria bacterium
ATTTCGTCAACTATGAGCGACCAAGTGACGCCAGTAACCAAACAGTTCATCGAGATGCGTGGTTCGGTAGAAGAGCTTCTGCCGGCCGCCCAGTTCAAAATCAAGCTGGAAAACGGCCAGTCCATCCTCGGGCACCTGTCGGGCAAAATGCGCATGAACCGCATCCGCATTCTTCCGGGAGATGAAGTGAAGGTGGAACTGAGTCCGTACGATCTCACCAAGGGTCGCGTCGTCTACCGCTTCTAATTTAGAAGAGGCATTCGTCATCGGGCGTCAACCTCGATGACGTTTGCGTCAATCGCTGCTATGAAAGTTCGCGCTTCCGTAAAATCCATGTGCCGGGACTGCAAGGTCATTCGCCGCTTCGGCCGCGTGATGGTCATTTGCAAGACGCCCAAGCATAAGCAGCGCCAGGGCTAACCCGGGCACTTTTTCCGATCTATGGCTCGTATCGCAGGCGTTACCATTCCCAACGACAAGCGCGTCGTCATTGCGCTCACCTACATTTTTGGCGTCGGTGACACCACCTCTAAGAAGGTGTTGGCCCAGGCCAAGGTGGACGGCAACATTCGCGTGAAGGATTTGACGGAAGATCAGGTCAACGCCATCCGCACCATTCTGGAAAAGACGTACCGCCTGGAAGGCGACCTTCGCCGCCTGGTGCTCACCAACGTGAAGCGCCTGAAGGAAATCGGTTCCTACCGCGGCTCCCGCCACATTAAGAACCTGCCCGTCCGCGGCCAGCGCACCAAGACCAACTCCCGCACCATCCGCGGGAACGTGCGCCGCACCATGACGAGCGGCCGCCGCATGTTGACCAAGACGTAATCCGCCCCGGTTATGGAATCCCAGATCAAACAACCGACCGCCGAAGCCGCGGTCGCCGCGGTGGAAGGCACTCCCGCCGTAAAGGCCCGTGCCAACGCCAAGAAAAAGGCGGTGCGCCAGGTCTCCCACGGCCGTGCCTACGTCCAGGCCACGTTCAACAACACCATCGTCACCGTCACGGACTTGAACGGCAACACGCTTGCCTGGGCCTCCGCCGGCAACTGCGGGTTCCGCGGTCCGAAAAAGGCCACCCCGTACGCCGCGTCCGTCATCGTGAAGACGGTCGGCGAACGCCTGGTCCCGTACGGCACCAAGGACTTGAACGTCTTCGTCAAAGGTGTCGGGCAAGGCCGCGACGGCGCGCTCCGCGCGCTGAACGCCGGCGGCTTCAACATCATCTCCATTAACGACGTGACTTCCGTGCCGCACAACGGCTGCCGCGCCAAGCGCGCCCGCCGCGTCTAATATCCCCCTATGGCGATTCGCACACCTATCGTCAAGCTGTCCCGCCGTCTGGGGATCACGCTCGGCAAGGAGAAATACGTCTCCCGCCGCCCGTACGCCCCTGGCGTCCACGGTCCGGCCCAGTCCAAGCGCAAGCCGCGCCAATCCGGCTACGCCCTGCAGTTGCAGGAAAAGCAGCGCGCGAAGGCCGTCTACGGCATCCGCGAGCGCCAGTTCCGCAAGTACTTTGAACAAGCCAAGAAGAAGCCGGGTAACACCGCCACCTACTTGGTCGAATTGCTGGAACGCCGCCTGGACAACGTCGCCTACCGCCTCGGCATCGCTTCCACGCGCCGCCAGGCCCGCCAGATCGTCACGCACGGCTTCCTGTCCGTGAACGGCATTCCGGTGAACGTCCCTTCTTACCAGGTCCGCCCCGGCGACATCGTCGCCGTCCGCGACACCAAGAAGAAAAAAGGCCTCGTCCCGCAGATGACCGCCGAAGCGCAGAAGCGCGAGCGCCCGAAATGGCTCGTGATGGACGTAAAGGAATTGTCCGGCAAAGTGACGTCCGTTCCGGAGGGGGATGATCTCCGTCAGATGTTCGACCCCACGCTCATCGTCGAGTTTTACTCTCGTTAATCTCCCGTCCGGGAGGCAACGTGTATGGAGAACATCCTGCTCCCTTCGTCCATCCGCTTTGAGCAAGGTACCCGTCCGAACGAGGGCGTCATGGTCGTGGAACCTTGTTTCCATGGCTACGGCACCACGCTCGGCAACGCCCTGCGCCGCGTGCTCCTGTCCTCTTTGCCCGGTGCCGCCGTCACGGCGGTCAAGATCAAGGGGATCACGCATGAGTTCCAGGCCATCGACAACGTGAAGGAAGACGGCTTGGAAATCATCCTGAACCTCAAGACCCTCCGCCTGAAGCTCTTCTCCGAAGAGCCGGTCAAGCTGACCCTCAAGGTCAGTGGCGAGAAGGTCGTCACGGCCAAGGACATCGAAGGGAACTCCCAGGTGGAAATCGTGAACCCGTCGCTCAAGATCGCGACGCTCACGGACCCCAAGGCCACCCTTGAGATGGAACTGACGGTCTCCCGCGGGCGCGGTTACCGCCCCACGGAAGAACGCGTGAAGGAGAACAACGAGCTCGGCGTCATCGCCATCGACGCTCTGTTCTCCCCGATCCGCAACGTCGGCTACCGCGTGGAAAACACGCGCGTCGGCGAAATCACCAACTACGACAAATTGATCATGACGATTGAAACGGACGGCAGCATCGAGCCTGAAGAGGCCGTGCGCTCCTCCGCCAAAATCCTCATCGACCATTTCTCCCTGCTCACCGGCCAAGCCCCGGCATCCGCCGAAGCTGCCTCCTAATTCCGCCGCGCAGGCCCTCCCACTGAATTCGTATGCGCCATCGCAAAATCGGCAAAGTCCTGGACCGCAAGGTGGGCCCGCGCACTTCGTTGTTGCGGAACCTGGTCGCCAGCGTCGTCATGCACGAAAAGGTGAAGACGACCGAAGCCAAGGCCAAGGCGATCCGCCCCCTCGTGGAGCGCGCCATCACGGCTGGGAAAACGCCCTCCCTCGCCGCCCGCCGCCACCTCATGAAGACCTTCTACACGGAACAGCCCGTCAAGAAGATCCTGGAAGTGCTCGGACCCCGCTACGCCACCCGCCCCGGCGGCTACACCCGCATCACCAAGATCGGGAAGCGCCTCGGCGACTCCGCTGACGTTGTCCTCATCGAACTTGTCTAACCCTATGACCCCGACGACCCGCGCAACGCAGACGCTCGACGCGACCGGACAGGCTCCGGGCCGTTTGGCTACGCGCATTGCCATGATGCTCATGGGCAAGGACAAGCCGGCTTTCGTCAACAACGTTGACGCCGGTGTCAAAGTAGAAGTGGTCAACGCCTCCAAGATGGCCATCAAAGGCACCAAGATGGACACCAAGCTGTACCATTCGCACTCCGGTGCCCCGGGCGGTTTCAAAACCAAGACGCTCGCGACGCTGTGGGCCGAAGATCCGGCTGACGTCCTGCGCCGCGCCGTCTCCCGCATGTTGCCGAAAAATTCCTTCCGCCAAGCGCGTGTCAAGCGCCTGGACATCAAGAACTAACCTCCTATGGCAGCCACCAAAACCGCCGGCGCTTACACGCCGGGCCTCGGCCGCCGCAAGGAGGCCACCGC
>CAZTTQ010000042.1:0-3336 GCA_964616135.1 uncultured Gammaproteobacteria bacterium
ACCGGTGACCTCGTCCTTACCAAGGACGTGCTCTACCAACTGAGCTACAACGGCGTGCGGCGGGGATCGTAACAGATTACCCCGCACCCTTCAAGTCCTTGGCCCGCGCCTCAAAATCGGCGATATTTTGATTGTCAGGGTTCACTTCTTTCAGCAGGCCGATCCCCCGCTTGGCGTCCGCGGTACTTTCCGCGGCCAAGGCCGCTTCCACGAACGCATCCAGGTACTTCGGGTTCTTGGGACGCAGGTCCACGGCGGCGCGCAGGTGTTCCAAGGCCTCTTTCTTTTGTCCGTCGGCCGATTCCAGCTGACCGAGCGACATGAGGACACTGGCGTTTTTGGGATCCAGGCGCAAGGCGAACCTCAACGTCTCGCGCGCCTGCTCGTGCTGACGGTTGCGCACGTACAAATTCCCAAGGCCTTCATACGCCTCCACGTTCTTGGGGTGGTGGCTGATCACTTCAATATATACCTTCTCGGCCTGGATCAATTCGTCCTGGTGGACGAATTCCCCCGCCTGGTCCAAGAGACGCTTCACCGCATTCGGATCTGCCGCGCCGGAGGTGGGCTGGCGCAAACGCTGGTAATACTGCTCCACGCGATACAGACGCTGGACCAAACGGCGGCCGGCCTTGGACAAGCCGTTCCACAAGCCCAGGAAGATTTTGGAGACGCCGCCGAGCTTTTCCCGACGCAACCGTTCGAACCGTTCCAGGATGATCCGTTCTTTAAGCTGCTTCTCCCGTTCTTCCCGAATGGTGCTGACATCCAAGACGCGCAGTTGGGGGATTTTGCGCGCAAGCAAAACCACCGCCGCCAGCAAGGACAGGCCGAACAGGATACCGGGAACGAGGAGAAAGAGGTCCATAAGCGTTTAGGTGGCCGACGCGATGCCTTCCAGCACGTCGGACGCGGCGGCGATGATGGCGGCGAACTGCTGCAGTTTGACGCTGGCACCGCCGACCAGGAGGCCGTCTATTTCCGTTTCACGCAGGAACGCGTAGGCGTTTTTGTCATCCACGCTGCCGCCGTAGAGGACGGACAGATTAGTGCGATCCGCGCCCTTGAGGCCCGCGAACGTCTTGCGCAAGGTCGTGTGGATAGCGGCAGCGTCTTCCGGCGTGGCGGGCGTGCCGCTGCCGACGGCCCACACGGGCTCATAGGCGACAAACACGCGTTCCGCCCCGCGCGCGGGCAGTCCGGTAAACGCGGCGCGCAACTGGCGCGTCACCACGGCTTCCGTTTGGCCCGCTTCCCGCTCCGCCTTGGTCTCCCCAACGCAGACAATGGGGACAAGCGCGTGAACCAGCGCGGCGGCGACTTTTTTTCCGACGGATTCGTCCGTTTCACCGAACAAACGGCGGCGTTCCGAATGGCCGAGGATCACGTGGCTGGCACCCGCCTCCACCAACATGCGGGGCGAGACTTCCCCGGTGAACGCGCCGCTTTCCTCTGCGTACATGTCCTGCGCGCCCAAGGAAACGTGGCTGCGCGCGACCGTCTTGCGCACTTCCGTCAGCGCCGTGAACGGCGGGCAGACGACCACCTCTGGCAAATGGCGGCGTCCGCGCACGGACAAGAGCACGCCGCGCGCGAGCGCGACGCTTTCCCGCACGCCCACGTTCATCTTCCAGTTGCCAACGATGGTTTTCATAGGAGAGTTACATGCCGGCGGCGGCGCGGAATTCCGCGACGTCGCGATAGGGGCCAACGACGGCCACTGACAGTTTTTTGTCATCCAGAATCTCACGGGCGACAGCCTTTACCTGCGCAGCCGTGACGCGTTCCACCGCCTTCATGCGTTCTTCCGGCGAAACGGACTTGTCCAAGAACAGGTCCTGGCGCACATACCAGTCCGCGCGTTCCGAGGAGTCTTCCAGGCGCAGCAGCATGCGGCCGCGGATGTTATCCTTGGCGGCACGCAGTTCTTTGGGCGTGACGCCGTCCTTGCACATCTTTTTCAGTTCCGCGCGGATGGTTTTGACCGCTTCCGCCAGGCGGGACTTGTCCAAGCCGGCCTGAACGGTAAATGCGCCGACGTCGTCATACGTCCCGTTGGTGGCGCGGACGGAATAGGCCAAGCCGCGGCGTTCACGCACGGAGATAAACAGGCGCGAACTCATTGTTCCACCCAGGATGACCGAGAGCAAGCTGACGGCCGGGTTGCGCTTGTCTGCGTAGCCGTAAGAGGGCCAGCCGAACGCAAGCTGCATCTGTTCCGTATCCTTGTATTCCACGGAGAAGCGCGGTTCCGCCTCCGCCGCACGGCCGGGAAACGGCGCATATGCCTCGGGGGCCTGCGCGGACTTCACGGCGCCGAACGTTTTCTTGATAAGTGCCATCGCGTCCTTGGGGACCTTCCCCGCCAAACCGACGACCATCCGGGACGGCACGTAATGGCTGTCGCGGTACGCGACGATTTCCTCGCGCTTCATGGCGCGCATGGTTTCATGCGATCCGGCGATGTTCCACGCGAGGGTGTTCCCTTTGAACATGACTTCTTCCAACAAGTCGTCCACGCGCATCATCGGGTTGTCCTTGTACATGTTGATCTCCTCCATGATGACGGTGCGTTCCCGGTCCATTTCCTTCTTGTCGAACACGGAGCCGAACAGCATGTCGTGCAACAAGTCCGTCGCCCCGGTCAGGTGCGCCGCGTCGGTCTTCACGTAATAGCCGGTGTAGTCTTTGCCAGTGAACGCATTGTATTCTGCACCAAACGCATCCAGCGTGCGGCTGATGTCCACCGTGTTGGGACGCTTTTTTGTCCCTTTGAACATGAGGTGCTCAATGAAGTGCGACGCGCCCGAAAGCGACGGCGTTTCATAGCGCGAGCCGACCTTAAACAGCACCAG
This sequence comes from uncultured Gammaproteobacteria bacterium, assembly GCA_964616135.1. GTDB lineage: Bacteria > Patescibacteriota > Patescibacteriia > UBA9934 > GWF2-40-263 > JAJYIV01. Next base: position 2,856 of record CAZTTQ010000042.1, read on the forward strand.
CAAGGTCACGGCGTCCGTGCCCGAAAACGGGACCACGTGGACGCGCGCGCCGTTCTCCAAGACGTGGCGGGTAGGCATAGGTTAGGCGAGGCGCTTAGCCAAATACGATTCGAGTTCTGCCAAGGCGACGCGTTCCTGCTTCATGGAATCACGTTCGCGTACCGTAACGGCGTTGTCGTTGAGGGTGTCGAAGTCCACCGTGACACAGAACGGCGTGCCGACTTCATCCTGGCGGCGATAGCGCTTGCCAATGGATTGTGTTTCGTCGTAGTCCACACGCCACAGCTTGGCCAATTTTTCTGCCAACGGGCGGGCAACGGACGACAGTTCTTCTTTTTTGGAGAGCGGCAAAATCGCGACCTTGATGGGAGCGATGGCGGCCGGGAGGCGCAATACAGTGCGCACATCTGCTTCTTCTCCTTCTGCGACCGCGACGGATTCTTCATCGTACGCAGACAGCAGCACCGCGAGTACGGTGCGG
>CAZTTQ010000043.1:0-3077 GCA_964616135.1 uncultured Gammaproteobacteria bacterium
CGTCTCTATTGAAGAGCCGTGTAGATCTCGGGGGTCGCCGTATCATTAAAAATACGTCGGTGCGGTGATGCAATTTCTCCAGGAACGTCGCGGGGAATATAAGACGACGGAATATCTTTCCCAACAGCAGGCGATTCTGCACTACGACGTGCCGCTCTCCATGGTCATCGTGGACTTTTACGACCGCCTGAAGAGCATTACGTCCGGCTACGCGTCGCTCAACTACGAGTTCAAGGACTACCGCGTGGCCGACGTCGTGCGCCTGGACATCCTGGTGGCGGAGGAAGCGGCGGACGCCCTGGCCCAGCTGGTCTACCGCGACCAGGCCGAACGCGTGGGGCGCCGCATCGTCAGCGCGCTCAAGGACACGATCCCTCAGGCGTGGTTCGTCATCAAGCTGCAGGCGGCCGTCGGCGGCAAGATCGTCGCCTCGGAGCGCATTTCCGCGCTGCGCAAGGACGTGACCGCCAAGCTCTACGGCGGCGACGTGACCCGCAAGCGCAAGTTGCTCGAGAAGCAGAAGAAAGGGAAGGCGAAGATGGCCGAAATGGGCGTCGGTTCGGTGGAGATCCCCACGGACGCGTACCTGTCGGTCCTCAAGCGCGATTAGTCCACAGCCCACTCGTTGACAGGAAGCCAAAAGTAGAGTGGGATAGAGGAAGAGGAAATCCCCCTGATCCGTACAAACGGCAGGGGGATTTTTTGTCCCCAAGCGTTTCGGGCCAGGGTCTGATACACTCATTTTTGCGTATGACGAATGACCAATTTCAACAAGTGATGCTTGATCGTTTTGCCTCCTTGGATGCCTTTCAAAAGGCTGTTTTAGGTCGTTTTGACGATATTGAGGGAAAAGTAGATTTTCTCGCCGTGAGATTATTTCATGTGGAAGAACAGCTAGACCATTGTGCGACAAAGTCCGAGCTTGCCGCATTTCGGGGAGAAACACTGCTCCGCTTCGATGGCTTGGCAAAGAACCAAGAACGCTTTGACCAGGAATTGGCTGCTATTATTGGCCGGCAGGACCGGTTAGAAGGAGCACGCTCCTAGAATCTATGATGATGAAACACGACACTGCCCGCAAAGTGTGGAAATACCTGTCGATCTTCATGATCGTCAGCATGCTCGCGTCTACGGTCATCTACGCCTTCAATTAGACCCATGTCCCAAGTTTGGCAGGTCGCGGACCCCGTCCCCGCAGACGTCGCGGCGCAGTTTCCGGCCTATCCGCCGGCGCTTTTGCAGTTGCTGTGGAACCGCGGGTTGAAAACGCAGGAATCGATGGACGCGTACCTGGCGCCTGATTGGAATCGCGACACGTTTTCGCCGTCCCTGTTTCGCAACATGGACGCGGCCGTGGCGCGCGTGTTCGATTCGCTCTCCAAAGGAGAAGTGATCGCCGTGCACGGGGACTATGACGCGGACGGCGTGTCCGGGTCCGCCGTCCTGCTAACGGCCATGCGCGACATCTGCCGGTCGCTGTTTTCGCCGAACGGTGGGGCGGCCTATGACGAAAAGAAACTCACCTTCTACCTGCCGCACCGGGAAAAAGAAGGCTATGGCGTCGCCATTCCGACGGTGGAGGTGCTGGTAAAGGAGCGTAACGCAAAGCTGATGATCACAGTGGACTGCGGTATCAGCAACAAGCCGGCCATCGACCGGGCAAAAGAGCTCGGCATGGACACCATCGTCTGTGACCACCACACGATGCCGGCGGAGTTGCCCGAACAGGCGATCCTCATCCACCCGTTGGTACCGGGGGAGACGTATCCCAACAAGCACCTGTGCGGTACGGGCGTCGCGTTCAAGCTGGCGTCCGCCTTGATCGTCGAGGCGCGCAAACGCGGCGGAACCCTGCCGGACGGCTATGAAAAATGGCTGCTGGACTTAGTTGCCATCGCCACGGTGACGGACGTCATGCCGCTCACGGGCGAAAACCGCGCGTTGGAAGCGTACGGGTTGAAGGTCCTCAACAAGACCCGCCGGTTGGGATTGAAAAAGCTGTTGGAGCTGGCCGGGGCCAAAGGACCGGCGGACACCACGACCATCGGGTTCCAGATCGGGCCGCGGTTGAACGCCGCCGGGCGCATGGAACACGCTTCCGGCGCGTTGGAATTGCTGTTGGCGGAAGACGACATGGCCGCGACACATTTCGCCAACCACTTGCAGCAGGCGAACGAGGCGCGCCAAGAGGCCAGCGAGCGCATGTATCAGGCCGCCAAGGCGAGCGTCGGGGAGATCGGCGACCAAAAGCTGATCATCGCCGCCGGGGAAGGCTGGTCGCCCGGCCTGGTCGGGTTGGTCGCCTCCAAGTTGGTGAACGACTATCGCCGTCCGGTGCTGGTGGTGGGCCATGAGAACGGCCACCACGTGGGTAGCGGGCGCAGCGTGCCCGGGTACGACATCACGGCTACCGTACGCGCGGCCGCGGAACACATGGACAAGTTCGGCGGGCACCCGCAGGCGTGCGGATTCTCCGTCACGGGCGCGGACAAATTCGCCCTGGCGAGCGAGGCGATGCGCGCCTACGCGGAACTGAACCTGACGGAAGCGCAGATGGTGCCGACGCTCCACGTCGACGCGGAAATTGCGGTGGAAGACGCGGACTGGGCGCTGTTGGAGAACCTGGAAAAGCTCCAGCCGTTCGGGGAGGGGAACCGGCCGCCGGTATTCTGCGCGCGCGGGCTTCTCGTGTCCGGCGTGGACCCCGTGGGCGCGGACGGCAAGCACCTGCGCTTGGCAGTCCGCTCGCCGCGTGGCAAGATCGTCCGCATGATCGGCTTCCGCTTCGGCCACCTGCTGGGCACCCTGCGCCTGGGGCAGACGGTCGACGTCGCGTTCGAGCTGGGCGTGAACGAGTGGAACGGCCGCCGCGACATCCAATTCAAGATCACCGACCTCAAGCTATGACGATCCGCGTGTACACCGACGGCGGTTCCCGCGGGAACCCCGGCCCCTCCGCCTCCGGCGCCATTTTGAAGGACATGGACGGCGTCCATGAGGGGAAAACCATTGCCAAGGCCGCCAAGTGGCTCGGAACCACCACCAACAACCAGGCGGAATACACGGCCATTATCATC
>CAZTTQ010000044.1:0-2984 GCA_964616135.1 uncultured Gammaproteobacteria bacterium
CATCCGGCGTATGGTATTATGCCTCCATGGAATGGCTCGCATGGTTTATTGTTTACGGATTCCTTGGGTGGATCGTGGATTCCACCTATCGTTCGGTTGTGGACAAACAACTCACGTCGGTTTCGTATCTGCACATCCCGTTTCTTCCCATCTATGGGTTAGGGACGCTCTTGGTCCTGGCACTCCATCCTGCGTTTTCGTTGTTGCCCCTCTGGGCTGCTGGGCTCGCGTACGGGCTGGTGTTGGCGGCATGGGAATTGGTCGGGGGCGTCTTCTGCGTGCGCGTGTTGCGCCGCCGGCTTTGGATCTATGAAGGCCGGTGGGCCATTTCGTCCCACACAAGCATTGACCGTATTTTTGCTTGGGGATTTCTTGCGTTGCTGGTCGTCCATGTGGTACATCCACTCATCGTTCCAGTCGTTCAAAATCTCTTTTTGTTACGTGGGTAATATATGCCCCTTCTTTCTGCCGAAGAATATAAGCGCCGGGTGTCTTCCGGTTGGAGCCATCTGTTGCTAGACGTGCGCGGTCAGGATGAATGGAACGGAGGACACGCGGAAGGAGCCATTCTCCTCCCACACTGGTTTGTCCCATTGAAGGCAAGGGAATTAGCCCCTGACCTGACGGTCCCCGTGGTTGTGTACTGCGCAAGCGGTGCCAGGTCCGCGGTGGCGGCCAAGGCGCTGGAATCCATGGGATACCAGCAGGTATTTGACGTGGAGGGAGGGTATCGCGCTCTCGGTAAGTAAGAAAAAACGCCGGTTCCGCAAGGGAACGACGGCGTCAGTGCGTCGCCTGGTACTGGGCCCAGAACGACCGGGCGGCCAACAGGACGGCGGCGATGAGGAGGAGGCCGGCTACCCACACCAGGAGAACGAACTCCAAGTGAAGTCCGAGGAGGAGCAGGATGATGGCGGCAATCTCGCAGATGACTTTGAGTTTGCCGACGTTCTTCGCTGCCGTCGGGGCTTGCTCCACCGACCCTGCCTTCTTGTAGGCCCGCCACATCCGTCCGAGGCGGACGAACGTAAGGCCGAAGGCAAACAGGCACATGGCCGTGATCGGCAGGCCGAATCCCGGCGGGAGCCGGGGGACGGCCTTGAGGAGGACACCGCAGTTCACGATCTTGTCCGACAAGGGGTCCAGAAACGCCCCGAGCGCCGTGTGCTGCTGGCGGCGGTAAGCGAGCTTACCGTCCAGATGGTCGCAGGTGGAGGAGATGCCGAAGAGGATCACCGCCCACCCATCGTAGCCTTCGTTCATGCACCAGTAGATGGGCAGGAAGAGGACCGTCCGAAGGAGGGTGATCCCGTTCGGGGTCACCCAGGGCGGGAGCCCGTCCAAGAAACGGTCGATGAAGTTCTTCTGCTTCTTGAATTCCTCGGTCCAACGCAGAAGGGCGTCGTACCACGTGCCGAATGGGTTCATGAGGCCTCCGTTCCGCGGTTCGAACCTAGCATGAATGCGTCGGAAGGTCCAGGGAGATCGCCCTGTCTTTTTTGACGGAGGAAGACTGGGATAAAAAAGTTGACGCGGGTGCCAAATATGTTCTCCGGCACCCGTTTTTGTTTCCGAAACAGATGGGTTATCCACAATGCTTGTTTTTCCTAAGAAAACAGGAGGTGCCTCCCTACTAGACAAGCCGTTTTTATGCTAAAATAAGGCAGTAATAAGACACATGCATCTGGAGTCGCTCGTCTTCCATGCTCGGCGAACATTCCGTAAGGGGGCCCTGCTCATCGCGGGACTGACTTTTTTGTTCTCTCCGGTGCTTCAGGCGCAAGCGTCCGCCGGTGTTCCTAAAATCATCAACCACCAGGGTCGCTTGCTTGATAGCAGTGGGAACCTGTTGGGCGGATCCGGAACCAATTACTGCTTCCGGTTTTCTTTGTGGGACGTGTCCACGGGTGGCGTTGCGGGCACGAACCAGGTGTGGCCGTCCGCTGCCGCTACGCCGTCCACAATGACCGTGTCGGTACGCACGGGTGTCTTCAACGTCGGTATCGGCGATACGGTCGCTGGGGGTGACACGTTGGATTTTGACTTCGCCTCCACGGACACCGTGTACCTCAACACGGAAGTGGCCGCGTCTGTCAGCGGGTCCTGCGCTGGCATCACTTCGTTTGAAACGCTCTCGCCCCGCCAACGCGTGACATCCTCCGGGTACGCGGTCAATGCCAGCACGGTGGGTGGATTTACTCCGGCCCAGTCCGCGACGGGCAACCAGGTGCCGGTGCTGACGTCCGGGAACTTGATCCTCGGCGCGACCAATCCGCAGGTGAACGCGACTGGTTCCAACACGCTCACGTTGCAGAGCGGGTTGACCGGCGACGTCCAGTTTTTCTCCTCGTCCAACAAGATCACTTCCTCCGGTGCCCTGACGTTAGCCGGTTCGGTCACGGCGGGATCTCTGGTGCTGTCCGCCGGTTCCAGCATTACGCCGGCGACGGCAGGCGCGTTGACCATCGGCAGCGCTTCGCTCTCCGCCCTGACGGTTATCACGGACGCGACGGGTGACGGGGAAGTCGTTTTGCCCGCGGGCTCCATCGGCAACGCGGAATTAACCAACTCTTCCGTAACCGTTACCGCGGGAAGCGGGTTGGCAAACGGCGGTTCGGTCGCGCTCGGGTCGTCCGTCTCCGTGGATATCGCCTCCGCCAACGGTGCGATCGTCGTGAACGCGGACAGCATTGCCCTGACTCTTGCGCCGTCTTCCAACGGTTTGTCCGCCACGACGTCCTCTGGTTCCGGGTTGGAAATCCTCGCGACGGGCGTGTCGTTGCTTCAGGGGTGTGCGGATGGAGAATTGTTGAAGTGGAATGAAACAGCGGATGTTTGGGCGTGTGGAACGGACACGAGCGGCGCCATCGTGGATACGGATTACGGCGACATCACGGTCTCCGGTTCTGGCGCAGTTTGGAGCGTTGATGCCGACTCCGTCGCCCTCGGCACGGACACGACCGGCAACTACGTCCTCTCCATTG
>CAZTTQ010000045.1:0-2720 GCA_964616135.1 uncultured Gammaproteobacteria bacterium
GACCAGCTCATTGTCAAAATCAAAGTCATTCGTTTTAATCTCCATGCGTTTCAACAGACTAATGGGAAAGGCTTTGTAGCACCCCTCATACTCTCCCGAGACGTGCCCATAGAGGATATTCGTCAACCAAGTGATCGTGAAGTTCCCCAGGCGGTTCAACCAGCCGTAGAACGTACGCATCCGGGCGTCGTCCTTAGGAGGAACTCGGACACCGTTCGTCCATGCCGTCGCCCTCTTCAGGAGTGGCTGCAGCATGGCCGCGTAATCGTCCGGATCGTATTCCAAGTCCGCATCCTGGAAGATCACGTACTCCCCCATAGCGATGGCAAGGGCCGTTTTCAACGCACCCCCCTTCCCTTTGTTGTTCTCATGAAAGACGTAGCGGATGCCCGGGATGGTTTTCAATAGGTCGCGCGTACCGTCCGTGGATCCATCGTCCACAACAATGATGTCTTTTTCCATGCCGCAGGCAGGCGAGGCTTTCACCTTGGCAATCAGTTCCGCAATCGTACGGATTTCATTGTGTGCGGGGACCAGGACGGAGAGCGTGGGCATATCAGATCATCGGATAGACGAAGGGGGCGAGGGCGGGGTTTCCCGCCATGCTCACCAGGACGCCAAGCAGAAGCAGGAACAAGATGAATAGGCCAACGGCCCATTGCCGACGGACCCAGACGTATCTGCCCAATTCCCGCAACAACGCGATCGTGTCTTTCATAGGCGGTTCTTTTTGATGAGGCAGTCGCCCATGACGAGGACGTCCATGTCCGTTTTCTGAAAGGTATCCCAAGCATCCGCCGGCGTACAGACGATCGGCTCGCCACGCACGTTGAAGGACGTGTTGATCAGCACGGGCACGCCCGTCTTTTTTGCGAACGCATCCAGAAGACAGGCAAAGTCCGGATGCGTTTTCCGATCCACCGTCTGGACGCGCGCGGAACCGTCCACATGGGAAACCGCTGGAAGCTTGCCCGGCTCTTTGACACGCGCCGTGAACAACATGAACGGGTTGGCCGGGCCTTCGAACCATTCCCCAAACCGTTCGGCAAGCACGGCCGGAGCGAACGGACGGAAGCTTTCACGGAACTTGATCTTCAAATTGACCCGTTGCCAATTATCCTTGTTCCGCGCATCTGCCAAGATTGAACGATTGCCTAGTGCGCGCGGACCCCATTCCATGCGACCCTGAAACCAACCAACCACCGCTTGGTCCGCAATAAGGCCTGCGACGCGTTCTGCCATCGCCTCTGGGTCCAAACGCTCGTAACCCACTCCACGTCCATCGAGGAAGCGTTGTATCTCTTCCTCCGCGAATGCCGGTCCGTACTGGGCGTGATCCATCGTCCAATGTCGCGGCTTTCCCAACACATGATGCCAGTACCACAACGCAGCGCCCAGGGCCCCGCCAGCGTCTCCCGCCGCCGGTTGCACCCAGACATCTTTGAAACCCGCTTGGTGGAATACCGCCGTATTCGCTACGCAATTAAGCGCGACGCCGCCGGCCATACAGAGGGATTCCTCCCCGGTTTCTTTCTGCACCTGACGCGCGAGATTCACCATTGCCTCGTTCGTGAGATCCTGAAGGCTCGCGGCCAGGTCCTTATGGCATTGGGCAAGGACGGATTCGGGCACGCGCTTTCCGAACCCAAGGACGCGCGATAGGTCCGCTTCCACACGCTGGTTCGCGTACGTTTCTCCAAAGACCCCGGACTTCAACGCGAAACTACCGTCTTGGAACAGGGTGAGTAATTCGTCCAGCTGTTTCCGATACGCGGGCGTCCCGTACGGCGCCAGACCCATGACCTTGTACTCGTCTTCATTGGGCGTAAATCCAAGAAAATGGGTAACAGCAGAGTAAAACAAACCGAGCGAGTGAGGAAAATGGATTTCCCGGGCGAGTTCCAGGCGGCTTCCCTCCCCACGGCCGTACGTCGCGGTCGCCCATTCGCCGATACCATCCACGGTCAGCACGGCAGCGCAGGAAAAGGAAGACGCGAAAAATGCGGAGGCCGCATGGGAAACGTGGTGCTCGGAAAAATACACCGGACCCGCGTATCCGAGTTCCCGGCGGATGGCCGGGGCGATCCAGAGTTTTTCTTGTAGCCAGGATGGGATGGCGGTAAGAAATGCCTGCCATTCAAATGGCCAGGATCGGAAAAACCCCTTTAACACACGCTCAAACTTCAGTAAGGGTTTTTCATAATAAACGACCGCCCTGAGTTTCCCCGCGTCTATCCCCGCTTCTTTCAAACAATACGCGGCAGCTTGATGTGGAAATCCGGCGTCGTGCTTTTTTCTACTAAACCGTTCCTCTTGTGCAGCGGCCACCAACATCCCGTCGCGCAAGAGCGCGGCGGCCGAATCATGGAAGCCAAAAGACAGGCCTAAGACGTACGTTGGTTCAGAAAAGCCGTTCATGGGAATTGACGGGTGGAGACGGGCGTATCTGCCAGGTGGAGCGTATGGCTATTCGCACGATACCTATCCGTTCGACCGCCCAAAAGAACGGCAGCGCGACCGCATAGGTGCCCGCAAGCGCTATCCATGTCAGCACACGCCGCACGAAAAGAAGTACGTTCATTTGATTGGTTCTTTTGAGAGACGATCTACCAATGCCTCTGCCGTGATCTTGTGCGCGATTTCATTTGGATGCTGATCTGTGGGATGTACCCAGAGTTCGGGCCCAACATAGTCATGCAGGTAGGGATAAATATAGACCG
>CAZTTQ010000046.1:0-1815 GCA_964616135.1 uncultured Gammaproteobacteria bacterium
GCGTACTTGCCGGTTTGGATGGAAAGCGTCTTTCCACCCCACTGCGCTTCAAACGTGCGGATAGCTGCCATACGTGTGGTTATGGTTCCGCCGAAGCCCCGGATTTCAAGGATCTTGAATCCCGTCGGTCTCGGCGGAAACGAATTTAGACAGAAACCCCCGGACCGCAACGCGGCCCCGGGGGTTCTTGTACATTAGGCGAGGCCGAGCGCTTCCGTCAGGGTCTTGTGGGCCTTGGCGTCTTCACGCTCCAAGTACTTCAGCAAGCGACGGCGTTCGTTGACCTTCTTCACCAGACCGCGGCGGCTGGAGAAGTCCTTTTTGTGCATCTTGAGGTGTTCCGTCAACTCGGCGACTTCGGCCGAGAGAATGGCGACCTGCACCTGCGGAGAGCCGGTGTCGGACGCGTGCGTGCGGAATTTCTCGATCAGCTTCTGCTTTTTCTTGTTGTCCAGCATAAGGATGCGGTTAGCACGGCTCGTCCGAGCGTCGGGCGCTGATCCCCGAAGCCCAGGCGGGCGTGATGAATGACGGCGGCATCTTCCCTTAATCCTGCTCGGTTGTCAAGGATTATTGGCCAAGGTCGCCGAGATCGGCAAAGAACATGAGACTCATGGAGACTTTCGTGTTCCCGTCCGCCTCCTTTTCCATGTTGACCGTGCCCCCGTAGCGCTGGTCGCCCTTTTTGGAGAAGCCGATGTACGAGCTGTCGTTGTAAGACGAGGTGGACGTGACGGTCCAGTCGTTTTGGGGCAATTCCTTCTTATAATAAGCGTAGACTTCGGCAATGGACGCCTTGGTGCTCCATTCGGCCCCGTGGATTTCCCCGCCGTCCTGGTTTAACGAGGTGTAACTGAGGACGTCCATTCCCCGCATGATGGGAAAATTCTTGGGGAATCCCTCTGGCGGGCGTTCACCCGCGCCGCGGACTTCAATGGTGCCGCTCGTTCCGTCTTCATTGGTAAACGTCGCCTTTCCCGTGCCGCCTTCCTCGTCCAAGTTTCCCGTGGCTTTGTACGTGACGCCGTCTTCCGTGAAAGACCGGGTCTTGGAGCAACCAAAGCCGGTGAGGGCCAAGACGGCCATGGTGGCCGCAAGCGCACGTAGGGAGCGGGAATGGATCATAGGAAGGATGAATTGTTTGCGACAGTGTAGCGCGTCGTCGGGGAAAACAAAAACGGCCCGTATGGACCGTTTTTGCAGCGGACTTATTCGGCAAGCGCGGCGTCGATGAGGGGCTTCACGCTCTCAAACGGCAGGGCGCCGCGGATCGGGGATACCGTTCCTTTCTTGGAGACGACGAAGGATCCCGGGGTGCCGTTCACGCCGGCGGTGGCGCCGCCCTGGTACTGGGCGCGGACCACGGCCAGCATGCGGTCGGAAGCAAGGCAGTCGTTGAACTTACCCACGTTCAGGCCGAGTTCTTTGGCGAGCTGCGGGTAGTACGTGGCACCCAGACTTTCCTGGTTGGCGAAGAGTTTGTCATGGTATTCCCAGAACTTACCCTGTTCGGCAGCGCACTCCGAGGCTTCCGCGGCCGGTTCGGCTTCCGGGTGGAAAGACAGCGGGAAGTGGCGGTAGACCAAGCGGACCTTGCCCTTATAGTCGGCCATGACTTGGTCGACCGTCGGGGTGAAGCGTTCGCAGAACGGGCATTCGAAGTCGGAGTATTCGATGAGCGTTACGGGAGCGTTTTTGTCGCCGCGGATATGGTCTTTATCCGTTACGGCGGCCAAGGGACCGACTTGTTCGTCCGGGGCGGCGGCGTCCGGGGCCGTGGGCGCGGCGTAGGCGGCAGGGGTCGAGGCTCCGGTG
>CAZTTQ010000047.1:0-1590 GCA_964616135.1 uncultured Gammaproteobacteria bacterium
CTTGGGTACTTAAATACCCCCGCGGGGGGCTTGGGGGCAATACTAGGGGAAATCGCGGAAATTGGCAAGGGACAAACAAAAAAGCCCCGGAGGGGGCTGTCAGGTGGCAGAAGGGGGGAGTTGGCCGACAGGAGTGAAGGATTGTCGGAGGAGGTTCGGCAGAACTCGGACGAGCGGTTCGGCGAGTTCTGCGTGGACCGTGATGAAGGCGGCGAACCAGGGTTCTTGCGTTCGCTGCCAGCGTTCTTGAGCGCACGTCCAGACCCGGAACGCTTCGCGGTGCTGCCGGTCACCAATCTGCCGCGCTTCTTCGGCATGCGATTGGTCGCCGGGTTCCAAGAGGAACTGGTGTCGATGCGGGACGGATCGGTGGTAGACGAGGACGCGGACGGGGGTATCCCGTTGCGGGGCCGTCTTCACCTGGATCAGGTAACCGCCGCGCGCGTGGGGCCAGGTGAGGGTGAAATCCGTCGCTTCCAAGGCGTCCTCCAACGGGGAGGCGGCGTGGGTGCGCGCGTCTAGGAACGCCTGCTTGAGCGCGTGCTCCACTACGTTGGAAGAACGCGCGCCGACCAAGGCCGTGGCAGCCCAGGAGTGCGCGATGTCGCAGGCCCGGATGAGCCGCGACTGGTCTTCCTCGGAAAGGACCCGCATGCCGGCACCGAGGTGCCGTTGTCCGATGGATCCGAACAGGGCGGCCCGTCGGCTCCAGCGTCGATCCTGGGCGGTCGGGCGCGGACGCGGCGGGGGAATGGCAGCGCGGATGTGGTTGCTGACCGCGGTGTGCAGGAGCCCGGAGGCGAGACGCCGCAGGGCGAAGTTGTCGGTCGTCCCGGTCCGTCCGATGACCAGATTGGACCAACGCCTGAGCTCTTTTGTCAGGTGGGTAAGGTGCGGTACCTCGGGGACGTCCGCCATGCGTGCCAGGGCCGCGTACAGATCCGCGACGCTGATAAGCACGGGAAAGAAGGAAAGAACTCGTTCGGCGTATTCCATGGGTGGACTCCGCGCTTGTCCCGGGATCGGGACCGGGGACCCTAACGCAAAAACGCCTCCCCGTCAAGGGAAGGCGCCTTTGGCTAAATGTCGAGGTTGCGGACCGACGCGGCGTGCGTCTGGATGAATCGCTTGCGGGGCGCGACGTCGGCGCCCATGAGGACGTCGAACATTTCGTCGGCCTTTTCTGCGTCGTCGATGTTCACCTTTTTCATGAGGCGGGTCACCGGGTCCATCGTGGTTTCCCAGAGCTGTTCGGGGTTCATTTCACCCAAACCCTTGTAGCGCTGGATGTTCACCTTGAGTCCGCCGACGACCAACTGTTCCAACTCACCGGATTCCGCGGCAAGGTCCGCCGCTTCCTGTTCAGTCGGGTTTTTGGCGGCGGCTTTTTCGGCCTTCTTTTCTGCCTTTGCTTTTACCAGTTCGTCCAGAATCTTGGTCTTCTGGTCATCCGAGTACGCGTAGCGCACGTCCTTGCCCGCCTGGATGCGGTAGAGCGGCGGCTGCGCGATGTAGACGTGGCCCTGGCGGATGAGCTCGGGGAAGTGGCGGTAGAAGAGCGTCAGGAGCAGCGTGCGGATGTGCGCGCCG